>NZ_JBHVSI010000015.1:0-13797 GCF_042885335.1 Neobacillus sp. NPDC058068 | reverse complement strand
AATGTAAAAGGATTCCAGTTCGTAACAGTGGCAGCTGAATCCCACGCATGGTCAAATGTAAAAGGATCCAAGTTCGTAACAGTGGCAGCTAAATCCAACGTATGTTCAAATTTGAACTCCAATAGCATTTCCTTTTTAATCACGTCACGAAGGGTTCTTTGGACATTTGTATCCGCAGAAAGAAGAGTGGCTAAGGAAACGGTTGCAGGAGTAAAAGTAGTACGTGTAGGAGTTAATGTTCCGATAATAAATTGAAGCTTTTCCGCTTCTGCATTCAGCAAATGAGCCAAGGCTAGTTCCTCGATGGCGACAGAGCTAAGAAGCAATGGAACAGTTTGACCCAAACTAATGGAAATCGTGGGTGTTATATTAGGTATGTTTGGATTAGACATTTCATCATTCCATTTCAATTTTTTATATAAGTCCGTTATATATACCCCGTAGGTGCAGGTATCTAAAAAAGACTTATACACTTGCACATTATGAAAAAATATTTAATTGAAGACGGCTAATATCACGAAAAAAAATTTTTTTCTATGTGCTAATCCAATTGCTGTGTTTTTAGTAGGAGAGAGTAAACAAAAAAAAGCCAGTACTTTAAGAAAAAAGACTGGAGGCATTTATGCGTTTTACCGCTAAACCAAACAACTCCCATTCCATATTCGGAATGGGAGTTGTTATAACTAAATGTTTGTTAAGGTAAGGGGCAACCTGTTATTTCCACGTGTCCTTCTCCGTTTTGTGTAAAGGTGACAACCTGCGTTCCATTAGGAGTATTATCGATAGTTAGTACAAATGTTGCAGTAGGTGATGGTGGCTCTACATCAGTCAATAGGAGAGTGAAGGTAGAAGAGAACGGTGCACCATTAAAGTTTCCTGTTCCAGATCCCGTTACAATCATGGTATTTAAAATATCCGATAGAACAGGACAAGTTACCGAAGTGATTGTTGTAGCTATGAAAGATTCGCTAAAACCAGGTGGTGCTGAGTCGAAATTAAATGTAAACATACTACCTGCTGGACCGCAGCTTGGGCAAATCGCTCCAGTTAAATCGATATCACCTGTCACTACACCGACGCCAGGAACAGTAATTGAGACACCACCCATATGGAAGTTCAATGTAGCATTACAAGGGCAAGCTAGTGGCGTTGGACCAACCAATCCTGGAGTGAGTGCGATTAAATCAAGAATATTTTCAAACTTGAATTCAAGAAGCATTTCCTTCTTGATCACATCGCGAAGTGTTCTTTGTACACTTGCATTCAAAGTAAGAAGGTTGGTCAACGAAACCGTTGCAGGAGATAATGTAGCACCTGTTGGGGTTAATGTGCCAAGAACAAGTTGAAGTTTTTCGGCTTCTGCGTTCACCAGGTGAGCGAGAGCCAGCTCCTCGAGGGCTATGGAAGCCAGTAGTAGTGGAACAGTTTGTCCTACACTAAGCGAGATTGTAGGCGTAATATTCCCTATGTTGGGATTAGACATTATTATTCACCTCCTTGGTGATTTTTACAAAAGCTGTACAAGCCTTTGTTCCTTATTATTTTTATTCAATTAAGGTTTAAGAGATTGTGTATTTGTCTGTTTTCCCAAAAAACTAGCAAAAAAGGCTTTCTCGCATGCGTTTTCACAGTTTTTAAATATAGGAAAATGAAGAGCACTTTTTGGACAAATAATTGCTGAGGAAGGCTCCATCTCAGGAAGAGGCGAAGAATGTCTACTAAGATCACACCCAATATTTATTATTCCAATTGCTTTATTGGTGAAGGTCCGCCCCTAGAATCTACTAATTCGGATGCTTGTTTAATATTTTTTGGATTCTATGAAAACGAAAAATAGCAGTAAACCAAAACAGCCAGTGCTTTAACCAAAAAGCCTGGCTGATTCCCTTCTATTATTTAAAAGACGTCAGTAATTTTCATGACATTTCAGCAATGGCTAGATCACATAAAGGTAATAATGACTACTCCGTTGTCTGTACCGACACCAGCTGCGTTAACTTGGTTCGTTCCATTATTTCGCGAACCGCCTCCGCCGCCTCCGCTACCGGCATTGGCACCCGGGGCTGGAATACTTCCTCCACCACCGCCGCTATAGCCGCCACCACCGCCGCCACTCCTGCCGGCGCCGCCGCCGCCGCCGAAACCGCCAGCACCTGCACCAACAAAACCAGCTCCACCGGCACCACCAGCATCAATAGCTGTGCCGCCACCGCCGCCGGGGGATGCATTTCCTCCATTGGAGAAAACCCCTGCACCGCCGCCTCCGCCGCCGTCTAGTGAATCAGTACCTGCACCACCGCCGTTCCCGCTAGAACCAGGAGCACCCCCTACAGGATTTCCAGTTGTTCCTGGACCAGTATTTGTGATATCTACTATTGAAGCATCTACTCCGTTTCCACCGCCGCCAACAGCATTGAAACCACCGCCGCCTCCCCCTCCAGCCGCGACCAATAATGTTGATGGATTAAGATCAGCAGGGACTGCTCCTATCCATACAAACGAACCACCGCCACCGCCAGCACCGGCTTCACTGAAGACAGTAGATGCGCCCATTCCCCCAACAAGTATCGCCAGTGATTCTCCTAGTGTCACAGCAAAGTCGCCCTGTACAGAAGCCCCGCTACCTCCGGTGGAACCGAGTGCTGATCCGCCAGCAGCACCAAGGGCCTGAATTCTGGCAACAGCTGCACCTGCTGGGACAGTAATTGTTACCACCGCTCCTGTAAAGGAAAATGTAAAAGGACCAAAGCCTGCAACAATGGCAGCTAAATCTAACGTATTTTCAAACTTGAACTCCAGAAGCATTTCCTTTTTAATCACATCACGAAGGGTTCTTTGAACACTTGTATCAAGCGAAAAAAGGTTCGAGAGCGAAACCGTTGCTGGAGAAAATGTAGTTCTAGTAGGGGCTAATGTTCCGAGCACAAATTGAACCTTCTCCGCTTCTGCATTCAGCAAATGAGCCAAAGCGAGTTCTTCTAATGCAATAGAACCCAATAGTAAAGGTACAGTTTGTCCTAAACTAAGGGAAATCGTAGGTGTGATATTAGAGATGTTTGGATTAGACATTTTATCACTCCATTTCATTTAATTTATAAGTTCGGATAAAAGACCAAGCAGAGGACTATTCTTTTACCCAGCAGGCAGCAATTTACTGAATATGAAAATACCCATCTTGAAGGTCACACTATTCGACTTATCTGCTTGTACAATATGAAAAGTTAATCAATACAAACACGGCTTGTCTCACTGTTTTAGATAATAATTCTTTTAAGATAATAAGTAATGAGAAAGTAAAATCCTTTCTTAGATTTATTTTCTAAGCTCGTTTATTAAAAGGCTTTTATCTATTTCATAATGCCATCTGCACTCATATGATAGTAATTCAAGTGGATGGAAACTTTTTGGGTAATCCATTATATAGAGGTGCACGAAATGAAACTTATATTGCTGTCAGGAGGTTCCGGAAAACGATTATGGCCGCTTTCCAATGACTCCAGATCGAAGCAATTTTTAAAAATGCTGCCACGTTCTGAAGGTGAGCTGGAATCCATGGTGCAAAGAATCTGGCGACAATTAGAGTTAAATCAATTATTAAAAAGTACGTATATCTCGACGAGTAAAGCACAAGTAGATATTCTTCAATGTCAATTAGGAACCGAAGTACCGTTAATAATCGAACCAGAGCGGAGAGACACCTTTCCGGCAATCGCATTAGCAGCAACGTACTTGTGCTCAATCGGTGTTAATAGAAATGATGTCATTATTGTAATGCCTGTTGATCCTTTTGTGGAAAATCAATTTTTTAATAAAATTAAAGAATTAGAGGATGTTATTTTGGAATCGAGTATGGATATCGCTTTAATTGGGGTAAATCCTGCCTATGCTTCGACAAAATACGGTTATATCATTCCTGAAAAAAATGAAATGAAACGACAACAAGCACAAGAATATTTAAACGTAACCGGTTTTAAGGAAAAACCGACAGAAGAGATGGCAGAGCGCTTAGTGAAACAGCAGGCACTATGGAACTGTGGTGTATTTGCCTTTAAATTAGGCTATATGCTGAATCAGCTAGAAAAAAGAGGGCTTCCTACTCAATATGATCAAGTAATAGAGCACTATAATAATCTGCCGAAAATAAGCTTTGATTATGAAATTGTAGAGAAGGCAGAGCGAATTGCCGTTACCCCCTATAACGGCTATTGGAGAGACTTGGGGACTTGGAATACATTGACGGAGGAGATGCAGACAAATATCCTCGGCAGGGGTTCAATGAGTCAAGATTGCATCAATACACATTTAATCAATGAATTAGATCTACCTGTGGTTGTACTGGGTACTTCAAATGTAGTTGTGGCAACAAGTCCTGATGGTATTTTGGTTTCAGAAAAATCTGTAAGCCACCAAGTCAAAGAGATAGTAAAAGATTTCGAACAACGCCCTATGTTTGAGGAGCGCCGTTGGGGGTGGTATCGTGTCTTGGACTACAAAAAATCCGCTGACGGAATGGACGTGCTGACAAAGCGATTATTCATATTTTCAGGGCACAACCTCAGCTATCAATATCATCATAACCGGAGTGAAGTATGGGTGGTAGTTGAAGGTGAAGGAGAATTTGTTCTTGATGATAAATTGTCTTATGTAAAAAAAGGCGATGTGCTAACGATTCCTGTAGGCGCTAGGCACGGAATCAAAGCAAGTAAAGATCTTGAAATTTTTGAAGTTCAAATGGGAAGCAAACTCGAAGAAGAAGATATTGTTCGTTTATTTATGTCATGGGAAGAAATGAAGAAATCCCTTGAGAGTAAGTAATTTTCCTGTTTATTTTTCTTGAGGATAAGGAGAAATTACCTTGAACCTTCATGACCTCTTCATTTTTCTGGATTATCCAATCAATCCAAAGCCCCATTTTGGATGGAACAACCTTATAAGGCAATAAATGAAGAAGAAAGAAAATCGATAACAGATTTTCTTTCTTTTTCTTCATTTTTTATCGTTTGGTGTCAAATCAAGGATGTTATCTAATTTAAATTGCAATAACATCTCCTTTTTGATAACGTCCTGAAGGATTCTTTCAGCACTAGCATTGATTGTAAAAAGATTAGATGCGGAAACCTCTTTGGGAGAAAGTTTTGTTTTTGCATGCTTTAATTTTCCGAGTACAAATTGAAGTTTTTCAGCCTCGGCATTAATGACGTGTGCTAGGGCTAACTCCTCAAGGGCAATGGAAGCCAGCAGCAATGTAACGGCCTGATCGGTGGTAACTGAATGGAGTGGACTAATATTCGGAATATTGGCTTGTGACATTGTTATCACCTCGTTTTCTTTAGCGCTGATGTTAGTTTATTTCCTCAGGTTAAAGAATGACACAACTATTTTTTTGATGTTTGCTACGCAAAGTTATTTAATTAAAAAGCTCCCGGTTGGGTACACCAATCGGGAGTAAGTGAAATATGAAGATTTTTATCTTTTCATCGACTTAGAACGACTAAGTGAGGTGCTGCAAAACTAACTAACCTTAACCTCCTGGTCGTGGCGTGATAGCGATCAAATCAAGGATATTTTCAAACTTAAACTCTAGGAGCATTTCCTTCTTAATCACATCACGAAGTGTTCTTTGAACACTTGTATTAATATCAATAAGATTAGTTATATTAACCACTGCAGGAGAGAAAGTAGTTCTAGTAGGAGTTAAAGTTCCTAGAACTAATTGAAGTTTCTCTGCTTCAGCATTAATGATGTGTGCAAGAGCCAATTCCTCTAGGGCAACAGAAGCCAAAAGCAAAGGAATCGTCTGAGAAGTCGTAACTGAAATAAGCGGCGTAATATTAGGAATGTTAGCTTGGGACATTTTTTTCACCTCTTTTCTTTTAATCTTTTACATTGTATTGATTTCTCTCATTGAGGGGCACGGCCAATAAACTATTTTTATTTTAATCATATTTTTTAGGTAAATGGATTGTGAGCGCCTTTGCGATTAGTGTTTCATCATCGCAGTCTTCCGTTAATGGACTAAATAAATCTTGCTGTTTCGCCATCAGTTCACGTAGAGCTTCTACGGGAGAATCAAATGTTTTCGATTGACTTGCAGCCATTGCATAACACCTTGCAGCTTCCTCAATCTGTCCCAGTTTTTCGAGGCAGCATCCTTTATAGTGTAATGCTTGAAAGCTGCCTACACCCTTTATGGTAAGATGCTGTAAATTCTCCTCTCCCATTTCGAGACAATGTTCAAACGTCTCCAATGCGTCTTTGAACATATCTTTCAAATATAAGATTATGCCTTTATAAAAATGTAAATCTACATAATCCGGATAAAGCATAAGCACTTTTTCAATACCTGGCCATGCTCCTTCGATGCTTCCAGTATTAATCAATATGGAATACTTTAATCGATATAAAAGTGAAGGCGGCGCCTGTAACCGTTTTAGGAAATCTTTAATGGAATGATTAACATGATCAAACGCTTTACTAAATTCCTGTTTATTGTAATATTCGCTGGCAATATGATAATGAATCCAAGGGTTATGGTCTTTTTGTTTCAGTTCTTCCAGTAACATTGTAAGATTCCGTTCAAATTTCTTTTTATTTTCAGTCACCAAAGCCATATAACCATAATGGTGTACTTTAATTGGCACCGTTTTGATTATCAGACCATCCTCCGGTATCGTCAGAACCTCATCAGTGTTTAGCATTTCATGGATTTTGCCAATAAATTTAAATCCTATATGATTTCGGAAAAGGCGAGTATGGGCAATATCGAAGGTTTTATCCGGTTCGGGGCGATCGCCATAATAATTTATTAAATGAATCGATAAAAGGTCTTCATCGGAATAAAGGATATCACGCAGTTTATAAACATCAGAAGATTCCAACTCCTCATCTGCATCCAACCATAAAATCCAATCCCCTGTTGCACGTTCTAAACCAAAGTTGCGGGCGTCAGAAAAGCTTTTATTCCAGGGAAATTCGTAAACCTGTGCTCCAAATGATTTACAGATTTCAACTGTCCGGTCTGAAGATCCCGTATCTACTATAATGATTTCGTCTACAACCTTCTCTATACTGCTAAGGCAATTACCGATACAGTCCTCTTCATCTTTTACAATCATGCATAACGACAAACGTCGAAAGTCCATATTTCCTTTCACTCTCCTTATAAAAAAACTAAACCAATCATTTCCCATATTATGATTTTAACTAGGTAAAAGTGCGTTTTTGGAAACTTATTCAACGGTGTTCAATATACTGTGTAAGTGAAGAAAAAAAGAAAGAAAGAAAACACAATAACGAAGCTTGAGGTGGATACTGTTGAAGACAGAAGCATTAAAAATTAACTGGGTAGGTCCTCAATTTGCCGGTCATAGTCTTGCAATTGTTAACAGGAATATTTGCAGATTATTAAGCAAAGAACATTTGAATATTAAGAAAAAAATTCCTGATTTAGAAGCACCATTAGCACTCTCTGACAATGAAAAACAAGAATTTTCGCCTTTTCCCGAATCAGACTTGACGATTTTCCATCAGTGGCCGCCAGATTGGGAAGCACCAAAAAGTAAGAAGTGGATTTGTATGCAGCCTTGGGAATATGGCGCAATTCCTAGAATGTGGTATATTCCAATGAAGTATTGGGTGGATGAAGTCTGGGTTTATAGCAAATACAATAAAGAAAGCTACGTACGCTGCGGAATTCCAGAAAATAAAATTCACGTCATTCCTCTTGGGGTGGACGAGAAGGTTTTCCACACAGATGTAGAAGCACTGGATTTACAACCTTCCTCATTTCGATTCCTGTTTGTCGGAGGGACGATTGGACGTAAGGGAATTGATACTCTCATTCAAGCTTACCTAAATGAATTTACTGCGAATGATGACGTTTGTTTGTTTATTAAAGACACCGGCACCCAATCTTTTTATAAAGGAATCACGCTTGAAAAGATGATTCATGAAGCCATGTCAGATCCAAAAAATCCGCGGATTGTCTACATGGATCATGATATTTCAGAAACAGAGCTGGCAGGATTATATAAGGCGTGTGATTGTTTGGTTCATCCATACAGGGGAGAAGGTTTCGGGCTGCCTATTGCAGAAGCTATGGCATGCGGAATTCCGGCTATTGTACCGGATAAAGGTTCATGTCAGGATTTTTGCAATGCTGAAACAGCATTTTTTGTACCCTCTAAGGAAGTTCTTTTATCAGAGAAAAAAGTAAGTGATCTGGATACAGTGGACTATCCATGGTGGCTGTCGATTGATCAAAACGATTTACAGCAAACAATAAGGTTCGCATACGAGAATCCTACATTGGTCAAGAAAAAAGGACAGGAAGCAAGCCGGCAGATTTTATCCTCCTTTACATGGAAAAAAAGCGCTCTTGCAGTTTCTGAAAGAATCAGACAGTTATCTAATCAGAAATCAGGCCCGAAAACAGCAAACGAGGATATTATTAAAATGGAGCTGGAGTATGGAAATGAACTTTATCAAAAAAATTTCATGGAAGATGCATTAGATATCTATCTGAACCTTCTTTCAGTATACCCCCTGACACTTATGGCGCGGTATAATGCAGCAATCATTTACATCCAACAAAAAAAGTACACCGCTGCAATAGAACATCTTGTTTACATTGCTACCAATATGAAGAAACTTGATCATGACTTTCAGGAGAATATCCAGCTCATGATGAAATTCTGTTATGCACAGCTGTAGTCCTTTAGTGGATTATTTAATCACATGATAGGAAGGGTAAAAGATGAAAATATTATATCTATCTGTTCATGAGGTATTAGAGTATGATGAGCTAAAAATATTTACTGAATTAGGATACGAATGTTATTCTCACGGTCAATATTCCCGTCCTCATAAAGGCAGCAGACTCCGCCCTCCCATTCCAGAAATGAAATTTGACCCTCATTTTGCTGACATGGTTGATCGTTATCCTCAAGATAATCTACATCCTGAAATGATTGAGGATAAGGACATCATTATTGTTATGCATTCACCATCTTTTATCATTAATAATTGGGAGAAAATTAAGCATAAGCGTGTCATTTGGAGGTCAATAGGCCAATCAGTTCCTGAAGTTGAAAATATTCTTCTTCCATATCGAGAGCAAGGGATGGAAATTGTTCGATACTCACCAAAGGAAAGAATGATTCCCGATTATATTGGAGAAGATGCGGTAATCAGGTTCTACAAAGATCCAAAAGAGTATGATCATTGGACTGGCAATAAACTGAATGTCATCACTGTCAATCAGTTGATGGAACAAAGGCCTATAGATTGTAACTATATTTTATTCCATCATGTTAGTAAAGGACTCCCTGTAAAACTATTTGGTCCTGGAAATGAGGGCATACCTGAAAGTGCTGGATTGGTGACATATGAACAAATGAAAACGGAGATGAGAGAAAATCGGGCATTTTTTTATACAGGTACTAGAGTTACAAGTTATACTCTTGGATTTATCGAGGCATTTATGACAGGCATTCCTATTGTTTCAGTTTCAGAAATACAAGGGAATCATCCATTCCTTAATCAACGCACATTTGAAGTTCATGAAATCATTGAAAATGGAAAAGAGGGGTTTGTTTCTGATAGTGTTCTAGAATTACGGAATTCATTAACTGAATTACTAAGCAATTATGAGCTTGCGAAAGAAATAAGTAAAAATGCCAGGGCTAAGGCAATTCAGTTATTCGGCAAAGATAACATAAAAGATCAATGGAAGAAATACTTGTCTAAAAAATAGGCTCTTATTTCGCAATCTTATTGGAGGAGATTATGAGTATTTTAAGCATGGATACCTTTTTTAAATTATTTGGCAGTGGTAGCTACAGTGGGGAAGTACCTTTTTACACTCGTCCTTATGATGTTCCGGCGCTAATAGCCCTTTCACGAACATTTTATCCTAAAACGGTTATTGAAATTGGAATACAACGTGGAGAAACAGCGAAATGTATTTTAGACAATAGCCCATGGATTGAAAAATATGTAGGGATAGATGTCATACCCACCTATATTACTCCGTTAGCCATTCAAAGGGGGGAGGTTCCTCAGATTGCAGGAGAGTGTGTGAAGGATGATCCAAGAGTAGAGTTGATTGTCAAACCGAATGGTTCACGGGATTTGGAACCATCCGATTTGCCTGCAGCAGACTTAATTTTCATTGATGGTGATCATTCCAGAGAGGGTGTGCTAGAGGATACTCTTTTAGCCAGGGAAGTTATCAGAAAAGGTGGAATCATTTGCTGGCACGATTATGGAAACCATCTTGTACCTGGGGTGACGGAAGTAATTGATACTTTGAATATGATGGAAGGTAATCATATTTTTTTCGTTGAGGATACGATGATTTGTTTTCAATTTTTTAGAGATGGCCGATAATTTGGCCGTTTATACCTTTTAGAAAGGAAGATTTGTGTATGACTCAGCCTTCAGGAATTATATGGGTAGGCCCAATAGCAGATATGGGGGGATACGGTAATGTTACCAGGAATTATTTGAGAGCTTTGCAGCATATTGGACTACCGGTACGTTTAGTAAATACGGTTGGGATCAATAATGAAATTGGAGAAGATGACATCAAGCTGCTGATTGATTTCTTAACAGCAAGACAGGATCTGGGCGATAATCCAGTACTTGTGATTCATGGTACTGCAGAATCATTTATGGGGTTTGAAAAAGAAGGTTATTATAAAACAATTGGGATTACCCTGTTTGAAACAGACCGCCTCCCCCTTCATTGGACAAAATTATGTAATGATTTAGATGAGATTTGGGTTCCCACTCAATTTAACTTTCGGACATTTACAGAATCCGGTGTTGATCCCTCAAAAGTTCACGTCATTCATTATCCAATAGAGAGCAGCACTTACGCAAAACCATTCGACCCCTACCCTTTTTCTGCGGAAGTAAAGTCTTTTAAGTTTCTATACACATTAGCGTTTGATTACCGTAAAGGGTTGGATTTGCTCATTCAAAGCTATTGTAAGGAATTCTCGACTACGGATGACGTTAGCCTAATTTTAAAAATTTATGTTCCCTCATGGATTACTCAAGAGAATTTAATTGAATTATTAACCTCATATATACCAAGTAAGGAAAATAATCCCCATGTTCATTTCATCATTGAAAATACTCCTCGAGAAGACTTACTGCGTTTATATTCGAGCTGTGACTGCTATGTTTCCACTGAAAGGGCCTGCGGGTGGGGGATGCCCCAAATGGAGGTAATGGCGATGGGAAAACCTGTTATATCTATTAACTGGGGGGGAGTCACAGAATATTTGAACGATCAAAATAGCTTTCTAATAGAGCCTGAGCAAGAACTAGAGCCCGTACACCCTGAATTACAGCGCACAAGAAATATCCATTATTATGGACATAAATGGGCAAAGGTTAAAGAAGAAAACGTGCGAAAGGTTTTGCGGGAAGCGTTTGAAAACCATAAAAAAAGAGAAGACATTTCATTGCAGGCACAACATGATATAGTAAATTATTTTTCTCCACAAGTCATTGCGGAGCAAATGAGAGCCCGGTTATTTTCTTAATCTTTATATGAGGAACAAGACAAATAAGTCTGGTTCATCAATATAAAGATTTTTTTTGTGTTAAAATGCACTTTTTCTTAGGTAAAGGGAATAGAAGAAGCTCATAACCGCATAGATACTACATAGGAATTCTTACAGTAAAAATCAGGGGAGGATATGCATGAAAAGAACTCTCATTACGGGTATAACAGGCCAGGATGGTTCATATTTGGCAGAACTTCTTCTTGAAAAGGGGTATAAGGTATATGGGCTAAAAAGAAGAACCTCGACAGAAACCTATGAAAATATTAAACATATACAAAAAGAAATTGAGTTTATATCCGGTGATTTGGCTGATTTATCATCATTGATACAGGCTGTGAAACTTTCTAAGCCGGATGAAGTTTATAACCTTGGTGCACAATCTTTTGTAGCAGATTCCTGGTCCCAGCCAGTCTATACGGCAGAGATTACTGGTATTGGGGCACTAAATTTGTTGGAAGCAGTCAGGCAAATAAAGCAGGATGCTCGTTTTTACCAGGCTTCAAGTTCTGAAATGTTCGGAAAGGTTGTAGAAACACCTCAAACGGAAACGACTCCCTTTTACCCTCGAAGTCCTTATGGTGTAGCGAAAGTATATGGACATTGGATTACTGTCAATTATCGCGAGAGCTATGATTTATTTGCCTGTTCGGGAATTTTATTCAACCATGAATCACCAAGAAGAGGAATCCAATTTGTTACACGGAAAGTAACGGATGCTGTCGCGAGGATTAAACTCGGCCTCCAAACGGAACTTCGCCTTGGAAATCTTGATGCAAAACGGGACTGGGGTTTTGCAGGTGATTATGTAAAAGCAATGTGGCTCATGCTTCAACAGGAAAAGCCGGACGATTTTGTGGTGGCAACTGGAAAGACTCATACAGTACGTGATCTAGTTGAAACTGCCTTTGATCATGTTGGCTTGAAATGGGAAGATTATGTTGTCCAGGATCCTGCATTTATGAGACCGGCAGAAGTAGATTTGCTCCTCGGAAACCCCCAGAAGGCAAAAAAAGAGTTGGGATGGGAGCCTAAGGTTTCCTTTGAGGATTTAGTTAAAATGATGGTAGACCATGATCTTAAAAAGTATGGTCAGACTACATGAAGGCATTGATTACGGGGATTACAGGCTTTGTCGGGAAACATCTTGAAGCCCTCTTGAAAGATAAAGCTGATGTATATGGAACATCAAGATTAAATAGAAGCGAAAAGCATATTTTTGAAGTGGATTTCAGTGAAGAAACAAAAATCATTGAGTTAATCAAGACCATTAAACCTACTCACATTTTCCACCTTGCCGGATTAAGTAATGTAAAGGACTCTTGGAACCACAAAGCTGACTTTATTCAGGGAAATGTGATTGGAACCATTCATTTATTGGAGGCTGTAAGAAAAGCAGATCACCAAATAAATGTGCTGACAGTGGGTTCTTCAGAGGAGTATGGACTTATTCCGCAAGGATTAGACAAAGTCACGGAGGAAACGGCATTAAATCCGGTCAGTCCATATGGAATCAGCAAGTCTGCGATAGGCATGCTTGTGAATTTATATCATAAGTCATATGGATTAAATGTTATACATGCCAGGCCATTTAATCATATCGGTCCAGGCCAAAGACTAGGATTCGTCACATCTGATTTTGCCTATCAAATTGCTCTTATTAACAAAGGAATAACAAAAGATTCTATACTGCGAATCGGGAATTTAAATACGGTAAGGGATTTTACCGATGTAAGGGATATTGTGGAGGCTTATTATCATATCGCATGTTCCGGTGAAGCAGGGGAAGCTTATAATGTGTGTACAGGTCAGGGAGTTTTTATTCAAGATATATTAGAGACTTTTATAAGTTTTTCAAATAAAAAGATCAATGTCCTAGTTGACCCTAGCAAGTTAAGAGTGGCAGAGATGTCCAGATTAGTAGGGGACCCTGGGAAATTGTTTAAGTTAACGGGATGGAAACCGCAACAGAAACTTGAGGATACATTAAAGGACATTTATGATTACTGGATAGGAAAATGCTGACCCCACCTTTTAATTTATTATTTCCTAAACGATAAAAAAGGACAGCTCATTTGAGTTGTCCTTTTCGTTGCCTGGCAACGTCCTACTCTCACAGGGGCGCATGCCCCAACTACCATCGGCGCTGAGAAGCTTAACTTCCGTGTTCGGTATGGGAACGGGTGTGACCTTCTCGCCATTACTACCAGACTATATTTAC
>NZ_JBHVSI010000014.1:84199-173242 GCF_042885335.1 Neobacillus sp. NPDC058068 | reverse complement strand
CACACCCGTTCCCATACCGAACACGGAAGTTAAGCTTCTCAGCGCCGATGGTAGTTGGGGCAGGCGCCCCTGTGAGAGTAGGACGCTGCCAGGCTCATATTGTTCCGCAGTAGCTCAGTGGTAGAGCTATCGGCTGTTAACCGATCGGTCGTAGGTTCGAGTCCTACCTGCGGAGCCACTTTTATTACATCAAGAAATTCAGCTATGCTTCCATAGCTCAGTAGGTAGAGCACTTCCATGGTAAGGAAGAGGTCAGCGGTTCGAGCCCGCTTGGAAGCTTACCTATTTTAATAATTATGGCCCCTTGGTCAAGTGGTTAAGACACCTCCCTTTCACGGAGGTAACACGGGTTCGAATCCCGTAGGGGTCACCATATATTTTGGAGGATTAGCTCAGCTGGGAGAGCATCTGCCTTACAAGCAGAGGGTCGGCGGTTCGATCCCGTCATCCTCCACCATAAAAATCTTATTTCAACTTTTTGCCGGGGTAGCTCAATTGGTAGAGCAACTGACTTGTAATCAGTAGGTTGGGGGTTCAAGTCCTCTCGCCGGCACCTTGTTTTTTAATTGAATATGGAGGGGTAGCGAAGTGGCTAAACGCGGCGGACTGTAAATCCGCTCCCTCCGGGTTCGGCGGTTCGAATCCGTCCCCCTCCACCATTCATATTTTTAAAAAAACTGGACAAACTAATTATATTATTGGGCTATAGCCAAGCGGTAAGGCATCGCACTTTGACTGCGACATGCGTTGGTTCAAATCCAGCTAGCCCAGCCATGAGCCATTAGCTCAGTTGGTAGAGCATCTGACTTTTAATCAGAGGGTCGAAGGTTCGAGTCCTTCATGGCTCATAAAAATGTTAACCTAGGGAAATTTATCCCTAGGTTTTTATTTTGTGGATTTTTGGAAGTGGTTTACAAAATTTTAGACTTTCTCTTATGAACCGTTATGACTTGGTTTCCTTTGAAAAGGGCTGTATGAACCGTTCTAATGAACCGTTACGATTTGGTTCCCTACGAAAAGGGCTGTATGAACCGCTCTTATGAACCGATGCGACTTGGTTTCCTTTGAAAAGGGCTATATGAACCGCTCTTATGAACCGTTATGACTTGGTTTCCTTTGAAAAGGGCTGTATAAACCGTTCTAATGAACCGTTACGACTTGATTTCCTACGAAAAGGGCTTTATGAACCGCTCTTATGAACCGTTACGACTTGGTTTCCTACGAAAAGGGCTGTATGAATCGCTCTTATAAAGCGGTCGCCAATAACCCTCATGGGAGCCCGTTTTGTTTATTTTTCTCATGAAGTGGTTGGTCACAAAAGCCTCTATTTGTGCCCGAACCGCTCCTATTTTCTGAGGTTTGGTCACAATAAGCCCCTCTTTGTGCCTGAACCGCTCCTTTTTTCTGTGATTTGGTCAAAATAGGTCTCTCTTTGTGCCCGAACCGCCTCTCTTTCCTGGGTTTTAGTCACAATAAGCCTCCCTTTGTTCCCGAACCTCCTCTTTTTTCTGGGTTTTGATCACAATGCCCGGCCAGCTGCTTTTTTCCTCAGGTTTTGTCCAATAGAGCCCATCAAAAAGACATTTCCCCCGCATCACATGAGAGTTCAATCCATGAGGTCCCGACTATCCTAACGCATATATATACACAACTTTGTCGAGTTGAGTCATTTCTATGTAAGCGGTTAAAATAGTAGATATAAAGGGGTTGGGGGGAATTTACTATGAGCAATAAATTATCGATTATTGGGATGCCAATGGATTTAGGGCAAATGCGGCGCGGGGTTGATATGGGGCCGAGTGCCATCCGTTATGCTGGAATTAATGAACGACTTAAGCCGCTATTTGATGATATCCACGATTTAGGTGATATACCAATTGGCAGACCAGAAGTGGTCGTTGATAAAGAATCAAATTTAAGAAATTTAGATTTAGTTGCTGAAAAAAATGAATTACTTGCAAAAAAGGTAGATGAAGCTATTCAAACTGGGTCATTTCCTCTTGTACTCGGAGGAGATCACAGCATTGCGATTGGAACATTAGCTGGTATTGCGAAACACTATAAGAATCTTGGCGTAATCTGGTATGATGCTCATGGTGATTTGAATACAGCTGAGACAAGCCCTTCCGGTAATATTCATGGGATGCCGTTAGCAGCCAGCATTGGATTAGGGCACCCGGCATTAACAGAGATTGGAGGCTATTCTCCAAAAGTAAAGCCAGAGAATGTAGTTATTATTGGAGCAAGGTCGCTGGATGAAGGCGAAAGAGCTCTAATTAAAGAAACAGGAATTAAAGTTTATACGATGCATGAAATTGATCGTATGGGCATGGCGAAGGTAATGGAAGAAACGATTGCCTATTTTAAGGATAGAACCGATGGCGTCCACCTCTCACTTGATTTGGATGGCTTAGACCCAAATGATGCGCCCGGAGTTGGAACACCTGTAATTGGCGGCATTAGCTACAGGGAAAGCCATCTGGCTATGGAAATGCTGGAAGAAGCAAAAATCATAACATCAGCTGAATTTGTGGAAGTTAATCCAATTTTAGACGAAAAGAATAAAACAGCCTCTATAGCTGTTGGATTAATGGGTTCATTATTCGGTGAAAAATTATTATAAACAAAAAAGCAGCTGCGTCCATAAAAAGCAGCTGTTTTTTTCATGACCTCTTAATACTTTCCTCCAAACCAAAAAATCTTCAATCTTATTATTTCACCACGTTAGTAAATATTTGTTAATATTAAGGGTGTCGATAAATTTTTCGTTTAAAGCGAAACCTTTTTGCTAGCGATTCGTATTATCGTATAGCAGCATTGGAGCTGAGGAAACTTAATGGAAGCTATTGTAAAAAAGAGAATTAAACAAGTCATTAAAGGTGATCAAAATGCCTTTGGTGAAATCGTTGAAATATATAAAAACAGTGTCTATCAGCTGTGTTTTCGAATGCTTGGGAACCGGCATGAAGCAGAGGATATGGCACAGGAAGCTTTTATCCGAGCTTTTGTTAATATCCATACCTTTAACCAAGATTTAAAGTTTTCGACTTGGCTTTTTCGAATTGCAACCAATCTTTGTATTGACAGAATTCGAAAAAAGAAACCGGATTATTATTTAGATGCAGAAGTGGCAGGAACAGAGGGGTTAACGATGTACTCGCAGATTCCCGACAAGACGCCGCTGCCAGAAAACGAGGTGGAAAGTTTAGAGCTTCATGAAACAATCCAGAAGGAAATATTAAAACTGCCTGAAAAATATCGATCCGCCATTGTACTAAAATATATTGAAGAGTTGTCTTTAAATGAAATTAGTGAAATTCTTGATTTACCTTTAGGAACAGTAAAAACAAGAATTCACCGCGGCCGGGAAGCTTTAAGACAACAATTACAATATGTGTGATAAGAGGTGAAACAAAATATGTGTCCAGAACAAATCATCGAACTAATGCACGAATATTTAGACGAGGAAATCGAACCCGATAAGGAACGAATATTAAGAGATCACCTCCAAACTTGTAAAGAGTGTGAAACAATTTTCAATGAATTAAAAAAGACGATTGCTTTCGTAAAAAGCATTTCACATATGCAGGCACCAGAAAATTTCACGGCTAATGTCCTTTCCCGATTACCTAAGGAGAAGAAGAAGGTTAAATTGGGGCGGTGGCTGAAAAATCATCCAATGCTGGCGGCCGCCTCGCTATTCTTGGTATTAATGATGGGAAGCTTATATTCCACTTGGAATCAGGACCGGGAATTTTCCGTTTCCAAGCAAAAAAACTTAGTTGTTAAAAACAATACTGTCATTGTTCCTAAAGGAGAAACCGTCAATGGCGATGTCATTGTTCGAAATGGAAAGTTGGAAATTGAAGGTGAAATTAAAGGCAATGTGACGGTCATTAATGGAGAAAAATATCTGGCTTCTGCGGGCCGTGTAACCGGGCAAATTGATGAAGTTAATGAGGTCTTCGACTGGGTTTGGTATCATATGAAGAAGACGGCACAAGAAGTCATTGATATCTTCGATCAGCCGGAAACCGAATAAATGGCAAATCACTCTTCTTTAACGAGTGATTTGTTTTTTTATGGAAAAGGGGCGGAGCGCCGCATAAGGGACCAGATAATCCATTAGTAGTGGGAGAAGTACAAAAAACACTTTGATTTAGTTAGGCTTTGCTTTGCTCACACCGCCTTTATTGGCAGGGATGGTTCTCTGAATAATTTTCTATAGTTTATAGTAGTATATAACTCCTAATTAATTTTTGGGAGATAGATATAATAAGTACATGGAGTATTTATGTTATAATGAGTAAGTTGTATTCAATCTACGTTTTTAGAAAGTTACGGAGGAAAAACAATGCCGTTTGCTGATTTCACAATATGGAAGTATTTAGCTAGTATTGTTGATATTGTCCTCGTGTGGTATGTCATTTATAAGCTGATTAACGTGATAAAGGGAACGAAGGCCGTCCAGTTACTAAAAGGTATATTGGTCATTCTTCTTGTCAGAGTTGTCAGTGAGTTTCTCGGCTTACAAACGTTAAGCTGGATGATGGAGCAAGTGATAACATACGGGTTTCTTGCGATTATTATTATTTTTCAGCCTGAACTGCGTCGTGCCCTTGAGCAGTTAGGGAGGGGACGATTCTTCTCGAGAAGCAGTAATCCGGATGACGATGATCAGGAAAAAGCTGTTGAAGCGATCATTAAAGCAACGGATTATATGGCAAAGCGCCGCATTGGAGCTTTAATATCGATTGAAAGAGAAACGGGCATGAGTGATTACATAGAAACCGGTATCCAATTAAACTCGACCATTTCTTCGGAACTGTTGATTAATATTTTCATCCCGAATACACCGCTTCATGATGGAGCTGTGATTATTCAAAGAAATAATGTCGCGGCTGCAGCCTGCTATCTTCCGTTATCGGAAAGCCCATTTATCTCCAAGGAACTGGGAACAAGGCATCGGGCGGCATTAGGAATAAGTGAGGTCACGGATAGTATAACCGTCGTCGTATCAGAAGAGACGGGAAATATCTCACTTACAAAGAACGGCGAACTTCATCGCGATGTAAATACAGAGGGATTGAAAGAATTACTGACAAGCGAATTATTAATCAATAACAAAACGAAACAGGCTTCTTCCGCTCGTTGGAACTGGAGGGGAAAGAATAATGGATAAATGGATGGGTAATCCTTGGTTTATCAAAATCCTTGCTTTGTTATTAGCTGTGCTCTTATATTCTTCGGTACCACATACAGGCAAGAAGATTACAGATGTCTATGTACCGGGCGAACAATCGACAGCAACAATAACGGATGTTCCTGTAACAGTTTATTATGATGTGGAGAATTTAGTCGTGTCCGGAATTCCCAGTACAATCGATATAACTTTAAAAGGACCGAAAACCCACGTTCAGGCAGCCAAGGCATCAAAGAACTTCGAGGTTTATCTCGATTTGAAAAATGCAAAGATCGGCAAACAGAAAGTGAAACTAAAAATACGAGATTTATCTGATAAATTGTCTGCAACCTTAAGCCCAGACAGTGTGACCGTAACAGTTCAAGAGAAAATTACTAAGGAATTCAAAGTCGAGGCAGAGTTTAATTCAGGTCAGATAGAAGAGGGCTATTCCGCAGGGCAGCCTGTTGTAGAGCCAAATAAAGTGAAAATTACCGGTGCTAAAAGTGTGATTGACCGAATTTCCTATGTAAAGGCCACCATTGATGGGAAAGGTAAACTGAAAGAATCCATTACTAAAGAAGCTCCAATCCAAGTTCTAGACAAAGATTTAAATAAGTTAAATGTCGTGGTGGAACCTAAGACAGTTAAGGTTACGATTCCTGTAAAAAGTATCACCAAGACCGTTCCAATTAATATTGTGAGAAAAGGAACAGCCCAAGAGGGTGTTACGATTCAATCGATAGAACTTGATACAAATGAAGCGACTATTATGGGACAAGAAGATGTGCTGAAGACGACGGAAAATGTCCGGGTGGAAGTAGATATTAGTAAAATTACCGAGAATACAACCCTTACTTTACCTGTGATCATCTCAAATGGGATTACCAAGGTCAGCCCGCAAACGGTAAAAGTAACTGTGGTGGTCAATGTCAATAAGCAGGATGAGAAGACCCTTTCGGGTATTCCGGTAAAAATTCAGGGCTTATCCGAAGATTATCAAGCGGAGATAAATGACCCGGAAAATCAGTTGATAAATTTATTAATAAATGGTCCAACCGCAGCATTAAGCTCTTTGAAGCCTGATGACTTTTCAGTCTATATTGATCTGACTAGTCTATCGGAGGGGGACCATGAAGTAAATATTCAGGTGGAAGGTCCGCCAAATGTGAATTGGAAACCTGATAAAGCGAAGGCAAAAATTACAATTTCAAAAACTAATGCCTAATATCCAGCAATTTATGTTGAAGGAGAGATTTTTATAATGGGAAAATATTTCGGTACCGATGGGGTGCGAGGAGTAGCAAATAGCGAATTAACCCCTGAGCTAGCCTTTAAATTAGGCCGTTTTGGCGGATATGTGTTAACGAAAGATAAGAATCGTCCAAAGGTACTAATCGGCCGTGATACGCGGATATCCGGACATATGCTGGAAGGGGCGCTTGTGGCAGGTTTGCTATCGATTGGGGCAGAAGTCATGCGCCTCGGAGTTATATCAACTCCTGGTGTCGCTTATTTGACCAAAGCGTTAGGAGCCCAGGCAGGCGTAATGATTTCAGCCTCACATAATCCAGTGGCCGATAATGGGATTAAATTTTTTGGCTCTGATGGATTTAAGCTTTCCGATGAGCAAGAGGACGAAATCGAGGAACTAATTGACTTGCCAGAGGATCAATTACCTCGTCCAACCGGTGAAGACCTTGGTCAGGTGATGGATTATTTTGAAGGCGGGCAAAAATACCTGCAATACTTGAAAAATACTGTTGAGGAAGATTTCTCTGGCATCCATATTGCTTTGGATTGTGCACACGGGGCAACATCTTCGCTTGCAACGCATTTATTTGCTGATTTGGATGCAGACCTGTCAACAATGGGTGCCTCACCAAATGGATTAAATATCAATGCAGGTGTCGGTTCGACTCATCCTGAAGCACTTGCTGCAATGATGAAGGAGAAGGGGGCTGATGTCGGACTTTCCTTTGACGGCGATGGCGACCGTTTGATTGCAATTGATGAAAAGGGAAATATTGTTGATGGCGACCAAATCCTTTATATTTGCGGCAAATACATGAAAGAAAACGGTCGTTTAAAGCAAAATACGATTGTTTCAACTGTCATGAGCAACCTTGGTTTTTATAAAGCGCTTGAGAATTATGCCATCCATAGTGTACCAACAGCGGTTGGTGATCGTTATGTTGTCGAAGAAATGAAGAAAAATGGTTATATTCTAGGCGGCGAACAATCAGGTCATATCATTTTCTTGGACTATAACACGACAGGTGACGGTTTATTAACTGGGCTGCAATTAGTTAATATCATGAAGGCTACTGGGAAGCCGTTGTCAGAGCTTGCTGGCGAAATGAAAAAATTCCCGCAAAAGCTTGTGAATGTGAAAGTAACGGATAAGCATCATGTGACCGATAATCCTCGAGTAAAAGAGATTATTGACCAGGTAGAAGCGGAAATGGCCGGGAACGGGAGAATCCTTGTCCGCCCATCAGGAACAGAACCGCTTGTCCGCGTTATGGCAGAGGCTTCAACGGAAGAACTATGTGAATCCTATGTGAACCGTATCGTCACAATTGTGAAAGAAGAAATGGAATTAAAGGAATAATCTTTTCTCAAATATGCATAAGGGAACGATTCCAATCCCTTATGCATATTATATTATGAATGGTTTTTGAACAAAGTATTAACATTTATCTTTTTTGTTGACGGACCACTGACAAATCATGTAAGATTAATCTGCTTTGCTATTTTAAAGCAGTATTTGATAGGATTCTTTGAAAGGAGGGTAGCAGGAAGAATCAGTATTTTAAAAGCGCCTGAACTAATCATCAGACGGTTTGATTAGTTGACGAGGTGGAGGTTTATCGAAAATTCGGCGGATACCTCCCGGTTGGGGACGCACAACCGAAAATTTCTTCTTTAAAACATAGAGGCAACTCTGTGCACAAAGAGAAGAAAATGCGCATACTAAACATAATGTTTAAACAGGTATAGACAGATACCTTACAAAAAAAACAGAGATAAGGGGGCAAGTACGCCCCATAAGCACCTTGCCCCCTGTATTAGGGAGGACACAAAAAATGTGTGGAATTGTTGGATATATTGGACAGGACGACTCGAAAGACATTTTACTAAAAGGTTTAGAAAAACTTGAATATAGAGGCTATGATTCGGCGGGTATTGCCCTTAAAAACGAAAACGGCATTCATGTTTTTAAAGAAAAAGGCCGCATTGCGGATTTACGCGAAATTGTTAATGGGGATGTTATGGCAAACATCGGAATTGGCCATACACGCTGGGCAACACACGGTGTGCCAAGCAGAGTGAATTCTCACCCTCATCAAAGCACTTCTGAACGCTTTACGCTTGTTCATAACGGCGTGATCGAGAACTATGACATTTTAAAGCGTGAATATTTAACAGACGTTACCTTTATCAGTGAAACAGATACGGAAGTCATTGTTCAGCTAATTGAGCTGTTTGTTCAGGAAGGACTAGAGGTTTTAGAAGCGTTCCGTAAAACCCTCACCCTTCTACATGGTTCTTACGCTCTTGCCCTTTTAGATGAACAGAACAATGACACCATTTTTGTTGCAAAAAATAAAAGCCCGCTTCTAGTGGGTCTAGGTAATGACTTTAATGTAGTTGCTAGTGACGCGATGGCGATGCTGCAAGTGACTGACCAATACGTAGAATTAATGGACAAAGAAATAGTTATCATCACAAAGAATGAGGTAACGATTCAAAATCTTAACGGTGAAATCATGAGCCGTGAGCCGTATACAGCTGAACTTGATGCCAGTGACATTGAAAAGGGTACGTATCCGCACTATATGCTAAAAGAAATTGATGAGCAGCCGCTTGTAATGCGTAAGATCATTCAAATGTATCAAAATGAGCAAGGGGAATTAACAATTGCCCCTGAAATCATCAGCGCTATGAACGAATCTGATCGTGTATATATAATTGCTGCTGGAACTTCTTATCATGCCGGTCTTGTTGGCAAACAGTTCATTGAAAGCATCGCGAAACTTCCGGTTGAAGTTCACATTGCCAGTGAATTTGTTTACAACATGCCGCTTCTAACGAAGAAGCCGTTGTTTATCTTCATCTCCCAAAGCGGTGAAACGGCGGACAGCCGTGCCGTACTTGTTAAAGTGAAAGAAATGGGCTATCGTACATTAACGGTTACCAATGTTCCTGGATCGACTCTTTCACGTGAAGCGGATTATACTCTATTGTTACATGCAGGACCTGAAATTGCGGTTGCTTCTTCAAAGGCCTATACAGCACAGTTAGCGGTTTTAGCTATTTTGGCTGATGTGACGGCGAAAAGCAAGAGCATTGACGTCGATTTTGATCTTATGCATGAGCTTGGTATTGTTGCAAACGCAATGGAAGTTCTTTGTGATTCAAAAGAGTTGTTCGAGCATATTTCAAGAGAATTTTTATCGGTAACACGCAACGCCTTCTTCATTGGCCGTGGTGTTGACTATTATGTAAGCTTAGAAGGTGCCCTAAAGCTAAAAGAAATCTCTTATATCCAAGCGGAAGGTTTTGCCGGCGGAGAATTAAAGCATGGTACCATCGCTTTAATTGAAGAAGGGACACCAGTAATTGCTCTAGCTACTCAAGAAAGCGTCAACTTAAGTATTCGCGGAAATGTTAAAGAAGTCGTTGCCCGCGGAGCAAACCCATGCATCATTTCGATGAAGGGTCTAAATATGGACGAAGACAGCTTCGTCATCCCAGAAGTACATGAATTATTAACACCGCTTATCTCTGTCATACCACTGCAATTAATTGCCTACTATGCAGCCTTACACCGCGATTGCGACGTCGACAAACCACGTAACCTTGCGAAATCGGTGACTGTGGAGTAGGAATATGGGACAGTTGGCCATGTTGGTAAATGACAACAAAGTCGGGTACTCGACAACAAAGTTGGATACTGGACAAAAAAGTCGGGAACTGACTAATAATTGTCAATCAACATTTATGTAAAAAATGATCAGGTAAGACCCAATCCCATTTTAGGATTGGGTCTTTTTTTATTAAAATGATTCTATTGTTGAAAGACAAAAAAGTCGGGAACCGACTTAACGGCGGTTATGTAAGAAAACTGATCAAGTAAGACTCAATCCGATTTCGGGGTTGAGTCTTTTTAGTAAGGATTTTGCAGAAAATATTTGAAATAGGAAAAGGTAGGCTAATATTTTTTAAACGGGTTCAGTTAGAAGGTGGAAAATTTATTTTGGCATATATTTTGGCAAATAAATTGACGGTATAAACAATGGAAATAAATAAGAAAAAAGGATGTCATTTGGCATCCTTTTTTTCATATTGTCTATGGGTTTTTCTTTTTTAAAAAATGAACTAAATTTGTCGCATTATAATTTTCGATTCAATCCATATTTACCTATTTTTGGGAGGGGGGTGGCTTATTCATGTTAAAATAGATATATAATGATAAAGGGAGGTTTCATTATGCGTCACAAGTGGTTAATATGGGGTTTGAAGTTATTATGGGTTGTAGGTTTATTTGGATTATTGCTCATTGGTTATGAGTTTCAACAGGCAATCCAACAAAAAGTTGATAGCACATTCAAGGTATTACCATTGTTTTGGTTTCATGGAACAGTACCATTCATATTTGGCTTATATATTTCTTTACTTTTCGTAAAGGGATGGTCGTTTAAATTTAATCCATCTTTATTTCTGTGTGTAACCGTTCCATGCCTTATTGTTACGTTTTATATGCCTGTCGTTTTCACTTTTGTTTCAAATACACCCTCGGATTCTTCCTTTGGTGCTGATATCTCGTTCTTGATGTTAAAAATAAACTCCTTTGGAATCGCTCCAATTGTTGCTGGTTTGACATTTTTCGCAAGCTTATTCCATGTCGCTCAACCATCAAAAAATTAATACTGTTATTATTATAACGACGCTTTATCATGGTGTTGAATGACAACAAAGTCGGGAACTGACATAAAATTGTCAAACAACATTTATGTAAAAAATGAACAGGTAAGACCTAATCAATTTTAGGATTGGGTCTTTTTTATTAAAATGCTTCTATGAAAATGTTTGTATTTAATTCGCATCAATCATTTCTACATTGGGAAAGATGAGAAAAAGTCTTTAAGCGAGGTTCTTTATGAAAAAAAGCCTGTTAATATTGATTGCCTGCCTAACTCTTTTCTCTTTTTCTCCCGTTCAAGCCGAAACCGTAACTAAAAATGATGTACAGTTGCGTGATGATATAATCCTCAATTTGCTATTTCTACCCACAAAGCAATCGAAAAACATTTTGGCAAACCAAAACAGTTTTATTGCCAACAGATTCTCCAAATCAAAGAGAAGGTAGAACACAAAACCTACCGTTACTTTAATGTCACCGTGCAGCTAACAACATTTGAAGGTGCTCACGATTTCCCATATGATTTAGTGACTATCACTTTTAGTAATAAATATAGTATGGAGTGGCGGGCTATTGATGTCAAAAGCAGAAGGTTAAAGCCAAACGAAAACTGAATGCATTCATCCTTAGTAAAAGGGTGTCTTTTTGCTATTGTCCGTTACATAACAAATGGCTGCTACGGTAGTAGATATTGATGTTATAAAAGATGGTGGTAGTAATTGGACTAATTTTATGGTGGTTTTGTTCCTGAAATAGCATATCGTCCTTTAGGAATTTTGAGGAGTGATTGAAAATGCACATTTGAGGATTTAAATATTAATATGAAAACTCAAGATGGTATATCTGCCTCTGCGTTGCCTCCAGAAGTAAAAGAAGCAGCAGAAAACTTTTATAGGCTAATCCCTCTTCGCCCTTCCTGCGGATTTCAATCCTGCAATAATATACTATATCCCATACAATTTTTAGATGTATATTAATATGAGAACGCCTGAAAGGAGTTTTTATCATGGATATTACATCTTTTATCATCTACTGTTTTATTGTGACTTTTACTCCGGGACCTACGAATATCGTCATATTAACCACAGTACATAATTATGGATCAAAAAAAGCAATGGAATATACGTATGGAGCAACGATTGCATTTGGTTTATTACTTGGTATATCTGCTTTGTTGAATACGGTGCTGATAACTGTCATTCCAAAAATTTTAATTGGTATGCAAATGATCGGAACCATTTATATGTTATATCTCTCTTATCAAATCTACAAAATGGATTCATCAGAACCAACTGACAACAAAACTGGCACTTTTGCTTCAGGCTTCCTTATGCAGTTTTTAAATCCCAAAGTAGTATTATTTACACTGACTGTCATTCCTAGCTTTGTTTTGCCCTATTATACTGACATGCCTGAGTTGTCAATAAGTGTTATTGTTATAACAATCATCGGATTTTTAGCATTTATTACATGGGTTCTTTTCGGTGCCATCTTCAAGCAGTTTTTACAAAAGCATAAAAGGGTTGTAAATGTCATAATGGCCCTAAGTTTAGTTTATGCTACCATCATGATCTGGGTATAGGGTAGTGTGTAAAGAGGTGAATGAAGTGGATAAATTTATCTATAAAAAGGCAGCAGATATTACGGCGTTGTCGGCTAATATCACTGATTTTAAATATAAAAAGCACTCTCATCAGGAGTATGCAATTGGAGTAACACTGCGTGGTATTCAACATTATAACTTGAATGGCGGTTTACAATTATCCTATCCGAATGGTGTGATGCTTTTTAATCCAGAACAGGCACATGACGGAATGGCACATGATGAGGCAGGCCTTGATTATGTGATGCTATATATTGATCCACAATTGCTTTTAGAGGTTAGTCGGAAAAAGGATATTGTATTATTTAGGACCCCGATTGTGTATGATGATAGACTTGAACAAAGAGTATTAAGTCTAGCTAAGGCAATACTAAGCGAAAAAGATGAGGCGTTGTGCAGTGAATTACTCTTCTCCCTCACAGATAGCCTTATTCAAACAGATCTTTCAGCAGATGTTCAGAAAGATAACAGTCTAATTAGAAAAGCAAAAGATATGCTTTATTCTGACTTAGGAAATGTACTTAAACTTGACGAGATTAGTAAAGAGCTTAATCTATCAAAATTTCAGTTTATCAGATTGTTCAAGTCTCATACTGGGATTACCCCATACCAATACTTTCTTAACTGCAAGATCGAACGAGCCAAGCAATTGATAGATAAAAATCTAGATATTTATGCAGCAGTAGCTGAATGTGGTTTTGTTGATTTAACTCATTTAAATAAGCACTTTAAAAGAGTATATGGAATAACGGCATTTGAATATATGTTACATCTACATTGAGAAGAGTTTAATAGAACAACTGGCCTCAGGTTTGATAGGTATTGCAGAAGAGCGAAAGCCAACAGTTGCAAATTTTCTTCCTTGCTGGAAAAAGTATCTTTTCGACTTTTTCGCTCTTTTCTCCAATATTTTTCCACCTTCAATTTATACTATATTCTATTGACGTTCTAAATTAAACTTGTTATCATTCTCCTATTGTTTTTAAAAGAATAGATATACCTTGTATAAATTCAAGAATACGGCTTGAAAGTTTCTACCAGCTACCATAAATATAAATAGCTTGTCTACAAGGAATGGGAAATAAATGATATTTTATATTCCGTTTTGTAGAAAAAAACTTTGGCTAAACTGTGGCCAAAGTTTTTTTAATTTCAAGGGAATAATAAAATGAATTGGCTGGAAAACTAACCTCGGAATCATTCCCGTTCATTCTTTAATTTAGCAGAATAGGAGATTACAACATGAGAAACTTTTTTAAATTTACAGAACGGAATACTTCCTTTAAGCAGGAAACACTAGCAGGACTGACAACCTTCCTATCCATAGCCTATATATTAGTTGTAAATCCACTTATCCTAAGCCAAGCTGGGATGGATAGTGGGGCTGTATTTACTGCAACAGCTCTTACTGCTATCATCGGTACACTACTTATTGGTTTGCTTGCTAACTACCCAATCGCAATTGCACCAAGTATGGGATTGAATTCATTTTTCACTTTTTCTGTGTGTATTGGGATGGGAATAAAATGGCAAGTCGCTTTGACCGGTGTCTTTATTGCAGGAATCATTTTTATGTTATTAAGTTTAATGAAAATCCGAGAGAAAATTATTAATATCATTCCACTGGATTTAAAACATGCAATAGCTTCTGGAATTGGATTCTTCATCACATTTATTGGGTTAAAAAATGGAGGGATTATTATTTCCAATCCAGATACATTTGTTTCCATTGGAAACTTAACCTCACCTACGACCTTTCTAGCTATTATTGGCCTTGTCATTACGATTGTTATGTTAGTACGTGGAATAAATGGAGGAATTTTCTATGCGATGATAATTACAACGATTATTGGAATGATTGTCGGATTAATTCATGTTCCTTCAACCATTGTTGGAAGTATACCGAGCATTAAACCAACATTTGGTGTCGTGTTTTCCCATTTTAATGAGATTTTCACCCCTGAAATAATGGCAGTTATCTTCACTTTTTTAATTGTTGCCTTTTTTGATACGGCTGGTGCATTAATTGCACTTACCAGTCAAGCGGGAATGATGAAAGGTAATACTATTCCAAATATAGGAAAAGGATTACTTGCTGATTCTTCCGCTGGTGCAGTTGGAGCTATATTGGGAACATCCACACCTGCTACGAGTGTTGAATCTTCCGCTGGTATTGCTGTCGGAGGAAGAACAGGCTTTACTGCTGTCATTATTGCTGCTTGTTTTACGATTGCTTTGTTCTTTTCACCAATGCTTTCCGTTATTACATTGGAAGTTACAGCACCTGCATTAATTATTGTGGGGACATTCATGGTAATGGAAATAAGTAAAATCAACTGGAATAAGTTGGAGATTGCAATTCCATCCTTTTTAACGATTATCATGATGCCCCTCACTTCTAGTGTGGCAATAGGTCTTGCATTTGGTTTTGTTCTTTATCCACTTTGTTTAGTAGTACAAAAGCGTTTTAAAGAAATTCATCCAATAATGTATGTGCTTTGTTTGTTATTCATTCTATACTTTGCTTTTATCGTGTAGCTTTAGGAAAGAGAATTTATCTCCCTGCCTTATAGTTGGCTCCCATGCTAAAAAGTCGGTACCAACAGCCACATAGTCGGTTTCCGACCAGCAGGGAATCAGGGCAGAATAAGCTGCCACAAGGCGTACCATTTATTAAAAGATGTATCGTTTTGAACAAAGCTGTATCGTTTATAAAAAAGTTGCAATGTTTTGCCCCTTTGGATATTTTTGTCTAAAGGGGCGTTTTTAAGTCCAAAAGAAGAAGAAGATCTGAAATAGAAAAGTGGATTAAACAAGGTAGCGGTTCTAGTATTGGAGTAGATTATCAGCCTTGGTTGATGAATTTTCATATATAGTGCAACACGATACATCCTAGCAAGTTATTTCATTCGTTGTTTATAAACCTTCATCGCAATCACATAAAACAAAATAGAGATTCCCACTAACCAGATAACAGCTGTAACAATGGCACTAGAATCCGGTTGTCCCTCTAACAAGGAACGCACACTTCCGGCAAGTGGTGTCATCGGCTGATTTTCGGCAAAAGCCCGAAGCCCGCTACCCATATTATTTGTCGGAACAAAGGCGGAACTTACAAACATCAGCCCTATTAGCAGATAAGAGAACACGCTCGCACCTTCATAAGATTTTGCCATAAGCCCGAATGCTACTGCCATCCAAGTGAAAGCGAAAATGGTGAGCAGTATCATACCCGCTGCTAGTAGCCATTCCACAAAATCAGCGTGAGGACGGAATCCCATGAGAAAAGAAATGAGAATCACCGCAACAACTGATAATAAGTTTAATAGCAAAGTTGAGATGACATGCCCTCCCAATATGGATGATCTGGCGATTGGCATGGAATGGAATCTGTCAAAAATCCCTCTAGTCATATCTGTATTCACTCGGACTGCTGTATAGGAAATCCCCATTCCAATACACATAAGCAATACACCGGGTACAATAAAATTCACATAATCAACTTTATCCATTGTCATGGCACTACCGAAAATATAGACAAAAGCAAGCATAAGCATAATCGGCATGAGAATCGTTGTGATAATCGTGTCAACACTTCGGAGTGAATGTTTCATCACCCGTCTGTTCATGGTAAAAGTATCGCTGAAAAAATGTTTTCCGCTCATGACTATTCTCCTTTCTTTGCAGTGATAGCGAGGAAGATTTCCTCAAGTGTCGGCTGTTTTTCCACGTATTCCACTTTTTTAGGTGGAAGAATTGCTTTTAGTTCATCCATTGTGCCTTGTACGAGAATTTTTCCTTCATGCAAAATAGCAATGCAGTCAGCTAGTTGTTCGGCTTCTTCTAAATATTGGGTAGTGAGAAAAACGGTAATACCAGCTTTCACCATATCACGAATCACATCCCACAAAGCCAAACGTGCTTCCGGGTCAAGTCCGACAGAAGGCTCATCAAGAAAAACAAGTTCCGGTGAGCCAAGTACTGTCATTGCTAAATCCAAGCGTCGTTTCATACCGCCTGAATAAGTAGCAAGAGCTCGATCGCCAGCTTCTAGTAAATCAAAACGATATAGGCTTTCCTCCACAGCTTTTTTTCGATCAGGCAAGTGGCGAAGTTTTGCTACAAGGTCGAGATTTTCCCGCCCTGTCAAAATATCATCTACCGCCACATTTTGTCCGGTTAGGCTGATTTTCTCTCGTACTTGTTGTGGGTTTGTTTGAAGATTGGCACCGCAAACTTCAATTTTACCCTTATCTGCTTGCAGTAAAGTTGTTAAAATTTTTATAATAGTGGTTTTACCGGCACCATTTGAGCCTAATAAAGCGAAAACACTGCCTTTTTTTACTTCAAAATCCACACCTTTTAATACTGGGACATTTTTGTAGGATTTTTCAAGTCCTCTTACTGAAACAGCAAGATTACTCATCTTTTTTCCCTCCCAATTCTTTCATGATGCTTTCATTTAGGTTCTTCCGCCAGTTAGCGGTGTAAGTTTTGGCATTTTCCAATAGTTCATCACAGAAGGAAGCAACGTCTTCGCCAGTAATCTCCAAAACTTGTTTGCCATCTGCTGCGCCGGCTTCAAATAAATCAATTAATTCATATTGAATTTTCAACATATCATAACCATTTCCTGCTGCAAAATTCCACATATATCCTTGGATTTTTTTATAGACGAATTGATAATCCGCAGGCAGTTTTTCTACCCTTGCCATCATTTGTTTATACTCTTTTTTATCTCCAACTAATTTTTTTAGAATCTCTAACATTTTTGTTTTTCCCCCTTTAAGCTATTCATTTTTGAAGATACGAAATTCCATTTTTTCCAAAATTGTTGTAATTCTTCATGCCCAGCATCGTTTAATGAATAAAACTTACGAGGTGGACCCATTTCCGAACGTTTTTTCTCAATATTCACCAGCTTTTTCTTTTCCAGCCGAACCAAAATGGTGTAAACAGTACCTTCGACAACTTCAGTAAAGCCTAAATCATTCAGACGCCGGGTAATTTCGTAGCCATAAGTATCTCCACGGCTGATAATTTCGAGGACACAACCTTCCAACACACCTTTTAGCAATTCAGTCAAGTTATCCGTAATATACACCTCCTAACTAATAAGTAATACTGGTATTCAGTATTACCGAGTACAGGTATATCGTACTACTGAGTAGCGGGGGTGTCAAGTGTAAATTGAAAAAATTTCTAAATTTAAAATGGTGGGGTTGCAGTTGTGTTTTTGTTGTAGATGTTGAGGAGAAAAATAGTGATCATGATACAATCATCTTATATATATTCGGAATGAGGGTTTATAGAAGAGTCTAAGGAGCTAGTAAATTTTACTTGTATTCACTCGTGGTTCATAAGGCTTTGAAAGCAGCAAAGATTTTATAAATAAATGCTATCATCCTTGGTTGATGAATATTCATTCCTAAAAGAATTTAGGATAATACCATAACCTATTAACGTAATGTTCAACCAAAAACTTAGCAAAGGGTTTGATTTTATGAAAGCAATGATTATTGAAAAATATGGGAAGTACCCACTTAAACTGGCTGACATGCCCATTCCGACGGTTGGAGAAAATGACGTACTGGCAGAAATACATGCGGCAAGTATCAATCCAGTCGACTTTAAAATAAGAGATGGCAAAGTACGAATGTTAAAAAATATCATATGCCACTTATTTTAGGGAATGATTTTTCTGGTGTTATTAAACAAGTGGGTTCAAAAGTAAAAAAGTTTAAGGTAGGCGATGAAATTTACGGTCGAGCTGCAAAGGGTAGAATAGGAACTTTTGCAGAATATATCGCAATCGCTGAGAGTGCTATTGCTTTAAAGCCACAAAACCTATCTTTTGTTGAAGCAGCTTCCATTCCTTTAGTCGGGCTTACCTCTTATCAAGCGTTACATGATATTTTACAAGTAACCGCTGGACAAAAAGTGTTCATTCCAGCTGGGGCTGGAGGGGTTGGTACCTTTGCAATACAACTTGCGAAAGCAATGAATGCTTATGTTGTAACGACTGCAAGCGAAGCTGGGTTTAAATTAGTAAAGTCTTTAGGCGCGGATCAGATTATAGATTATAAGACTGAACAATTTGATGAAATCTTACACAACTATGATGGAGTATTCGATACAATCGGTGGAGAAACTTTGAAAAAAGCATTTAAAATCGTGAAATCAGGTGGACAAATCGTTTCTATTGCAGGCTTACCCAATGCCCGTTTTGGAAAAGAATATGGTTCAGGTTTTCTTAAAACCAATTTATTCCGAATTGCTACTCATAAAATAACAAAGCTAGAGAAGCAATGTAATGTTAGATATACCTATTTGTTTATGAAACCGAGTGGTGAACAGTTAAAAATCATTACTCAGCTAATTGAATCTGAAAAAATTATTCCTGTTATTGATCGTGAATACCCATTTGAGGAAGCTCAAAAGGCGATAGAGTACTCTGAATCAGGTAGAGCAAAAGGAAAAATTGTATTAAGAATAAAATAAGTAGCCTCTCGTCACATTAGTGAAGTCGTTCTAATTTTAGGATTGTGTCTTTTTTTGATTTGATTACAGAAATTACTTATTAATAAATGCCCCTTGTCCACGGGGGCTCCTCTTCAAAAAGGTTAGTGAAAATTAAATGCTATTGACAAATAAAGTTATAAGTATTATCATTATCTCATATTCAAGATACTTTAATTCAAGATTATCAGGGGGGTGAAATAAATGGAGAAGAGATGCAACAATTTGCCCTTTCTGGAATTAATGCAAACATCGAAAGTAATTCATGAACGAATAAAGCAAGAAATGACAAAAAACAAGTTGAGTATTACGGAATTTTCTGTTTTAGAAGTCCTTCACCAAAAAGGGAAACAAACGATTCAACAAATTGGAAATTGTATATTAATCTCAAGTGGTTCGATGACCTATGTTATAGATAAGTTAGAACAAAGAGGTTTATTAAACAGAAATGCCTGTCCAGATGATCGCAGAGCGATACATGTAACATTAACTGTTGATGGAAATGAATTGATGAACGAAATCATGCCGAAATATCATGAGGTCATTAATCATATGTTTGATTCATTAAATTCTGATGAGGTTGAGACATTGGCGCAGCTTTTGAAAAAAGTAAGGAATAATGCTTAAATTTCATTTTTTTTAACTGATATCTCGAATTAGAGATAAAAAATATCAAACAGGGACAAAATAAGGTATCAAGCTCTTTGAAAAAATTCGAAGTTACATGAAAAAGGAGTGTAAAAAATGAGCAAAAAAACAATGGGCATTCACCATATTACGGCTATCGTAGGACACCCACAGGAAAATGTAGATTTTTATGCTGGTGTATTAGGATTACGACTGGTAAAACAAACTGTCAATTTTGATGATCCAGGCACCTATCACCTTTATTTCGGTAATGAAGGTGGAAAGCCAGGAACAATTATCACATTTTTTCCATGGGCAGGAGCTCGACAAGGAATTATTGGAGACGGTCAAGTAGGAGTAACATCTTATGTTGTTCCGAAGGGTGCCATGGAATTTTGGGAAAATAGACTAAAAAAGTTCAACATTCCTTTTACTAAAATGGAACGCTTTGGAGAGCAATATTTGGAATTTGATGATCCACATGGTCTTCACCTAGAAATTGTTGAAAGAGAAGAAGGAGAAATCAACAATTGGACTTTCGGCGATGTAACACCTGAAGTTGCTATTAAAGGCTTTGGTGGAGCAACTCTATTATCAACCCAGCCTAACAAAACGGCTGATTTATTAGAAAAAGTAATGGGACTAGAATTAGTCGGAAAAGAAGGAGACTTAGCACGTTTCAGTTCCACTGCGGAAATCGGAAATATTATCGACCTTAAATTAACTCCTATGGGACGTGGACAAATGGGTGTGGGCACAGTTCACCACATTGCATGGCGGGCGATTGATGACGAAGATCAATTGGATTGGCAAAAATATGTGGCATCCAAAGGCTATGGAGTAACACCTGTAAAAGATAGGAACTACTTTAATGCCATTTACTTCAGAGAGCATGGGGAAATCCTATTTGAAATCGCAACTGATCCTCCAGGGTTCGCTCATGATGAATCACATGAAACTATGGGTGAAAATTTGAAGCTGCCTGAACAGTATGAGCCTCATAGAGCACAAATTGAACGAGCATTGCTACCGTTTGAAGTAAGAAAACTAGACTGATTTCACGAAAAGGAATGATTTCTTTGCTTTCAATTGATCCAGCCTCATTGTCTGAAAGAGAAAATTATAAATTTCTAATCGGCAGCATCATACCCAGGCCAATTGCTTTCGTCACAACCATTTCGAAAGACGGCGTTTTAAATGGGGCACCATTTAGTTATTTTAATATCGTGTCATCCAATCCACCATTGATTTCATTATCAATTCAACGCTCAGCGGGGAGACAAAAGGATACAGCAAGAAACATCATCGAATCCAAGCAATTCGTGGTTCATATTGTTGATGACCAAAATGTTGAAAAAATAAATAAAACAGCGGCAAACCTTCCACCTGATCAAAGTGAGATTGAGTTAGCTAACTTAACTCCAGTAGAAAGCATAAAAATAGCAGTTCCTGGAGTTAAGGAAGCGAAAATTAGAATGGAATGTTCATTAGAGCATTCCTTAGAATTGGGAGGCTCGGGTACTCCGGGGTGTGAGCTGATTATAGGAAAAGTTGTTCAATTTCATATCGAAAGCGATATTTATGAAAATGGAAGAATTGACCCTAGGGGCTTAGCTGCTGTAAGTCGATTGGCGGGAAATAATTACGCCAAAATTGGTGAAGTTTTTGAAATAGAAAGACCTAAATAGTTAGTAAAAAACCCATTTCTGGAGGGAGATAAATTATGAAACACATATTCAATAAAGGACAAGATCCAACAAAACCAACGTTATTATTGCTTCATGGTACTGGCGGCAATGAATTAGACCTGCTGCCACTTGCAGGAATGATCGATGATGCAGCAAATGTATTAAGCGTTCGTGGGAATGTATTAGAAAATGGGATGCCTCGGTTTTTCCGCAGATTAGCAGAAGGTGTCTTTGATGAAGAAGATCTAATTTTTCGAACAAAAGAATTAAATGAGTTTCTAGATGAAGCAGCGGAAAAGTATGGTTTCGACCGAGATAATATTATCGCAATAGGATACTCAAATGGAGCCAATATAGCAGCAAGTTTATTATTTCATTATCAAAATGCCTTAAAAGGTGCGATTCTTCATCATCCAATGGTACCGAGAAAGGGAATTGAGCTCCCTGATCTATCTGGCAAGTCGGTGTTTATAGCAGCTGGGACAAATGATCCGATCTGCTCACCATTGGAATCGGCTGAATTACAATCTTTATTGGAAAAGGCTAATGCAAAGGTAGAACTTCATTGGGAGGACCGAGGTCATCAATTAACAAGGCAAGAAGTCGAAGCCGCTGCGACTTGGTATCAAAATTCACAAAGATTCAAATGAGTTAAAAAGAGCTGCTTAATGTTGAAATAGATTTAAAAAGAAGGCTGTTTTAAAGAACATTGTTGATTTTGAGCACAATGTTGATTGGAGTGGAAGGCGCGAGACTCCTGCGGGAGCAGCGGGACAGGTGAGACCCCGCAGGCGCTTTAGCGCCGAGGAGGCTCACCGCCCGCCCCGCGAACCGCTCGCGCCTGGAACGGAAATCAACATTCACTTTTAACACAGCCAAATCTTTCGATTAGCTTAACTATTAAATCTTCAGCAATCAGGACTTTTTCGAATTCTTTATATAAAGCTTCAAAATAAAGATTATCTGTTCGAAATGCTTTTTTTTGACAATAAAATTTATCTCGGTTACGATTATCTTGAATTAAAAATATTTGTTGGAAGAAAGGAAGATGTTAAATGCCGAAAATTGGAATTTTACTTGGTAGTCTGCGGAAAGAATCTTTTTCAAAAAAAATTGCAGCGAATGTTGCTGCTTTATTTCCTGAAGGATATGAAACGGAAATTGTAGAAATCGGAAATCTCCCTTTATATAATCAAGATTTTGATGATGAAAACAATGCTCCAGCAGAATATACCACCTTTAGAAATACGATGAAAGAAATCGATGCTGTTTTATTTGTAACTCCTGAATATAATCGTTCTGTTCCAGCTGTATTAAAAAACGCGCTAGATGTAGGATCACGCCCCTATGGAGCAAGTGTATGGAATGCTAAACCTGCAGCCATTATCAGCCAATCTCCTGGTAATTTGAGCGCATTTGGTGCAAACCATCATTTACGTCAATCACTTGTTTTCTTAAATATGCCAATCGTTCAACAGCCGGAAGCTTATATTGGCAATGTTGCTGCGTTATTAGATGAAAACGGCAAAATTAAAGATGAAAAAACTGTTCAATTCTTACAATCTTTCGCAGATGCGTTTGTTGATTTGATTAAGAAATATCAATCGTAAAAACTTTTGACTTTTAAACCAAAGAATATGAAATGAACTCTAGCAGAAGTAAGAAAGAGTTGGAGCATATAGCTGAAGAAATCCGGTTATATATTCCAACTTTTTTTGTTTTGAAAGAAAGAATTGATAACTAATTAATTACGCTGGAAAACCTTTAAATAAATTTAAGCTAAGGAGTGGAAAGAGTTGATTGAACTTTATCCTGCAGGTAAACGCTACACTGTAAAAAATGATTGGCTGGAGAGTAATCTAGGTTTTTCCTTTGGTGAATATTATGATTCTTCTAATCTCCAATTTGGTCCGTTACGTGTCTTTAACGACGACACCGTTCAGCCGGGAAAAGGCTTTGGGATTCATCCGCATCGTGAAGCAGAAATTGTTTCGATTGTATTGAAGGGGCAGCTTAAACATGAAGATAACTTAGGAAATGCTGGAATTATTATCCATGGGAACATTCAGCGTATAAGTGCCGGAACTGGTGTGCTTCATTCCGAATTTAACGCGTCCAATCAGGAAGAAGTACAATTCTTACAGTTATGGTTTTTACCTAATGAAAAGAAGCTAATACCGTCCTATGAAGACATTTCATATGATATTGAACAATTACATAATCACTTATTACCGGTAATATCCCGTACCAGCTCAGATCGGGTGGCTAAAATCCATCAAGATTTAACCCTTTATTTATCAAAGCTAGAAGAAAAGAAGACACTTAACTTTCAACAGGAAGCAGGCAGGAAGATTTATGTCTTTAACATAGAGGGGGAAATATTAATAAATAAGGATTCCATTTTAAAGTCCCGGGACGCTGCTCGAATCACTGATACCCATGAAATTACCATTCAGGGAAATCAAGATAGTTTCTTTTTATTAATTGATTTACCTGGAGGCGAATTTTAATGATAATGATTCGTCATTCTATAGGCAGCCGATTGCTATGTCAAACTAATATATACACTATTGAAAAAAAAGACCGCCACTGGCAGATCTCGCTGCCTGTTGATGTGGAAACTGCTTCGGGAATTTTGGATTTTCAGGATGAGTTAAATATATTTGAAGTAAAGGAAAACGAAAAGATTTGGTATTACTCATCTGATGCAAAAATAAAATATCAATCTAAGGAAAAACAATTGGTAATCCTTGCAGACTATAAAACTGTCTATCCGACTCAATGAAAGAAGTTGCATCAATAGAAAACGCTCATATTTTTTAATAAAAAACTAATCGGAACTCCGATTAGTTTTTCTAGTTTTTGGACATACGATTTTAAATACATTTTAGTTCTATTTTTTTATTCCTTTATATACCGTTTTTGTTTTATTAAATAATATTACTCAAGCAGGAAAGAACAGGTATAAATAATTTTTTGAGGGTAATTTTAAAAAATAATAATGCTAAAAGGGATGATGCTTAATGGAGAAAAAGTTGTTAAATTTACTTACTGGTTTGTGTGTAGTTGCCCTGCCATTCTTATTTAGAGGTTCAAAAATGAGAGAAAATCTTCTTATTTTCTTCTCAAAAGGGGTTCTTGCGACTCTGGTTGATGCTTATGTTGTCGGAACCAAAAGAATTGAATATCCAGTTCGTCCTTTAGGGAAAATTTTTAAAACTAATATTATTTATGACATGTTGTTTTTTCCTATTTTAAGTGTCATTTGGGTGAAAATGTCCTATAACGATAATTTTGGAAAAATCTTATTAAAAAGTTTGGTATTTAGTGTTCCGATGAGTATCGGTCAGTGGTATTTTGAAAAGAATTCTAGATTATTTAAATGGAAAAAATGGTCCCCATTCCATACATTCGGAAGTGTGAATTTTACTTTATTTACGATTAGAGGTTTTGTGGGATTAATAAAAAAATTAGATAAAATAAAGGGTAATCAAAATATAACCGAATAATAAAGGTTGATATTATGAATAAAACGTATAAGTTAGAAGCAATTCTTTGGAGCATTGCTTTTCCGGGTTTTGGTCAACTATTAAATGGTCACCTTTTAAAAGGTGTTATTTTTATCCTTTTAGAATTCACCATCAATGTAAACAGTTTATTTAATCAAGCGATCATGTTTAGTTTTCTTGGGAAAATAAATGATGCTGCCAGAGTGGTGGATTACCAATGGCTTATGTTTTATCCGTGTGTTTATATGTTTGCAATGTATGATGCCTATAAATATGCGGAAGGTGATAATCCTCGGTTATCGTTTGTCCCATTTGCTTTTGGAGCCTATTTTGTCACAGTAGGTCTTATGTACTCACCGAAAATATTTTTCGGTATATCATTTGGTCCTATTTGGCTTCCAATATTGTCTTTGATACCTGGGTTAGGAATTGGATTTATAATTCGTTATATATTAATAAAAATTACTTCTAAAACCAAGTATAGTGGGAGACCTTCTTAATTTCAAAAAAGCCCTTCTACATGGGCTTTTTTTGAGGAAGATTAGCTGGGTTATTTGTTTTTGATTATCATCCAAACGAGAAAGGGCAGCTTATTATGGTGAATGAGAATGGGGCTCAGAAGATTGCGTGGAAAAGAATTTCTCTATTAAATAGGTTTAAAAAGATAAAACAGTAGTTGGAGGGAAACGAATGGACAGTCAAAATTGCGATTTTTCACCAATGAAACAAAATCTAGAAGATGGAATTCAACACCTAATTCATCTACTCCAATCAAATTTAAAAGTACTCGGAAACGAAAACTTTTGTGTTTTAGGAAGTCTAGAGGATGTTAAAGAACAGCTGAATTCAATTGAATCAATGGCGGCCTCCTTTTATTTAAATTGTTATTTATCGTCCTTTACTGACACATATGAGGATTTAACCGCTACAGCTCAGCATCTATCGAAACGTAAACATGGTGGGTTGATTGTAATTGAACGAAGTGACTCTCTTGACAACATTATCCAAAAGGGAACAACTATCGGTGCAATGGTTACACCAAAGCTATTGGCATCGATTTTTTACCCGGGTAACCCGCTGCATGATGGGGCAGTATTAATCAGAGGTAACGAAGTTTATTCAGCAGCTAATATTCTTCCATTAACGAAGATGATTACAGAAAAAAAACTTGGCACACGTCACCGTGCTGCTATAGGAGTATCGGAACAAAGTGATGCTCTTGCACTGGTTGTTTCTGAAGAAACAGGTAAAATTTCATTTGCCTTAAATGGAAAATTATATCCGATTAACACGACACAACAAATTGTGTTCTAAGGTATCTAAAAGGATTAGGAAAAATTTTTTCAGGAGGATTTTTATGGCTAAGAATTTATTGATATTGGTCATTGCAGCCTATATGGTAGTAATGACTCCTATATTGACTTACGCGCAAGTCATCCATGAAGTGAAGTCAGGAGATAGCCTTACCAAAATATCAAAACAATACAAAATTGACAGTGATGAACTTGCTAAACTAAATGGTTTAGCTAAGAATAGCCAATTAGTCCTTGGCCAGGCGATGTTGATACCTGGTTCCACTTATTTTGTGCAAGCGGGTGACAGTATATGGGCGATTGCTAACCGTCATGCCATTAGCGAAGAAACATTAATGCAACAGAATCATTTAAAGAGTCGTGTCATTGTGCCCGGTCAGAAATTAAGTATTCCCCGCCCTCCAAAAATGAATGTATGGACCGGAACCTATTTTGTTCCAAAAGATAAGAATACCAACGCTTGGATGCTGAATAATTATAAAAATACTCTTTCAAGTATTTTCGTGTTTGAGTATAGTTCCGATGAACAAGGCAACATCGTTGAAACACCTGAAAACCAGGCACATAAGATAGCTTGGAAAGAGAACCTCTTACCATATGCTACAATTACAAATTTAAGCGAAAAAGGGTTTGATCCAAATCTTACTCATCGATTAATAGGTACGCCTTGGTTAAGGAAAAAGCTGGTTAATAATATTTATTCCCTTTTAGATAGTCATGATTACAAAGGGGTGGTCGTTGACTTTGAACAGGTGAAAACGCAAGATCGAGATAACCTCAATCTGTTTATTAAAGAATTAGCTGCAAAGCTTCATCCTACAGGAATGGAAGTTATGATGGCCGTTCCTCCAAAAGAAGGAGATCGGGTCCCGTCCTATTCCACAGCTTATGATTACAAAACGCTAGGGAAATACCTGGATAAAATGTTTTTGATGACATATGATTGGCATTGGCCTGGAGGTCCTTCTGGTCCAATTGCCCCAATAGACAGAGTCAAAGCCACGCTAGATTATGCTGTCTCAGTTGTCGATAGATCAAAGCTGATGCTGGGAATTCCACAATATGCGTATGATTGGGTAATAGGAAGTAATAAGCGTTCTGGCTCTGCTTATTCGACCCAACATGCCATTGATATATATACTGGATATCAAAGTCCGATTCACTATGATGAAAATGCGGCTGCTCCAGCGTTTCGTTATGTTGATAATAAAGGAAAGTTACATGAAGTATGGTTTGAAGACCCACGAAGCTTGCTTGCTAAACTCCGTGTTATTCGACAATATGGATTAGCGGGGATGGGCTGCTGGCATCTTGGTCTAACTATGCCTCAGACCGAGGAAATGATACTAGATGAATTCAATGTGCATTGAGTATAATAATTTATTATTAATTTGGGATATTTATTTTAAGAAGAAAATAAAAAAGAAAATCAATAATAATGAAGAACTAATTGGAAATTTCCCGATTAGTTTTTTTGTAACTACCTCGATTGGAAGAGTATGAGTTATTGACATAAAACAGAAAAGGTATTACAATTATCTTGTGTTCGAGATATTAAAATTTGAGATAATGTGTTGGAGGTGGTTTAATGGAAGTAATATTGCATAAACCAGGACCATATCAAATCATCAAACGAATTTATGAAGTAAAAACGGAAAATATGGACGGAAATTAATGATTACTCTTTTTTTTGCCTATAAGGTTACTTTTTATACCCATGTTACTTTTTGTTTAAAAAAATTATTATATAAAAAATAAAAAGGTGAGGTCTTTATAATGAACTTGTTAGAATCAAAGGTTATCCAAACTAAGTCTGAAAAGGAAATATTTATTGACGAAAGTTCAAACATTGAACTTAGTGGTTTTCAATATCCATTTAAGAACTCTCCCTATTATGAAATGATGGTGGGCTTAGATTTAATGCGGATACGGAATAATGAATTTTATGGAACGAAAAAAAGCTACTTTGGTTTAAGAATTACAGAGGATTTACAATCTATCATCGTATTTGAACCGGATCAACAAAGTATCTTTGCAGTTAAGAATGAACTGGAAAAGCAGGCTGCAATCGAACTAATTGATTATTTATTAATTGAATCTCCAAAATTCAAGGAATTAGTAAGGCAAATGATCTATAATTATAAACAAGCAAACGTAGTTAGTGATATAGAAATCCAGGAACATAATGCAAAACTTTTAGTGTTAGAAGGATTATTAAACGTTCGTAATCTAGATGTTAAAATTGCTTTACAAAAGAAAAATATAGCTTGTTGATAATTTTTTTCTGATTCCAATAAAAAAGGAGAGTGAGATATTTGATAGAAGAACAGGCAGAACTTTGTCCGGAGATTGAAAAATCTTTTGAATTAATTGGAAAAAGATGGACGGGTTTAATTATTTATGTATTATTAAGTGGACCGAAACGCTTTAGTGAAATTCATACGATGATCCCTGATTTAAGTAAGCGAGTGCTAACGGAGAGAATGAAAGAATTGGAAGAGCATGGGATAGTATTACGTCATGTAATTCCTGAAAGACCAATAAGAACAGAATACCTATTAACCAAAAAAGGAAATGAGTTAGCAAAAATTCTCGGACCTATTAGTCAATGGGCCAATAAATGGATGAAAATCAAATAGAGTGAGGCAATCCCAAAAGTACAATCTTTTGGGATATTTTAATTTTTGATTTCATGGTGAACACTTCAATGATTTACCAGTTCACAAATTAGACACAAATATCTTGACGAACGAATAAATAAGTATTATTATGGTTACATAAAGTTACCTAGGAACAAAAATACAATGAGTAATTTGGTATTTTGAGAGGCAATAGGGGCTTTTCTTTTTCGGTAATATCTCGAATTCGAGAGTTTTAAATTAAAAGGAAATTTAAGCAGATATAGGAGTAACATTAAAAAGTTGTCGAAAGGAGAGGCAGGACATGATCGAAGTAACGGTTACAGTTTCATTTAAAGGAAGAAAATATAAAACAAATGTCATTGCTAAAAAAGGTATAACCAATAAAGCAATTAAGAGTATTGCCGAAAAACAGGTATTAAAACAATGGAGTGAATAAATAGTCAAATTAAAAATCTAATAACGAAGGGAGAATATCAGATGGACAGAAATTTTTCAATGGAACTTGTTCGAGTTACTGAAGCCGCGGCTTTAGCTGCTGGAAGATGGATGGGTAGAGGGAAAAAGGACGAAGCAGATGAAGCAGCAACGCAAGCAATGAGAGACATGTTTAATTCCATTCATATGAGAGGTACCGTTGTTATTGGTGAAGGTGAGATGGACGAGGCCCCTATGTTATATATTGGTGAACAACTGGGTATAGGTGATGGACCTGAAGTAGATATTGCTGTTGACCCATTAGAGGGAACCAATATTGTTGCTGCGGGAACATGGAATGCACTTGCTACTATAGCCGTCGCAGAGCATGGAAATCTATTGCATGCACCAGACATGTATATGGAAAAAATCGCTGTTGGTCCTGAATCTGTGGGGGAAATTGATATTAATGCACCAGTCATAGACAATCTAACAGCAGTCGCAAAGGCAAAAAATAAAAATATAGAAGACCTAGTTGTGGCTATTTTAGATCGTGAACGACATAAAAAAATGATTCAGGAAATTCGTGATTCTGGAGCCAGAATTAAACTTATGCAAGACGGTGATGTGGCAGCTGCTATAAATACTGCATTTGAAAATACGGGTGTTGATATCATGCTTGGTTCAGGGGGCGCCCCTGAAGGTGTATTGGCTGCCACCGCATTGAAAAGCTTAGGAGGAGAGTTCCAAGGCAAGCTTCTTCCCCACACAGAAGAGGAAAAAATCCGTTTGAAGAAAATGGGTATTAACGACTTTAATAAAGTTTTATTAATGGATGACATTGTAAAAGGCGATGATGCCTATTTTGTAGCAACAGGTGTAACGAATGGTGAACTTCTGAGAGGTGTCCAATATAAAGGGAATGTTGGGACAACACATTCTGTAGTTATCCGTGCTAAAACTGGGACAGTACGGTTTATCGAGGGACAACATGGTTTAAACAAGAAATAAGAAGAAATAACAGTGGAAATAATTTGAAGAAAGCAGCAGCAAGGAGGAACGAATATGGATGGAATGACTTTCGTCTTATTTGGCGCAACAGGTGATTTAGCGAAACGGAAAATATTCCCTGCCTTATATAATTTATATCTTGATCAAAAAATGCCTAAGTCCATTTCAATCATTGGCCTAGGTAGACGTGAAAAGTCCGATAGTGAGTTTCAAAATCATGTTGAGCAATCAATCAAGACATTTTCAAGGCGCGTTGTGGACGATCGCGACAAAATGGATGCTTTTCTTGGTGCATTTCGTTACCAGACTCTAGATGCAACAAACGTTGATGACTATGGAAAACTTTTAAATCTTGTTCAACAACGTGAAAGTGAACTAAATATTTCCGGAAATCGGATGTTCTACCTATCTGTCGGACCATCTTTCTTTGAGACAATCGCTTTGAATATTAAAGAAAGTGGATTGGGTTCCACAAAAGGTTGGAAACGACTGATCATTGAAAAACCGTTTGGACGAGATTTAGAGTCAGCTCGGGAGCTAAATGCAAACTTAAGCAAAGCTTTTGAAGAAGATGAAATCTATCGAATTGATCATTATCTAGGTAAGTCAATGATTCAAAACTTGGGAGAGTTACAATTTTTAAATCCTGTCATTCAAACGTTATTGAACAATCAGCATATTGCAAATGTCCAAATTACGGCAAGTGAGACGGTTGGGGTTGAGGAACGCGCCGGATATTATGATCATTCTGGTGCCATTCGCGATATGGTCCAAAATCATATGCTGCAAATTTTGATGATGACAGCCATGCATATGCCAAAGAAAATCAGCCCGAAGGAAATCCGAAATGAAAAGAAGAAAGTGATCGAATCTGTCCGTAACTTAAAGAAAGAAGATGTAAACCTAAATGTTGTTCGTGGTCAATATCGTTCAGGAGAAATAGTAGGGCAGCCAGTTGTAAGTTATCGAAATGAACCGGGAATTGAAGCTTCCTCCCAAAATGATACCTTTGTGGCAGCCAGACTTTGGATTGACAATCCATTTTGGCAAGGGGTGCCATTCTATATTCGAACAGGAAAAAGAATGGCTGAAAAATCTACACGGATTGTCATTGAATTCAAAAATGCAGGCCATAAGGGTTCGGCAAAAAAAGTGGCATCCAATCTTTTGATTATCGAGATCGGTCCAAATGAAAAAGTAACCTTACAACTAAACAGCAGGAATCCTATAAATGGAAAAGTTGAACCCGTGAAAATTGGTTTTTCAACTGAACAAAAAGAAGTACCTGAAGCATATGAACGTTTGATATTTGATGCTATTCTTGGTGATTCCACGTTCTTTGCTCATTGGAAAGAAGTTGAATTGTCATGGGAATGGGTACAGCCTATTCTGGAGGCTTTTAAAGAAAATCTCTTACCCCTTCATTTATATCCAGCAGGTTCCAACGGTCCTGCGGCAGCAGATCGATTGCTTGATGAGGATGGATTCAAATGGTGGCTGGATGATGAAAAGGTACAAGATTTAAGTGAGCCCGTTCAAGAATTAGTAGCACAATAAGAAAGTTCCGAGGAGGAAGGAAATTTTATGAGTAGAGCAATTGAAACTTTAGCTGTGAATACGATTCGTACTTTATCAATCGATGCCATCAACCGAGCAAACTCTGGTCATCCAGGCTTGCCAATGGGAGCAGCACCAATGGCTTATGCACTTTGGGCAAATCATTTATCACATAATCCCAATCATTCAAAATGGTTCAATCGTGATCGCTTCGTTTTATCAGCGGGTCATGGTTCTAGTATGTTATATAGCTTGCTTCATCTTAGCGGCTATGATGTCTCTATCGAAGATTTGAAAAGCTTTCGAAAATTAAACAGTAAAACACCTGGTCACCCTGAATTTGGTCATACGGATGGTGTCGATGTAACAACTGGCCCATTAGGACAAGGAATAGCCAATGCTGTGGGGATGGCAATGGCAGAAGCTCATGTAGCTGCGAAATTTAATAAAGATGCATACCCAGTGGTTGACCACTATACTTACACATTAGTTGGCGATGGCGATTTATCGGAAGGTATTTCCTATGAAGCCATGTCAATGGCTGGCCATATGAAACTAGGAAAGTTAATTGCTTTATATGATTCCAATGATATTTCACTGGATGGGGAATTAAATCTTTCCTTCTCTGAAGATATTAAAAAAAGAGCGGAATCGCTTCGTTGGCAATATCTTCGAGTAGAAGATGGAAATAATGTCGAAGAAATCACAAAAGCCATTGCAGAAGCTAAATTAAATACAGACCAGCCAACTTTAATCGAAGTTAGAACGATTATCGGTTTTGGCAGTCCTAAGGTTGCCGGATCGAATAAAGCACACGGTAATCCACTTGGAGCTGAGGAAACAAAAGAAACCAAAAAGGTGTATGGCTGGGAGTACGAAAATGATTTTTATGTACCGGAAGAAGTAAAAGCTCACTTTGAAGCATTGAAACAAAATGGGGTACAAGCTGAAAAAAAATGGGATGAATTGTTCAAAGCCTATAAAGCTGCCTATCCACAACTAGGAAGCGAACTTGAAGATGCAATCGAGGGAAAAGTGCTGCTTGATGTTAAAGATATATTAACTTTTTCAACTGAAAAGGCCGTTTCCACACGTATAGCTAGCGGCATGGCAATCAATCATTTTGTTAAAAAAGTTCCTTCAATCTTTGGAGGCAGTGCAGACCTTTCTGGGTCCACGATGACTGATATAAAAGGGGAAGCGCCTTTCGCGGTTGAATCATATGCAGGCAGAAACGTCTACTTTGGCGTTCGTGAACATGCAATGGGGGCAGCTGGTAATGGCATGGCTCTCCATGGTGGTGTGAAACCATTTGTAAGTACATTCTTTGTTTTCAATGATTACTTACGCCCATCTATTCGTTTAGCTGCATTACAAAAACTGCCTATTACTTATGTATTTACACATGATTCAATTGCGGTAGGTGAAGACGGTCCGACCCATGAACCAGTTGAACATCTTGCAGCTCTTCGTGCCATTCCAGGACTTACAGTCATTCGTCCAACCGATGCAAATGAAACAGCAAGTGCGTGGGGCTACGCTTTAAATCAAACGGAAGGTCCAGTTGCATTAGTTTTAAGCCGGCAAAACTTACCGGTGTTTGATGAAACAAAAGCAAATATTGATAATCTTTCAAAAGGTGCATATGTGTTAACTCAAACAAATGGAGAACCAAATGTTATTCTTCTGGCCACAGGTTCCGAGGTTTCTTTAGCTGTCGACGCTAAAACAGAACTTGAAAAAGACAATATCTCAGTACGTGTTGTGGCTATGCCAAGTTGGGAACTATTCAATCGTCAATCAGAGCAATATAAAGAATTCGTACTACCTTCTTCCATCACCAAACGAGTGGCAATTGAAATGGGAATCTCTCTTGGATGGGATCGTTATGTAGGGCATGAAGGGAAAATTGTATCTATCGAGACATATGGTGCTTCGGGAACTGGAGCAGCTGTAATGGAGTTATTTGGATTTACAACAGCAAACATTGTTCAAACAACTAAAAGTTTATTAAATTCTTAAATCTAGACATAACATCAGGGGTGAAAAACATGCAAGTCGGCTTAATTGGTTTAGGTAAAATGGGGTTAAATCTTGGGAAAAACTTAATTGATCATCAACATCAAGTTACAGCATATGATTTAAATCCTAATGCTGTAGTAGAAATACAACAATATGGGGCGAAAGGAACAACTAATTTAAGTGAACTTTTCTTATCGTTAGACAAACCGAGAGTATTTTGGATTATGGTACCACATCCAGTTGTGGATTCGGTTCTTAGTGAAATGACACCGCTTTTGGAAAAGGGCGATATCGTAATTGAAGCTGGGAACTCCCATTATAAAGAATCCATCCGCCGTTATAATCAACTAAAGGAAATTGGCGTTAGCTATATGGACGCAGGAACATCTGGCGGGATGGAAGGTGCTCGTAATGGAGCAAACTATATGGTAGGGGGAGATCCGGAAGCTTGGGCGGTTGTAGAACCTATTTTCCGTGATACTGCTGTAGAAAATGGCTATATTTTTACAGGTAAAGCAGGAGGCGGCCATTTCCTTAAAATGGTTCATAATGGAATTGAGTATGGCATGATGGCTGCAATTGGTGAAGGATTTGAAGTATTAGAAAAAAGCGAATTTGATTACGACTATGAAAAAGTCGCAAGAGTATGGAATAACGGTTCAGTCATTCGCTCATGGTTAATGGAATTAACTGAACATGCCTTTTCTAAAGATGCGAAGCTGGATCAAATCAAAGGTATTATGCATTCTTCCGGTGAAGGGAAATGGACGGTTGAAACCGCACTTGATCTCCAAGTTGCCGCTCCAATTATCACCATGTCCTTGTTGATGCGCAACCGTTCACTAGAAAATGATACATTTACAGGAAAAGTTGTCGCCGCTCTTCGCAACGAGTTTGGTGGACATGCAGTAGAAAAAAACTAAAAACTCTTATTAAAATGGAGGAATATTTTCATGAAATTTTTTATCGACACTGCTAACCTAAAGGATATTCAAAAGGCCTATAAAATGGGCGTTTTATCTGGTGTAACAACCAACCCATCATTAGTTGCTAAAGAAGGCGTTAAATTCGAAGATCGTATCGCAGAAATTTTACAAGCTGTACCAGAAGTTGAATCTGTTTCTGCAGAAGTAACTCCAAACGCAGTAACAGCTGAAGAAATGATCGCAGAAGCTGACGAGCTGATTAAAATTAACGGCGGAGATAAAAACATCACTATTAAAGTTCCTATGAATGTTGCGGGATTAGAGACTACACGTTATCTTGCTAAAAAGGGTGTTAAGGTCAATGTGACACTTATCTTCACGGTGAACCAAGCGCTATTAGCTGCTCGCGCAGGTGCAGCATATGTATCACCATTCTTAGGCCGATTAGATGATATTTCTGAAGATGGTGTCCTATTAGTAAGTAAAATCGCAGAATTATTCCGCATTCATAACTTAGATGCTCAAATCATTGCTGCATCCGTTCGCCACCCAGACCATGTAACACGTGTAGCGATGGCAGGTGCTCATATCGCTACGATTCCTTACAGTGTTATTGAGCAGCTTACTAAACATCCATTAACTGATCAAGGGATTGAGAAATTTGCTGCTGATTGGGCTAAAAAGACAAAAAACTAGGGTTTTTTAGACATATAGCAATCAGTGAAATCGCTGATTGCTCCTATTTTTACATCTAATTTGGGAGGGCTTTACATGACCATTTCTTTCGATTACTCTAACGCCTTATCATTTATGAATCAGAACGAAGTTGATTATTTAGATGAATTTGTGAAAGTTGCTCATAATAGATTACACGACAAAAAGGGGCCAGGATCTGATTTTCTTGGTTGGGTAGATTTACCGAATAATTATGATAAAGAAGAGTTTTCAAGAATTAAAAAGGCTGCTGAACGAATTCGCAGTAATTCAGATGCTTTAATTGTGATCGGAATCGGTGGATCCTATCTAGGAGCAAGAGCTGCCATTGAGGCACTTTCTCATACATTCCATAATCAAATGAGCGATACAACTCAAGTATATTTTGCAGGTCAAAACATTAGCTCTACATATATTACACATTTGCTAGAGTTGCTTGAGGGTAAAGATATATCTGTAAATGTTATCTCTAAATCTGGTACAACAACCGAACCGGCTGTAGCCTTCCGTATTTTCCGTGACTATTTAGAGAAAAAATACGGCAAAGAAGAAGCAAAAAAACGTATTTATGCGACCACTGACAAAGCAAAAGGGGCACTAAAACAATTAGCTGATGCAGAAGGGTATGAAACATTTGTGATTCCTGATGATGTTGGTGGAAGATATTCCATTTTAACTGCAGTAGGTCTTTTACCAATTGCGACAGCTGGTCTGGATATCGATAAAATGATGGAAGGAGCAATGGCCGCTGCTAAAAAATATAATAACTCAGAGCTTTCAACAAATGAAAGTTATCAATATGCAGCCGTACGTAATGCTCTTTATCGTAAAGGAAAAACAATTGAACTTTTAGTAAACTATGAACCATCGCTTCATTATGTATCAGAATGGTGGAAACAATTAAATGGTGAGAGTGAAGGGAAAGATCAAAAAGGGCTATTTCCTGCTTCTGTTGATTTTTCAACTGACTTACACTCGATGGGACAATATGTGCAGGAAGGTCGCCGTGACTTAATCGAAACGGTTCTTCAGGTGAAGAAGCCCAAAATTGAATTAACCATAAAAGATGATCCAGATAATATTGATGGCTTGAATTTTTTGGCTGGAAAAACGATGGATGAAGTAAATAAAAATGCCTTTCAAGGAACTGTATTGGCTCATGTAGACGGCGGTGTTCCAAATTTAGTCGTCGAATTGGATCAATTAAATGAATTTACATTCGGTGAAATGATTTACTTCTTTGAAAAAGCTACTGCTATAAGTGGACATTTGCTAGGTGTAAACCCGTTTGACCAACCTGGTGTAGAGGCATATAAGAAAAATATGTTTGCTTTACTAGGTAAGCCAGGTTATGAAGCGGAAAAAGAAGTTTTGCTAAAACGGTTAAATAAATAACGATATATAAAGTATAAAAATACCCTTATTTGTGAGCATAGTTAATGACAGCTCCATATAAGGGTATTCTATTATTTATCATCAGGTTCAACACCTGGTAGTCTCTGTCTTTTTTGAGGAAAGGGTATTTTATGAAAAAAAAGTCGAGCGTGTTATCGACATTTTTTTAATCAATTTCCCGGGAAAAAACCAAACGGGAGAAGGACTAAGTCCAAATTCAATTAAACGTTTAGTTAATAAGAAAATATGGGTATACCTGTAGAAGCGTGTAATATGAGCGGAAAAGACCTATTTTTCGTCACGGTTTGCGCATAAAGATAAAAAGAAGAGTCTTATTTTCGACAGTATTTTATCCGATTTCAAGGATAAAACCCTTTATTTATAAGCCATTGATCCGATATTAATTAAACAATTGATTAGTATTTTAAAAACTAACCATCGTTTGATTGAAAACGTATTATTCCTTGAAACAAGGGGATTCTCATCATAGAACTGCTAAAAAATTTGAGATATTAGTGCAATGATGGGGAGGCATAACCGCTTGTTCTTTGAGCAAAACTAACTTTGTCACCTTAGTTGTGACAAAGTTAGTTTTCCTCTTTATTGAATGCAAAGGATTTGTACTTTACCATTAATAAGGTACTATCATAATGAAGGGATGAGACTTATGGCTCAATCAAATATAAAAGTAGCTGTCCAGAAGTTCGGTAACTTCCTAAGTTCGATGGTAATGCCGAATATTTCAGCTTTCATCGCGTGGGGGTTAATTACTGCACTATTTATTCCTACTGGTATTCTCCCAAATGAAAGCCTTGCCAAATTGGTTGATCCTATGGTCATTTATTTGCTTCCGCTTTTAATCGGATATACGGGCGGTAAGCTTGTACACGATCAACGCGGTGGTGTCGTCGGGGCGATTGTGACAATGGGTGTCATTGTCGGGGCAGATATTCCGATGTTTCTCGGTGCAATGATCATGGGACCGCTTGGCGGATATGTGATTAAAAAGTTTGACCAGCTGATTGAAGGTAAAGTTAAAGCAGGCTTTGAAATGCTTGTTAACAATTTCTCGGCAGGGATACTAGGCGGATTTTTTGCGATTTTAGCCTTTTTAGCCATTGGTCCTGCCGTTACCACGTTTACAGGCTGGCTTATTACCGGTGTTGATTGGTTATTGGCAACAGGATTGCTGCCATTGACAAGTATCATTATAGAACCGGCAAAAGTATTGTTCTTAAATAATGCGATTAACCATGGGGTGCTGTCGCCAATTGGGTTAGAGCAAGCGAAAACAACAGGAAAATCCATTCTATTTCTACTTGAAGCAAATCCAGGACCTGGTATCGGAGTACTGCTAGCTTTCAGTATTTTTGGAAAAGGGACGGCCAAAAGGTCAGCACCAGGCGCTGCTATTATTCAGTTCTTTGGCGGGATTCATGAAATTTACTTCCCATATATTTTAATGCGTCCGATGTTGTTCTTTGCCGTCATCCTAGGCGGAATGAGCGGTATCTTTACATTGATGCTTTTAGGTGGGGGATTAGCTTCGCCTTCATCGCCGGGTAGTATTATTGCCATTATGGCCGTTACTCCGCCGCAAGCTAGTGCTTATCTAGCCAACATTGCTGGTGTCCTAGTAGCTGGAATAGTTTCCTTTGTGCTTTCATCTTTCATTCTAAAAACGGGTAAGCAAAAGGATGAAGACATTGAAGAGGCAGCAAGAAAAATGCAAGAAATGAAAGGCAAGAAAAGCTCTGTTGCAAATGTCTTTGCTGCTAACACTGGCACAATGCCTGAAAAAGTCAGCAAAATTATCTTTGCATGTGATGCGGGAATGGGTTCAAGTGCAATGGGCGCGTCCCTTCTTCGGAAAAAAGTAAAGGAATCAGGAATGAATATTTCGGTTACCAATACTTCGATTAGTAACCTGCCTTCTGATGCCCAAATCGTTATAACACAGGAAGAGTTGACACCAAGAGCCATGAAGCAAGTGCCGAATGCCTATCATATTTCGGTTGATAACTTCCTATCAAGTCCAGAATACGATCAGTTAATTAATCGGTTAAAAAATCCTGAAACGGCTGAACTTCAAGAAATCGTGGAAGACGCAGAAGCAGTTGTTCCAAGCGGTGATCCACACACTGATGATGCTTTACTGCGTGAAGAAAATATCTTCCTTAACCAAGAATTTGTATCGAAAGAAGAGGCGATTCGTTTCGCTGGCAATGTACTGGTCAAATCAGGGTATGTAAAGGAAAGCTATATTGATGCGATGATCGCACGTGACGAAATGACATCCACCTATATGGGCAATGATGTCGCGATTCCACATGGTACTGAAGAAGCGAAAAAGGATGTCCTGAATTCTGGTTTTACGGTTTTACAAGTACCGAATGGTGTAGACTTTGACGGTCAGAAGGTACGATTGATTTTCGGTATTGCCGGGAAAGATGGGACACATCTTGAAATCTTATCTGGCATTGCCGTTACTTGTTCTGATATGGCCAATATCGAAAAACTAGTTGAAGCAAAATCAGCAAGAGAAATCATGGACATTTTAAATGATAAATAATTTATTTGCAGAATAGAAAAGCCGCATTTGCAGCTTTTCTATTCACTTTTCCTCATGTACTTTTTATCAGAATCGAGTTGGTTGCATGTATATAACTTCAAGGGAAAAAGCAATCATTGAATTAATCGTTAAAACATCAGGTAAACATACCGCTGCGTCGATTGCTGCATACTTAAATGTGAGTGGACGAACGATCCAACGGGATTTAAAAGCGGTAGAAAAAATTATTGACTCATTTGCGCTTCATTTAGTCCGTAATATCGATAAAGGACTCATGATTGAGGGGAAGAATGGGCAAATATTTCGCCTGATTCAGTATTTAATGAACATTGACCCTATTGATCAAACACCACAGGAAAAAAAACTGCTGCTCCTAATATCCCTGGTGCAAGAGGAGTCCTATAAAATTCAGACGTTAGCCAATGACCTTGGTGTTAGTATCACAACCCTAACAATCTATTTGGATGAAATGACAGAGTGGCTTCGTCATTTTAATGTACAAATTACTAGAAAAAGGGGAGTCGGAGTCGATCTAAACGGCTCGGAATCAAACAAACGGAGAGCCCTGGCAAGTTATCTATTGCTTCATTTTAATGAAGAACTAATGGAAAGTTTGTTTTTGTTGGAAAATGAAAAGAGCTTTCAAGAAGTCATTTTGTTTTATTTTCGTCCAGACTACCTTCTTGCGATAAATCGAGAAGTAAATACTACTTTTAATCAATTGGAGCAAAGTCTTGCATATAGCGATTATATCGGTCTAATCGTACATATTTGTATTACCATGCAAAGGACGGAAGGCTCTTTTCTATTAGAGGAAGATGCAGATTTTCTCAATGAGCAGACGAATGAATATAACCTTATCAGGGAAATTTGTCAGCGTATTGAATCATCATTTTCGGTCGAGTTTACGAAAGAGGATGTACTCTTTTTGGCGGCAATCCTTAGAGGTTCTAAACTTCAAGCCGTCGATATTGTTCCATATGATAGTGTTGTCCTTAGCAAAAGGATAAAAAACGTAATCGAACATGTATCTTCACAACTTCATGTGAATCTAACTAAGGATTTTTCTTTGTATCAGGGGCTGCTTGCCCATATGGAGCCGTCACTATATCGAATTAAACAAGAAATGGGATTGTTTAACCCGTTAAAAGAGGAAATTAAACGAAAATATCCGTTTCTGTTTTTAGCTGTTAAGAATAGTGTTGAAAAGTATTTTATCGATATTCCAGACTTTCCTGATGATGAAATTGCCTTCATCGTTCTCCATTTTGGTTCGGCTTTAGTGATGCAGGAAGAAGATCTGTCGATAAAGGCACTGGTTGTATGCCCCACAGGCATTGGAACGTCTAAGATGCTGGCCAGCAGAATTAAGAAGAAAATCGTAGGAATTGGGTCTATCGAGATCAAATCGATGAAAGAAATGCAGCAGCAAAATAATTTAAGCAGCTATGATCTGATTATCTCTACCGTTAAACTCCCATTTACAAATCTAGACTATATCCTTGTTTCTCCACTATTAAGTGAAGAAAATATCGTAACCATCAGGAATTTCATAAGGGATAACATCGAGACTATAACAGAAAATAAGAATTATCTAAAAACAACTCCCAATAAGGCTCACGCAGCCAGTTTTACAAGTGTCACTTTAGGGGAATTATTACAGGAGATAAAGGATGTATATCAAAGTATTCAGTCTGTTTTAAATAACTTCTGCGTTTATCGGATGCCGCATCTAAAAGTCCATAATCAGATTTTAGAAGAAATGGTAAAACTGGCTGAAAAGAATGGGCTGTTAATAGATTCAAGTGATGTTCTGGAATCGATAGAAGCTCGGGAACGAAAAAGTGGGCTCGGTATTCCAAATACCGGGTTGGCACTATTTCACTGCAGAAATAAGAACGTTCATGAACTCATCTTCCAGATTTCTCATTTAGAGCAGCCTATACTTGTAAAAGGTATGGACGGAAAGAATATGTACATGAAGAATGTACTGCTCATGATGGCACCTGAGGAATTAAGTGTCAGAGAGCAGGAGATCGTAAGCTTGATTAGCACAAGTTTAATTGAAAATCATGCCGCCATTCTGATTTTTTCATCCGCAAATGAAGAGATGATTCGGACAAAATTGGAATCCATCTTTTTGGATTATCTTCACACAAATATACTAAAGGAATGATAAAAATGAAACGAGCCGTCCATTTTGGAGCAGGGAATATTGGCAGAGGATTTATCGGCGCACTTTTTTCACAATCGGGTTATCATGTGACCTTTGTTGATATTGCCGATCAAATTATTAACCAGTTAAATGAGAAAAAGCACTATCAAGTAAAATTGGCTACAGATAAACAAGAAACGCTCACGGTAGATAACGTGTCAGGATTAAACAATATGACACAAGAAAATGAAGTGGTCGCAGCAATAAAGGATGCAGCCTACCTTACGACTGCGATAGGCCCGAATATCCTCCCGCGGATTGCTCCGTTAATTGCGAAAGGGTTAAGCGAACGGGTTAAGACAAACACAGAAAAGTTATATGTGATTGCCTGTGAAAACCAAATTTCGGCGACTGATTTGTTAAAAGGTTATATTTTCGAACATTTAGATGATGAGACGAAGGCAAATTTGGCGGGCAAGGTGTATTTCTTTAATTCGGCAGTAGACCGGATCGTCCCGATTCAAAATAATCAAGGCTCCCTCGATGTACTGGTTGAACCTTATTATGAATGGGTTGTAGAGACAAGCGATAGCATTCCACCGGTTGAAGGGATGAAGATTGTTTCAGACCTCGCTCCATTTATTGAGCGAAAGCTGTTTACGGTGAATACGGGGCATGCTGTTATTGCCTACCTTGGTTATCTAGAGAACAAGACTACGATTGATCAAGCATTAGCAGATGAGAAGATTGTGAAACAAGTTAAAGCGACACTTGGCGAAACGGGTGCCTATTTGATTCATCAATATGGCTTAAATCCAGAGGAACACAGCCAATATATCGAAAAAATTATTAGCCGTTTTAAAAATGCCTATTTGAATGATGATGTGACAAGAGTAGGCCGTTCACCGCTTCGTAAGCTTGGTCCAAACGATCGTCTCGTGCGTCCTGCTACTGAAGCAGCAAAAGCGGGACTCTCATACACGAATCTTGCAAAGGCAATCGCATCGGCACTGCTTTTTGATTACCAAGAAGATGCCGAAGCAGTAAAGCTGCAAGCGATCATTAAAGAAAAGGGGCTTCCAGTTGCGCTCAAAGAAGTAAGCGGGTTGGATGAAAACAGCGAAATTAGCCGCATGATTTTAAGGAACTACGATGCTATAAAGAAATAATAACTTCTGGGTCAATCACCCGCTACGGTTCATGTAGCGGAGGATTGACCCTTTTTTCTGTAATAATTAATACTGGCAACAATGATTAAGACAAAATGAAGTTTTGTATTAATTGATTGAATTCTGAAAACGCTTTAATCTGAATATAGAAAGTTCTACAAATAAGTTAAGGGGGAAAAGAGATGATTGAAACAGCAACGGCAACAGCAAAAGAAAAAGCAGACGTAAAAGTGAAGATACAGAAGTTCGGCAGTTATTTAAGTGGTATGGTTATGCCGAATATTGGAGCGTTTATTGCTTGGGGACTAATCACAGCGTTATTTATCGAGACGGGCTGGGCACCGAATAAGGATCTAGCAACACTAGTAAGTCCGATGATTACATTTTTATTGCCATTATTAATTGGTTTTACCGGCGGTCGAATGGTTTATGATATTCGCGGTGGTGTAGTTGGTGCCACAGCAACAATGGGCGTCATTGTCGGAACAGATATCCCAATGTTTTTAGGGGCCATGATTATGGGTCCAGTTGGCGGATTGCTCATTAAGTACTTTGACAAACTTATTGAAGGAAAAGTGAAATCAGGATTCGAAATGCTTGTGAATAACTTCTCTGCAGGAATTCTCGGCGGCGGGTTAACCTTAGCAGCCTATAAAGGTGTTGGTCCGGTTGTTGAGGCCTTAAGTAATACTTTAGCTTCAGGCGTTCAATTTATTGTCAATCATAATATGTTACCGTTTGCAAATGTCTTAATTGAACCAGCAAAGGTATTATTTTTAAATAACGCGATTAACCACGGTATCTTAAGTCCTTTAGGGATTGAACAAGCAACAAAAGCTGGGAAGTCGATTCTTTTCTTGCTAGAAACAAATCCTGGACCGGGATTAGGTATCCTGCTTGCTTTCTGGTTGTTTGGTAAAGGCTCAGCGAAAATGACAGCACCTGGTGCAGTCGTGATTCACTTCTTAGGTGGTATTCATGAAATTTACTTCCCATACATCTTAATGAAGCCAATGCTAATTTTTGCGGCTATGGCTGGCGGAATCAGTGGAGTATTTACATTTAATCTTTTCAACGCAGGTCTAGTTGCTGCTCCATCACCAGGAAGTATCTTCGCCCTGCTTGCAATGACTCCAAAAGGAAATTATGTTGGAGTGGTAGCTGGTGTATTAGTAGCAACAGCTGTTTCTTTCGCAGTGGCATCATTAATCTTGAAAACAAGTAAAGCTACTGATGAAGATTTATCAACAGCGGCAGCGAAAATGGAAGCAATGAAAGGCAAGAAAAGCTCTGTTTCTTCAGTGTTAACAAACTCACAAGATGCAATCATTCCTGAAAATGTAAACAAAATTGTATTTGCTTGCGATGCCGGTATGGGTTCAAGTGCCATGGGTGCATCCATTTTAAGAAATAAGGTAAAAAAGGCCGGTTTAGATGTTACTGTGATAAACACAGCGATTAACAACTTACCAAATGATGCTGACGTTGTTGTTACGCACAAAGATTTAACAGACCGTGCTAAAGCAAAGCTTCCGAATGTGAAACATATTTCGGTAGAAAACTTTTTAAATAGTCCCAGATATGACGAATTAATAAATGATCTGCAAAAATAACTGAACGAAAGGCCTAGACAAAATGTGCTAGGCCCTTCTTATTTTAATGTTGTCAACAATGCAGTTGACTAAAATATAAATAGCTTCCGTTGTATAAAGGGATTTACGGGATTAAAATGATAGTGTAATTAGAAAAATTTAATTTTGGCAACATCATATGATTGGTGTTTGACGGTCAACTTTTAGGGAGTGAGAAATATGTATATTTCCGCAAGAGAAAGACAAATCCTTGAAATCTTATTTAAGAATACGGATGAAATGACCGTGAAAGACCTTGCCAAACAAATTGGTGTTAGTGGAAGGACGATCCATCGGGATTTAAAAAATGTAGAAGATATTTTGGGCGAATATAACCTGTCATTACAAAAAAAATCAGGGGTTGGCGTCCAAATCACAGGTGACCAAACCAAGATTCACGAACTAGAACTATATTTGTTTAATCTCTCACATACAGAATACACGCCTGAAGAACGACAAACGATTATTTTCTGTGAGCTGCTAGAAACAAATGCGCCCGTTAAACTGCTTGGTCTTGCTAACGATTTAAATGTCACAATTGCTACAGTCAGTGCTGATCTAACCAAACTGGAAGAGAGATTACAAACCTTTGGATTAGCACTCATTCGAAGAAGAGGCTATGGTGTTGAAATCGAAGGAGATGAAGGTGCTAAACGAAGGGCCATGAGCAGTCTTATCTCTGTGCATCTTGATGAATCCGAAATTCTTTCCTTAACACGAGAAAATATTCAAAAGCGGTCGACCCAGCAAATTCATACCATATCTGAAAGACTTATGGGATTTGTTGAAAAGAAAAAGCTTGTTATTGTCGAAAAAATTGTCAATTCAATTGTTCAGGAATTACCCTTTTCGATGGCAGACAGCGCCTATATTGGGTTAGTGGTTCATTTAGCCCTAGCGGTGGAACGGATTCAAAAAGGCGAAGGGATTACCATCAATTCATCGTATTTAGAAAATCAAAAAGCAACAAAGGAATATAGATTCGCAGAAAAAATAGTTGCCGGGTTGGAGCAGGTTTTTACGATTAATATACCTGAGGCAGAGGTTGCCTACATCACGATGCACTTAAAAGGCGCGAAGTTAAGGCATGATCATGAATATATAAACGAAGATACCAGCTTACAGGTTGCAATCAGAACTAAAAAATTGATTGATCTTGTTGGGAATTTAGTGGGCTTAAACTTAGCGGCAAATCGATCCTTATTTGAAGGGCTCGTCATGCATTTAAAGCCTGCTATTTATCGAATGAAACAAAAGATGGGGATTAGTAACCCGTTGTTAGATAAAATTAAACGAGATTATGCTGAATTGTTTGCGATTGTCAAACAGGCAGGAAATCAGGTTTTTGATGATTTTTATCTTCCAGATGAGGAAACGGGATATCTCGTTATGCATTTTGGTGCCGCAATATTGGGCAGCAGGGATCTTATAAATTTTAGAACGCTAGTGGTTTGTTCAAGTGGAATTGGCACCTCTAAAATGCTGGCCACGAGATTACAAAAAGAGTTCCCAGAGCTAAAACATATTCAGAATGTGTCAGTAATGGAATTTAAAAAGATGAAAAAGGATAATTATCAATTAGTAATATCCACAATCCCTATTCCAGATTACGAATCGGATTATATTGTGGTCAATCCCTTTTTAAATAAAGATGAGATCGAGAAGATTCGTTCCTTTATCAATGAATATAAGATTGTGAATAGTTCCGAAAAACACCTACCTGTCACGTTGAATGCTAATGTGAGCAAAAAGAGTGCAGCTGGGTTAATAGAGGAAATGCGGGGTATCCAAGAATATACAAGGGCGATTGCTATCATTCTTGAAGACTTCGAATTAAACGAAGTAAGCGAAAAGAAGACAACAGAAGAAATCTTAACACAGCTTTGTCAAAGTCTATATGAAAAACAAAAGATTGACGATGTGGAAGCCGTTGTTAAGAAAGTCCTAGAAAGAGAAAAACTTGGAGGAATAGGGATTCCGGAAACGGCGATGGCATTATTTCATGCGCGAACACCACATGTGCAGCAGCCGTGCTTTGTCATTTCTGTTCTGCAAACGCCCATTAAGGTTGTCGGCATGGATGAAAATGAAATGAACATGATTTATTTCATTTTGCTGCTATCGCCTATGAACAGCTCAGATAATGCATTAGAAGTGTTAAGTTATATAAGCTCATTGCTAATTGAAAGTGATGAAAATATAGCCATTTTTCAATCAGGTGACTACGGTAAGATAATGGGATTACTAACAGCCAGATTTGATCAATTTTTTACCGAGAAATTAAAAGAATTAAGGAGTGTTTCGTTATGACGAAATCCATTTTGGCTAAAGAAAATATTTTATTAAATACAGCAGTAGGGACAAAAGAAGAAGCTATTCGCGTAACAGGAAGGATTCTTGTGGAAAAAGGTTATGTAGATGCAAACTATATTGAAAAGATGCTGGAAAGAGAAGCGTTAACTTCTACTTATATGGGTAATTTTGTCGCTATTCCACATGGGACCGAGGATTCGAAGTCTTTTGTTAAGGAATCAGGAATTTCATTCGTTCAAGTTCCACAAGGGGTAGACTTTGGTTCCGGAAACATTGTAAAACTGCTCATTGGGATAGCTGGTAAAGACAACGAACATTTAGATATTCTATCCAATATTGCGATTGTCTGTTCGGAGGAAGAAAATATTGAAAAGCTTGTTGCAGCAAAAACAGCCGATGAAATTTTGGCAATTTTTGAAGAGGTGAACTAAGATGTTGGCTGTTCACTTTGGAGCAGGAAATATCGGCCGGGGGTTTATCGGGAATTTATTATATCATTCAGGATATGAAACTTGCTTTGTCGATGTAAATAGTGAAATTGTAAATTTACTAAATGAAAAGAATGAATATCGCGTCGTACTTGCTGAGCCAACTCAAGAAGAAGTAACGATAAAAAATGTAAGAGCCATTAATAGTGCATCAAACCCGGAGCAAGTGATAGCGACCATTGCTGAAGCAGATCTAGTTACTACGGCGATCGGACCGAACATTCTTCCGCTGATCGCCGGTTTGATTGCAGATGGTCTGCGCAAACGTGTTGAACAAACAGATAAGCCGCTCAATATTATTGCTTGTGAAAATATAATTGGCGGGAGCTCGCTTTTAAAAGCGAAGATCTTTGAAAAATTAACAGCTGATGAACAATCACAATTTGATGGGCGTATAGGCTTTCCTGATTCCGCTGTCGACCGGATTGTACCGAATCAAGTCAATGTAGATAAGCTGATGGTAAAAGTGGAGCCATTCTATGAATGGGTGGTAGAAGAACCGAAGATCATTGGCGAGAAACCTCCGGTTAAGGGGATCACCTATGTTCAGGAATTAGTGCCTTATATTGAACGTAAGCTATTCACGGTCAATACAGGTCATGCCCTAGCGGCCTATTTTGGTTATTATTTTGGAATGGATACGATTAATCGTGCGATGGAGAACAAACAAATTCTTGAGTTAGTGGAAGGTGCCCTTAAAGAAAGCGGTGCGTTTCTAGTTGAAAAATATGGCTTTAACGAAGAGGAACATAACAAATATATTCAAAAGATTATCGGGCGCTTCTCGAATTCTTATATTGTTGACGAAGTGACAAGAGTAGCGCGCTCGCCAATCCGCAAGCTTGGACCAAACGATCGCCTCGTTAGTCCCGCAAGACAATATCAGGAGATCGTCGGAAAGAACCCTGAATATCTATTAAAAGGGATTGCCGCAGCTCTCATGTACGATTTTCAAGGGGATGAAGAAGCAGTCCAAGTTCAAGCGGCCATCAATGAACAAGGATTAGAAACAACAATAGAGAAGTTGACACAACTCGACGGAACTTCCTCATTAATCAAAGGAATTATTGAACAATACCATCAGTTGTAGGGACAAGGGGACACCTTGTCCCTATTTTATTTTGAATGCAACGCTAATAGGAAAAAACTGAAAAGATTAGTATAATAGAATTGTTTACTTAAGGATAGATTTTTAGTGCTTCCTTAACGAAAGAGTCTTTTCCATTTGGGGGAAGAAGGCTGTCCCTAGTCCCATGTTAATCAAAACTTTCCATGAGGTGACGTATGAAAAAGCAATGGAACCTAATATTTGCCCTACTTTTGATCTTAATTATCGCGGTCTTCTCAGTTATTAATGTTGAACCTGTAACGGTTAATTACTTATTTGGAAAAGCGGAATGGCCATTGATCCTCGTCATCATTGGATCAGTCCTACTAGGAGCATTATTAGCTGGTTTAATTGGTATGATGAAAATTTATCAACTTCAAAGAACTTTGAAAAAGGCTGCAGTAAAAACAGATGACCAATAAATTCTGACTTAGAATGAGTCACTCATTGTATTAAAGCAATGGGGGACTCATTTTTCCATTTACTTAGAATCTCTATAAGAGGACCTATTTTATGAAAAAAGTCGAGCGGGTTTCGACGTTATTTTTATCAATTTCCCGGGAAAAAGCCAAACGGCAGAAGGAAATAGTCATGATTCAATCAAACGTTTAGTTAATACGGAAATATAGGAATACCTGTCGAAACGTGTATTATGAGCGGCAGATACTTATTTTCCGCCACGAATTGCACATAAAATAAACAAGAAGAATCCTATATTCGACGATATATTTACTGATTTTAAGTTGTAAACCCCTTATTTATAAGCACTTGATCTGATTTCAATCAAACGATTGATTAGTTTTTTTGAAACTAATCAATCGTTTGATTGAAAATGTAGTATTCCTTGAAATATTAGGCTTCTTATCATAAAACTACGAAGAAATTTGTTGGAAAATAGAGGGTGGAAAAAGTCCGAGAAAATGAGATTAGTTAAGAAAAGATTTATCATAATGGAGAATTCAAGTATCATTAAAGCAGCGGGGGAATCTCCCTTTTTCTACAAGTTAGTCATATAATGTGATTTCTAATGCTAACAGTGTTATAATATGTTATAAATATGAATAGTCCTTCGGGGTCGGGTGAAAGTCCCAATCGACGGTGATGAAGAAATTCTAAGCCCGTGAGCCTTTTTTAAGGCAGGATTTGGTGTGAATCCAAAGCCGACAGTATAGTCTGGATGGGAGAAGGACGTATGAGCATGCCTTATTTCCTTATGAAGAAAAACACACTTCAGAAGGTTTATTTAGTGATGCTTACAACACGAAAACTCCTAACCACCCCGTAGAGATGATCTATGGGGTTTTATTATTTTTATAAAACCCAAACAAAATTTCATATGCAATGTCCTTCGGGGTCGGGTGAAAGTCCCAATCGACGGTGATGAAGAAATTCTAAGCCCGTGAGCCTTTTTATAAAGGCAGGATTTGGTGTGAATCCAAAGCCGACAGTATAGTCTGGATGGGAGAAGGATGTATGAGCAATGGTATCAAGCTTTTGAAGAAAAAATAACCTTCAGAAGGCTTATTTAGTACTGCCGTTATTCCATACTCTCCTCCTAAACCCCTTAGTGACGTATTCTAAGGGGTTTTATTTTTGGAAGGAAGCAGGAGAACCGTCCCCAGCTTCCTGTAAACCGTGATTGGAGGGGATCAAGATGACGGATGAGTTTTATATGGATTTTGCCTTGAAATTGGCGCAAGTTGCTGAGGGACAAACTGCCCCGAATCCCGTTGTGGGTGCTGTGATTGTGAAAGATGGAGAAATTATTGGATTCGGTGCTCATTTGAAAGCGGGATGCCCGCATGCAGAGGTCCATGCATTGCAAATGGCAGGAAATCGGGCTAAAGGAAGTACAGTTTATGTGACGCTCGAACCATGCAGTCATTATGGAAAAACACCTCCATGTGCCATGGCCCTAGTAGAATCCGGTGTGGAACGTGTAGTCATTGCCTCGATGGATCCTAATCCTTTAGTCGCGGGCAAAGGCGTTGCTCTTTTGAGAGACGCTGGGATTGAAGTGAAAACAGGTGTTTTGAAAGACCAGGCTGATGTTTTAAATGAGGCATTCTTTCATTTCATTCAACAAAATAAACCTTTTGTGACATTGAAACAGGCAATTACACTTGATGGCAAGATAACGGCACAGACGGGTTGTGGTGAAAAAATTACCGGCAGCGAGGTGCAACAAGATGTGCACAATGCCCGCGAGAAGTATGATGCGATTTTAGTCGGTCTTGGGACCGTTTTATCGGATAATCCGAGTCTAACGAATCGGCTTGGCAAGACGAAAAAACAACCAATTCGAATCATTTTAGATACACATTTAACGATGCCGCACGATAAAAAAGTTATTACGGATGAGCAGTCACAGACGTGGATTTTCACCGGATCGGAGGCAGCGGCTGAAAGGATTGCTAGTTTTCAACAGCCGCATGTAGAAATCATCCAACTTTCGCAGCCAACCATCGACATTACCGAGTTACTGACGGAGCTTGGAAAACGTCAGGTGATGAAACTTTATGTAGAAGGCGGTAAAACCGTCAATGCAAGCTTTTTGAAATCAGGCTTGGTAAACCAATTGATCACCTATATTGCACCGAAAATTGTCGGCGGGAATAGGGCAGTACCCATGTTTGCTGATTTAGATGTCCTGCAAATGACAGACGCTTACGAATTGAAATTTCAACATGTAGAAGTGATTGGCGAGGACCTGAAAATAACGTCGGTACTGAAATGAGGTGTAAATCATGTTTACAGGAATTGTAGAAGATTTAGGTAAGGTCAAAGCGATCAAAAGTGGGTCCAATAGTATGCAGTTAACGTTAGAATCGAAAAAAATTGTAGAAGACATTCATTTGGGTGATAGTATCGCGGTAAATGGCGTCTGCTTAACCGTCACCGCTTTTTCAACCAACACATTTACAGTTGATGTTATGCCGGAAACGGTGAAGGCAACCAATATCCAGTCGTTCCAAATTGGTCATGTGGTCAACCTGGAACGGGCGATGCCGGCAAATGGCCGGTTTGGTGGTCATTTCGTTTCAGGGCATGTGGATGGAACAGGTGTCATTTTACGAAAAAGGAAGCTTGAAAATGCGGTATATGTTGATATTGGCATCAAAGAAGAACTGAGTAAATATTGCGTACTGAAAGGTTCGATAGCGATTGATGGAATCAGTTTAACGATTTTTGATGTGCAGCCTAGACAGCTGACTGTTTCGCTTATTCCCCTCACGTTTAGTGAAACGATACTAGGGATTAAAAGAGAACATGATGTCGTGAATATTGAAAATGACATGCTTGGAAAATATGTTATTCATCAATTGGAGCGCAAGCAAGAGAGTTCGCCGATTACGATGGATTTTTTACGACAAAATGGATTTTAGAAAAGGCGGTGTTTTGACTGTGTTTCATACCATTGAAGAAGCAATTGAAGATTTGAAAAAAGGTAAAATTATTATCGTGGTCGATGATGAGAACCGTGAAAATGAAGGAGATTTCTTGGTGCTGGCGGATTATGCAACACCGGAGAATATAAACTTTATGGCTACACATGGCCGCGGTTTAATCTGTACGCCCATAACGAAGGAATTAGCGGCACGTCTCGATTTACATCCGATGGTCCAGCACAATACAGATAACCATCAAACGGCTTTTACGGTTAGTATTGATTACAAAGATACAACGACTGGTATTAGTGCATTTGAGCGTTCTGAAACGATTTTACAACTGTTAGATCCAAACGTAATCAGCTCAGATTTTCGCCGGCCTGGTCATGTGTTTCCGCTTGTAGCCAAGGAAAATGGTGTACTTGAGCGAAATGGACATACGGAGGCAGCGGTTGATTTTGCGAAACTTTGCGGAGCTCAACCTGCCGGGGTCATTTGCGAAATTATGAGTGATAACGGTGAAATGGCAAGGGTGCCGGAACTAATGAAATTTGCTGAAACGTATGAGTTGAAACTGGTGACGATTGCCGATTTAATCCGCTATCGTTATCAACATGAGCAGTTAGTGAAACGTGAGGCATCAGTGAAGCTGCCAACATCATTTGGCGAATTTCAGATGATTGGCTATTCCAATCATCTAGACGGGAAAGAGCATGTAGCGATCGTGAAGGGGGATCTGCTTAAAGAAGATGAGGCACCGCTTGTACGAATCCATTCTGAGTGTTTGACAGGTGATGTTTTTCATTCAAAACGCTGTGATTGTGGGCCGCAATTGCATCTTTCATTAGAAATGATTGAAGAAGCGGGCCGAGGTGTTGTCCTCTACATGGAACAGGAAGGCAGAGATATCGGTTTGCTAAATAAATTAAAGGCCTATGAGCTGCAAGAGCAGGGTTATGATACGGTTGAAGCAAACGAGAAATTAGGATTCCCAGCAGAAATGCGTGATTATGGTTTATCCGCACAAATGCTGCGCGATTTAGGGATTACGAAGGTGCGTTTGATGACAAACAATCCTGAAAAAATGGAAGGCTTAATGAAATATGGCATTGAAGTGGTCGAGCGCGTGCCGCTGGAAATTGATGCCGTAGCAGAAAATAAACATTATTTAATGACAAAAAAAATAAAAATGAATCATATTTTAGCATAGGAGAGATGACAAATGGGACAAGTATTTGAAGCACAATTAATCGGAACAGATTTAAAAATTGGTATAGTGGTAGGAAGATTTAATGAGTTTTTAACATCTAAATTGTTGGGTGGTGCAATGGATGGCTTGAAACGTCATGGTGTGTCTGAAGAAGCTATTGATATCGCATGGGTGCCAGGTGCGTTCGAGGTGCCATTCATCGCGAAGAAGATGGCGGAAACAAAAAAGTATGATGCAATTATCGGATTAGGTACCGTCATTCGCGGATCAACTACTCATTACGATTACGTATGTAATGAAGCAGCTAAAGGGATTGCCAATGTGGGCTTAACAACTGGTGTGCCAGTTATGTTCGGTATTGTAACAACAGAAACGATTGAGCAAGCGATTGAGCGCTCTGGGACAAAATCTGGTAACAAAGGCTACGATGCGGCTGTATCCGCCATTGAAATGGCCAATTTGAATCGTTTATTTAAATAAATTATTTCTAAATTAAATAGGCGATGGAATTCGCCAAAACCGCCTTAAGGCTAATGACTTCTATCAGAGAAGTCATTATTTCTGGTAGAAGTTTGTTTTTTAGGTGGGAAAATATCAATTTTAGCGGGTTATTTATCTCGAAAAAGGTCTATTAATTAAATTTGGGGTCAGTCCTTGCTACGGTAAGTAGCGGTGACTGGCCTTATTTTTGTAAAAAAAATTTTGTTTAGTGTTTTGTAAAATGTGCTATAATTTGTCGTAAAAAGGTTGTTTTTTAGTCTAACAATTAAAGGGTTTATTATGTTTTTTGATATCTGAATATTGTGAAACTATAAACAATCGTTGAAACATTAATATAAAGGGACAACATGGTAGGAGGCTGTATGAAATTTAGAACAAAGCTCTATATGAGCACAGGATCAATAATCGTTTTAATTTCAATCTGTGTCATTATTTTAATGAATATGCTGGAACAATCTTTGGTGAATATCGATGTAGTTATTTCCGATAAATATGAACGAATCAATATGGCTTCAACGATTAAATACGAGACAGTTAATATTGCCCGAGAGTTGAATGGGATTATCCTCAATCAATCAAATGAAACGATTGATACTTCCATTAATGCTTTGGAAGACTCGAACATCAATATCAACCAAGCGATGGAGTCACTTGAAAGGATAGATAGTAAAGAAAAGACTCATGAATTTATTGCAAAATATAAAGTACTCCGGGAATCTTATCTAACTAAAGTACAGCAAGTAATTGCTATTAAAAAAATCGATCCTAAAGTGGTAATCCAACCAGAGATGTTGAACGATTTGAAGCTCACCAGGGAAAGAATGCTTCAAAATGCGGAACTTCTCCGCGGATTGCAAGAACAAGAGATGAAAAATGAACTTTATCGATCCCGAGACACCTACCATTGGGCTGTTACGACAATTTATGTGTATCTTGCCATCTGTTTGAGTTTAGGAATAGGAATTATCATTTGGATCATTAGGGGGATGACAAAGAATCTCAACCAGGTAACGACTGTCATGAAAAGTGTGACCAATAGCGGCACCAATGCTCTGCCGCGGATTGAGATTTTCTCTAAAGATGAAATTGGTGCTATCGCCGCTGCTTTTAACAAAATGGTTTCAGAGCTAGAGGAACATAGCAAACGAGAGAAACAATTAATAGAAGAAGCAGAGGAGCACAGCTGGCTTAAAACAAAAATTGCTGAATTACTAGCGATGTATCCGGAAGCTAAAGATGTGAAAATGCTGGCAGAATTGTTCATATTAAAGCTTGTACCTATGGTAGGAGCTAGTAATGGTGTGTTTTATATAAAGACAGGAAAAGGGAACGAGCAGTATTTGAAAAAAATCGCTGCTTACGCATTTTTTAATCAAAATAGGGACTTTGAATCCTTTCGGATAGGAGAGGGTCTAATTGGGCAATGTGCACTTGAGAAAAAGCCCATCTTCCTAAATCATGTTCCCGATAATTATATAAAAATACAGTCCGGTATGGGAGGAGCGTCACCGAAAAATATTATTATTTTACCGATACAAAATGAAGATGAGGTACTGGCTGTTATCGAAATTGCCTCCTTTGAAGCGTTCAGTCCTTCCCAAATCCTGCTCCTTGAAGAAGTGATTCCTACTACAGGAATTACGCTAAAAAGTATGTTAAATCACATGAAGGCGGAAAGATTATTACAAGAATCACAAACCTTAACAGAAGAACTTCAAGCTCAATCTGAAGAACTGCAATTACAGCAAGAAGAACTAAGGACGACAAATGAACAACTGGAGGAGCAATTTGCAGCCTCCGTCCTAAAAAAAGAAGAGCTGGAGAAAGTAAGAGAGGAACTAGAAGAAAAAGCGCAACAATTAGAAATCAGCTCCCAATATAAATCAGAATTTCTTGCTAATATGTCCCATGAGTTAAGAACACCACTTAATAGTTTACTCATTTTAGCACAAATCCTTTCCGAAAACGGTGAGGGCAATCTGACAGCTAAACAAGCAGAGTATGTTCGCACAATTTATTCATCTGGAAATGATTTATTACATTTAATCAATGATATTCTCGATTTAGCAAAGGTAGAATCAGGTAAACTAGAAGTGATTCATAGAGAAGTAGATTTACATAATGTAGAAGATTCCATCAAACAGCAATTTTCACTGCTAGCCAATAAGAAAAATATTCAATTAATCGTTCAAGTCGCACCTGATTTACCATCAATTTTCTATACGGATGAACATCGTTTGCTGCAAATTTTAAAAAATCTGCTTTCAAATGCCTTTAAATTCACTGAAAGCGGCAGTGTTTCACTACTTGTTCGGAAGGTAATAAAAGAAACTTCCCGGCAGCAGCGTTTACACGGAGAATCTATGCTTGCCTTCTCTGTGATTGATACAGGTATTGGCATAGCTAGAGAAAATCATGGAACGGTATTTGATGCCTTTAAACAAGCGGATGGAACGACAAGTCGAAAATATGGGGGTACAGGACTAGGATTATCTATTTGCCGAGAAATAGCTTATTTATTAGGCGGGTTTATTGAGTTAACGAGTCAAGTAGGAAAGGGCAGCACCTTTACTTTATATCTGCCTTACGATCAAGTAAACGAGCAGAAAGAGGTAAAAGCTTATATTAAGGAAGCTTCGGCAGGCCTCGAGACTGAACATGATACACCAGAAGTTCCTAACACAAAGGATGAAGAAGATAGTAGTAATAAACAAATCGGAACCTCATCGCTAAAAAATAAAAAGGTCCTCATTGTCGATGATGATATCCGAAATGTTTATGCACTTACGATTGCCTTAGAGAAATATGAAATGGAAATTCTTGTAGCAGAAAATGGCCGCGAAGGGATTGATATCTTAGAAGAAAATTCAGATACAGATATCATTTTAATGGATATTATGATGCCCGAAATGGATGGATTTGAGGCAATACGGGCAATTCGGAGCAGGTCTAAATTTACAACCTTACCGATTATTGCCCTTACAGCTAAGGCGATGAAACACAGTCGCGAAGAATGTTTAAATGCAGGAGCAACGGACTATATCAGTAAGCCGCTAAACTTAGATCAGTTATTCTCGCTTATGCATGTATGGTTGTATAAAAAGGAAGGATAAGTGATTACGATTCAAAAAAAAGAAAACCTACAAAAGCAAACACCGAGCCAAGTGGTAGAAACGATTGAAATTGATCTGCTTCTTGAAGCGATTTACCGCTTTTACGGCTATGATTTTCGAAATTATGCCCGCCCCTTCATTCAAAGAAGAATTTGGCAACGTGTGCAAAAAGAGAATCTACCAAGTATTTCTGCTTTGCAAGAAAAAATATTGCGTGATTCGAATGTTATGAATGGTCTATTTTCTGATTTTTCTATAAATGTAACGGAAATGTTTCGTGATCCTTACTTTTTTAAGTGCCTGCGAACAAATCTCATTCCATTAATAAGAGATTATCCTGAAATTCGAATTTGGCATGTGGGCTGTTCAACTGGGGAAGAAGTGTATTCAATGGCCATATTGTTACAGGAAGAGGGCCTATATGAAAAGACGAAAATTTATGCCACTGATATAAACACAAATGTATTGGAAAAGGCGAAGAAAGCTACTTTTTCTTTAGAAAATATGCAGCTCTACACCAAAAATTATTTATTAGCTGGCGGGACGAGGGCTTTTTCAGAGTATTACAAGGTGGCTTTCGACCAAGTTGTTTTTCACCCTGATCTCCAAAAAAACGTGGTGTTTGCTGAGCATAATTTAGTAACAGACTCTTCATTTCATGAGTTTGATCTAATTATTTGTCGGAATGTCCTCATTTATTTTAATAAGGATTTGCAAAATGATGTCCATCGGCTCCTCTATGAGTCCTTGAGTTTATCAGGATTTCTAGGGCTGGGAAAAAGAGAGGGGATTAGATTTACAAGTTATGGAAACTGTTACGAAGAATTTAATACAACAGAAAGACTATACCGTAAATTTAAATAGCACCACTACTCAAAAAGTTAATATTTTAATGGTGGATAATCATCCTGAGAATCTACTGGCATTGGAAGCGGTCCTCTCAGCTCCGCACTATAACTTAGTTAGTGCTACGTCAGGAAACGCGGCGCTGAAAAGTCTGCTTAAACAAGAATTTGCTGTTATTTTACTAGACGTACAAATGCCGGGACTAAATGGCTTTGAAACAGCTAAACTAATTAAGGCCAGAGAAAAAACAAAGCATACTCCGATTATTTTCATAACAGCTATCAGTCAAGATATGGAACATGTTCAACGCGGTTACTCCGTAGGGGCAATTGATTATATCTTTAAACCATTTCAACCTGAAGCATTGAAACAAAAGATAGAGAAATTTGTAGAAATCTATCAAAAACATAAAGAGGAAATTAGCAAGAGTGAGATACAGCTTTCTGCGGAATTAAATGAAGTGAATAAAAAGTTAGATGAGACAACCTTGGATTTGCAGAGGACAGAAGCGTTAGCAAAGGTAATTAGTGAAACGTTACTCGATACCATTGTTACCTTTGACGGTCAAAGGTGTATCCTATCGGTAAATCCAGCTGTAAAAACGATGTTTGGCTATAGTTTGAATGAATTAGTCGGACAGCCTATCAGCAATCTTTTTCTACATGTGAAGGGAGACGATGGAAATCACCCTCCGGATTTGTTCTTTTCCTTAATCAATCCATTTCTGGGTGGTGTGATCGAAGCGGTTGCATTAAGGAAGGATGAAAGCGCGTTTCCTGCGGATATCCAGATTGGTGAGACGGCAGTAGAGGGTCAACAAATTTTTATTTGTACCATTCGTGATGTGACGGAAAGAAAGCAGATGGAAGAAGTTAAAAAACAGCAATTAAATCAGGAAATGTCACGACTGGATCGATTGAATTTAATTGGCGAGATGGCTGCAGGGATTGCCCACGAAATTCGCAACCCGATGACCACCGTTTATGGATTTTTGCAGGTGGCAAGAGGCAACCGTGATGGATTGCCAAAAGAAATTGTTGACCTCATGTTGGACGAATTAAGCAGGGCAAATTCTATTATTACTGAATTTCTTAATTTGGCTAAAAATAAGGTAAGCTATAAAAAAATCCAAAACATAAATACGATAATTGAGGCATTATTTCCGCTTATTCAAGCTGAAGCCTTACGTTCAAGAAAACAAGCTGTGCTCGATTTACATGATTGCCCCGACCTCTCCGTAGATGAAAAAGAAATTCGCCAATTAATCTTAAATATTGTCTTAAATGGTCTTGATTCTATGTCGTCTGGAGGGCAGCTTACGATAAAAACATATGCAGAAAAACAAGCAGTCATTTTGGAAATAAAAGATCAGGGGAAAGGGATTAGCCCAGAGGTTTTGGAAAAAATCGGAACACCGTTCTTCACAACGAAGGAACATGGAACAGGATTGGGCCTCGCGATCTGCTATAGTGTAGCTGAACGCCATCAGGCAGATATTGACATCGAAACGGGAGACGAAGGGACAACCTTTTTCATTCGTTTCAAACCAAACTAAGGAACATCAAAATAGAAAAGGAAGGTTTGCATGTTAAATAGGAGCAAGCTATTTCTTCTTACTCTTACTATTATTTCTGCAATTTTAATTGTTTTTAGCTATAAACAACTTGTCGATAAAAAGCCAGAAGCCGTATTTGTATTAAGAACCTTGGACAATGAGTATTGGGAGATTATTCGCGCAGGTATTGAGCAGGGATGCTTAGATTTTGGGATAGATGGTAAGGTTATGGCATCAAGAAATGGAACAAGCGAAGAACAAATCAAGATATTAGATAATGTTCTTGAAGAACATCCTGATGTACTAGTAGTCTCTCCGGACATTTCATCTGATATCATTCCTAAATTAGAAGAGTTTGTTAGAAGAAACATTCCCGTATTGATGATTGATACAGATGAGCTTACGGTAAAAAAAACGGCATATATTGGTACCAATAACCTAGATTTAGGGCGAAAAGCAGGGGCATTGATGGCCTCAATGCTGCATCCCGGAGATAAAGTGGCCCTTATCGGTAGAGAATCACCAGTGGAAAAAGAACGGATAAAAGGTGCTAAAGCCAGTTTAGAAGCTGCAGGGATCAACATAGCGGCAGAAAGTATAAAAATATCAATTAATGATAAGAACCAAAATCAAAAAGTGACCAAGGTAATGGAAACCATTTTGCAGAAGCATCCAGATCTTAAAGGTATTGTTACCTCAACTGATTATCTTGCCATTCCTGTAATTAAGGATCTTCAAGAACAAGGCCTTTCCATTCCCGTCACAGGAGCAGATGGAATAAGCAAAATGCTTGAGTTAGTAGAAAAAGGTACAATAACCGGTACAGTAGCGCAAAACCCTTATGATATGGGATATTTAAGCGTTCAAGCTGCATTAAAGGTGACAAAGGGAGAAACGATCAAAAGGAACATTGATAGCGGTGTCGATATTGTCACGAAAGATAATGCGAAAGAGAAGCTGGACTTCTTGAAAAAGGTGTTGAAATAAAATACTCACTAGCCTACGGTCATTCCTGGAGTCAGCTTCCCGTTACAGGAGTTATTAGAAGAAATAATAGAAGAAAGTCTTTTGAAAATAACTAGAATTGCTTGTGATGTCTGAACCCCTTGCCTTTGAGTCTCTTTTTTTATATATTTAATAGTTTAGTATCTTTTCATGAAATTCTTTATTCCTTATATTAAATTAATGCAAAATATGTAAAATAAGAGGAGAATAGAGGACATGAATTAAACTTGAAAATAACATATAGGCCATAATTATTAACGGGAATTTATAATGTTAGTTGTATTATCCTCTATGATTGGAGACCGTGTAAATGTTAAGGGAACAGACGAGATATTCTCGCCTTGCGAATATAACAAAAATAATAAATACAAAGTTAGAACTACGAGAAGTTTTACAGCATGTAACAACGGCCATATCTGAAGAAATTGTTCAATGTAATGCTGTTGGTATTTATTTACCCCAGGAAGATGGAACGTTCAGAGGATTTGCAGGAAAACCGGATATCATAAATGGTATGACGCTTGATATGCAGGTAATTGAACCTGTACAAGATTTATTGGCAAGAGAAGTTATAGAAACCAAAAAAACCATCTACATCCCTGATACTTCTAAGGATAATCGGCCGGATCCGAGATCAGTCGCGGCCTTTAAAATTAAATCCTTATTAGCTCTCCCTATCTCAGTTGAACAAGAGTTATTTGGTCTAGTTTTTTTATTTGATTATGGAACTCCAATGAATCTAACAGAATCAGAAATTCAAAGTGTCGAAGCTTATGTGAATATGGCTGCAGTCGCAATACAAAACGCGAAAAATTTAATACAAAAGGAAAACCTTATTGCTGAAAAGCAGTTGTTACTTGATGTTACAAGTGATTTATCGAAGTGTTCCTCGATACAGGAAAGCCTTGATAAATGTTTTTACTACTTAAGAAAGACTTTAGAAAGCAACAATTTAGCTGTCCACCTCCTAGATCCGCTAGACAAAAACTCAATTAGCTCAACAAAGTTAAGTAAAGATAGTGATTGGACAGAAGCAGATTGGATGGAGATCCATAAAGCCAAAAGCTATGAAGCGATGATCCAAGAGGTTATTCATACAAAGAATGTAATTACCATCCCAGATGTATTCACAAATGAAAGACTAGACCATGATTTTTGTCGGAGCTTCAAGATTAAGGGTCTACTTATGATACCATTGGTTTCAATGGGAGAAGTTTTAGGAGTAATTGCTGATGTCAAATTACAGGGAAAAGATCTCCATTACCTTGAATCCCAGATTAAACTGGCAAAATCTATTGTTGATGCCACAGCCCCTACATTTTCAAACCTGCAATATATGGACCGACTTGAGTACATGGTGGAAGAGCGAACAAGGGAACTAGCTGCTGCTAACGAAAAAGTTACAAGTGTCATTGAAAGTATTACGGATGGTTTCTTTGCTTTGAATAAAGAATGGAAATTTATTTACATAAATAAACATCAACATTTACCACCAATAAAAAACACAAAAGATGTTTTAGGCAAGAATATATGGAACGTCTTCCCGAAAGCGGTTGATACGGTCTTATATAAAGAATTTCATCGGGCGATGATAGAGCGGATACCCGTCCAATTCGAAATATGTTCAGCCTCAGACGAATATTGGCACGAAATAGTAGCTTACCCGTTTGATGAGGGGATCTGTTGTCTTTGTAAAAACATTACGGGAAAAAAGAAATATGAGAAGGAATTGAAAAGGTTATCCAGCCTAGAATTAATAGGACAAATGGCAGCAGGTATTAGCCATGAGATTAGAAATCCAATGACAACGGTACGTGGATTCTTGCAGGTATTAAAAAAAGAGGGTGAATTTGCGAAACATATTGATTACTTTAATTTAATGATTGAAGAACTTGACCGCGCAAATTCAATTATTACTGAATTTCTCTCAATGGGCAATACAAGGACATCAGATTTACAAATGTTAGATTTAAATTCAATTATTCATGATATTACTCCATTAATTAAAATTGATGCATTTAATCAAAATAAATATATTCATGTTGATACTAAAGACATCCCAGAATTACTGTTAAATCGTAATGAGATACGGCAATTATTAATAAATCTATACCGTAATGGCTTGGAATCAATGAGCACAGGGAAAATTCTATCTATCAGAACCTACAAAGAAGATGATTGTGTAGTTCTTGCAGTGCAGGACCAAGGAGAAGGGATTAGGCCAGAAATTTTAGAAAAATTGGGCACGCCATTTTTTACTACCAAAGATGATGGCACTGGCCTAGGATTAGGCATATGTTATGCCATTGCTGCTCGTCATAATGCAAAAATTGAAATTCAAACAGGATCAGAGGGCACTACTTTTTTTATTATATTTAACTCAACTTTGGCAGAGTGAAATTGGTAAATAAACCTTGGTATAACTAATTTTTCCGGATACTCGATAGCATTCAATTAAAAGAATCCATTTTTTCCGGATACTCGATAGCATTCAATTAAAAGAATCCATTTTGAACAATCTTTTTTCAAAATGGATTCTTTTATTTGTCTTTTACTAGAAAGCAGTCCAATGTGTTGGACGAACAATTAGGTGCGGTAATTTTGTCCGGGCATCACCCTTCGCCGAGTTAATTTGAACTTGAGTGAGAAAGATACTATCAGTGAGATCTGCTCCTCTAAGATCGGCGTCTCGTAAATCAGCGCCGATTAAGTCAGCCTCTCTTAAGTCAGCATCTCGAAGGTCAGCAGCAATAAGGTAGGATCCTCTTAAGTTGGCCCCTCTTAGATTCGCACCTTTGAGATTTGTTCCCATAAGATCTGCTCCCCGGCGGTTAATTCTCTTACCATTCTTTTGCTGTCGGCGTGACTCCGTCCATACTAGTTCGCTTGTCCTTAATAGAAGAGCGTTCACCTCTGCTCGGTGGGACGGAACGTTTAAGTCCATGAGTGAATCAGGACTAAGGTGAGAAAGTCTTTCTGTCTCGTCAAGTGCGATGCGAAGCTCTTTGTGAATTGGACGCGTTGCTTTCAACGCTAGAGCTTCGGTCAAATACGAGAGCATCTCATGGAGTTGTTGCATAATCGGGAATACTTTGTACATTTTCTCCGCCGATTCTGGGCTTTCCTGCCAATTGATTCCTCCAAAAGTGATTTGGGAAACCTTTTGCCCTGCACCGAAGCAGTCAAAAACGGTACACCCTTTAAATCCTTGCTGTCTGAGGTTTTTATGAATGCTGCAACGAAAGTCCGATTGCAGATTTGGGCAAGGTTTGCCAGCATCTTTATCGATGGCAAAATCTGTAGAAGCCGCGAAGGTTGGGGCAACACAGCACAAGCCGAAGCAGTTCTCGCAGTCAGCCCGGAGGCTGTCTCGACTAAGATTCCCTTTTAAATTTGGACTATCACGGTTCTCGGACATGAGTACATCCCCTTTGTTTTTGAATCCTTGGATGGTTTACTATATTAGTAGGTTTATTTGATAAATATTTTATAGCTGCCAAATTTCTGCCGTTTATTTTTATTAAAAATCATATTTTTAAAAAATGCAATATTGGAATATTGCGAAACCGTTCACAGTGGGGCAAACTGTTGTTGATTAGCTTGATAGATTTTTTTAGTAGGAGGTTAGAATTTCATGTTTCTTGAGCAAAGAATAAATGGAAAGTTTAACTCTGTAGTATCTCATGTTAAGAATACGTATGATTTGGTTGATGGTTCTGGTGCAGGTGTAATGGTTATACAAAATGATAAAATTGTTGTAGAGGAATATTGGGGGAAACATTCCAAAGAACCTGATGCAAGACCGATCCAGGAAGACTCACAGTTCCATATAGCTTCTGTTCGGAAAAGTTATATTGGCTTTGCGGTGGCATACGCTGTACATAATGGATACATAGACTCAATTGATGATGAAGTAACAAAATATCTGTCTGTTGCTGATAAGGAACTATTTGATAAAACAACGATTAGACACCTACTTACACATACCCATGGGTTAAACACACAAGAGGGCAGGATTATCCGAGAATTTGGTCCGGGGAAAGGATGGGCTTATCGTGATATCAATATTAAAATGTTGACGGATATTGTCAAATCTACGACAGGTAGGACAATAGCTGAAATTCTGAAAGAACAGGTTTTTAATCCTTTAGCGTTTAAGGAAACTGGTTGGCATGATGAAGCAAATGAAAAATTAGTGCAAGTTATCAAAGAACAAAACGATAAGTTTTGGTCAACGAGCAAAGGTACCGATGGGGATCAGAAGAATATGTATGTATCCACAAGTGAGCTTGCTTATTGGGGATATGTCCACTTGAAGCAAGGTTTTATCGATGGGGAACAATTGGTAACTAACGATATCATTAAATTAGCGACATCCCTTCAGAGTCCATTCGTAAATAAAGACCTTCCTCAAAATGGCTTTTTATGGTTCGTGAAGGATTTGCCTGCAAAGCAAACGGAAATTGGCGACCTTGTGCCTCAAGGTTCCTATCAAATCTTGGGATATACAAGCGTGGCAGTATTAGTTATACCAAGGCATAATATTGTGGCTGTTCGCATGTTTAATAGTTTTGGATCTACTCCTGAATACGATTATTTATCTGATATTAGATCATTTGGGGATACTGTTATGGGGTGTTTATAAAGGCGCAGTGGGACAGGCACCCTGTCCCACGACAAATTGTACAAAATGTATTGTGAACAATTGGGTAGGTCCCTTCTGTGTTAAAGCGGCAAAACATAAATCTCGAATTCGAGATATTTTCCTTGACTCACTATCACTTGAGTGGTAAAGTGATAGTGAGCTCAGATGAGGAGGAAACGATATGCGTAATAATACGCTAGGATCGTTAATTTGGTTACGTTTAGTGCGTTTTACAAACCTCAGTAACCAGTTGTCCAACGACTTTTTAAAACAATTTAATATAACGACTGCACAATTTGATGTACTTATGCAAATTCATGTATACCAGCCGCTCACGCAAACAGAGTTAGCTGAAAAAGTAACTGTCACGCAAGGTGGTATTTCTCGTATGGTATCCCGGCTTGAGAAAGAAGGCTATATTGTTCGTAAACAAGATTGGAAAACGAAAACGATTAGCTTAACTAAGAAGGGTGAGGCGATTTTAGACGAGGCTATGCCAGCGCAGCTTGCGTTTCAAACGTCATTTTTTGAAGATGTTTTAAATGAGGAAGAAACGAAAACATTATACAGGTTAATGACACGTGTTCATAAACATAGCCAGAAAAAAGAGTTGCCGCCTGAGTAATTTTTTCAGGCAATCACTTGACTAATCAAGTTAAATATAAGGAGGAACCACTATGTATAAAATTCCTGGGCATCATCATATTTCAATGATTACAAAAAACGCGCAAATGAATAATCGATTTTATCAAAACGTGTTAGGTTTACGACGTGTGAAAAAGACCGTCAATCAAGATGATCCTTCGATGTATCACTTATTTTATGGAGATTTAACAGGAAGTGCGGGCACAGAGCTAACCTTCTTTGAAATGCCGATCGTAGGAAGGACTGTTCGCGGAACCAATGCCATTACGCAAATTGGCTTACTTGTACCATCATTCGAAAGTCTGGAATATTGGAAAAGGCGTTTTGAGCTATTAGATGTTAAGCACGGAGAAATCACAACCTATGCAGGCCGCGATGCTTTATATTTTGAAGATACAGAGGGTTTACGAATGATCCTGCTGAATAATAATGACGCAGTGACACCAGAATACTGGTCTGCTTGGGAAGATTCCAATGTTGTACAAAAGCATCGTATTTTAGGGATGGGAACGGTGGAAATAACCGTCCGTTATTTGGAACGAACAGTTAGAACATTAACGGATATGTTGGGATATGTAGAAGTGACCCGTTCTGAAAATGAGGCTATTTTTCAGTCTATCGCAGGGCGGGCATTTGGTGAAATTGTTCTAAAGCAGCAGGAGGGGCCGAGTGAAAAGCCAGGTCGAGGCAGTATTCATCATTTGGCGATTCGTGTGAAAAACATGGATGAGCTGCGCTATTGGGAGGAACAGGTGAAAGATCGTGGTTTCCATTCATCGGGCGTCGTCGATCGTTACTACTTCCAAAGCTTATATTTCCGTGATAGGAATGGGATTTTATTTGAAATAGCCACAGATGGTCCTGGATTTACAGCCGATTCGACAGTTGAAGCGTTAGGAAAAAACTTAGATTTGCCACCATTTTTAGAAGAAAAACGGGCAGAAATTGAAGCAAAGTTAAAGCCAATTGATTAAGGGGAGAGAGCAGCCATGAAACAATATCGCATTGATCCAAGTAAAGGATTGGAATTCGGTTTATATTCGATTGGTGATCATACACTAAACCCATTTACAGGAAGTCGGATTAGCGCAGAACAACGGATCTATGAATTAATAGAGGCAAGTAAGCTGGCAGATGAGGCGGGGCTTGATGTATTTGCCGTCGGGGAAAGTCATCAAACGTATTTCACTACCCAGGCGCATACGGTCATATTAGGTGCGATTGCTCAAGCGACAAAAAGGATTAAAATTGCCAGCTCGGCAACGGTGTTAAGTACCTCAGACCCTGTTCGTGTGTATGAAGATTTTGCAACTCTCGATTTAATCTCAAACGGCCGGGCTGAAATTGTGGCAGGACGTGGCTCCCGTGTTGGGGCGTATAGCTTGCTCGGGTATGATGTCCGTGATTATGAAGAATTATTTGAGGAAAAATTAGAGCTTCTGCTGAAGATAAATGCCGAAGAAAAGGTGACATGGGAAGGTCAATTCCGGGCACCATTGGAAAATGCGTCCATTCTTCCACAGCCCCGAAATGGCCATTTGCCGATTTGGCGTGCTGTAGGCGGACCCCCTGCAAGTGCCATTAAAGCAGGCAATGCAGGCGTACCGATGATGCTGACGACACTTGGCGGACCAGCAATCAATTTTAAAGGATCTGTGGATGCTTATCGTGAGGCATTAGAGCGAAGCGGTTTTGACCCGGCGGAACTGCCTATTGCGACAACTAGTCTTTTTTACACAGCAGAAAATTCACAGGATGCCCTTCGAGAATACTATCCACATCTGAATTTAGGGATGCAGGCGTTAAGAGGCGGCGGCTATCCAAAGCAACAATTCGAGCAGGCAACAGACTATCGTGACGCGTTAATGATTGGCAGCCCACAGCAAATTATTGAAAAAATGCTCTACCAATATGAATTATATGGTCAACAGAGATTCATGGCCCAAATTGACTTTGGCGGCGTTCCATTCGATAAAATTGCGAAAAATATTGAGTTGATTGCAACAGAAGTTATACCTGCGGTAAGAAAATTTTCAACTAAGAATTAGGAGGGACAAAGGGACACCTTGTCCCACAACAAATTGTCCAAAATGTATTGTGAATTATCGGGTCAGTCCTCCCTGCTGTGTTAAAGCAGCAGAGGACTGACCCTTTCTTCTATTAAGTTTGCCCTGAAATGAGAAAAACCAGCGGCAAGATCCCGAATGCTATGTTAACGAAGAAATGACATACGATGAGAGGAAACAATCTTTTTTGTTTGTGGAAGATGATCCCGCTCCCAATCCCCCATACGAAAAAAGCCGCAGCATAGACAATGGCACCTTGTAAACTTACAGCCAGTATAACGTGTTGCAAAGCAAAGCCGACAGAGGGGATGAATATACCAACCCACACTTTTTTAAAATGGCTGATAAATAACGGCTGGGCATAGCCGCGGTACATTAGTTCTTCAATCGGTGCATTTAGAAACGGAAAAACGCAAGAAATGCTGGCCGTAAACCATAGTAGCCATCCGGGGCGTGGAAATGAAAAGATATCTTCATTTCCGGCAAAAACAGTCGGAAAGTGTTCGAATAAATCCGGCCCATACATGACAAACATGATTCCCAAAATTGTAACCACGAAAGGGACATACAAAACCACAAGCCATAACATACCGAACAAAATATCCTTTACAACTCGGTCCATACGAAAATTGATTATATCTTTAATGGAACGACCTTCTTTTTTTAACAGGCGATGTAACAAATAAAAACAAAACACATTAACGATAGTAAAATAAACATTTGAAAATTCCGGCAGAAAGGGAAATCGAAAAGATAAACCACATATTTTTAGCAATAAAAAAAGTAATAACAGCGCCATGATTAACATTGGAAATCGAATAAACGAAACAAGCCAAGCGTTTTTCAAAAAGCGGCACCTCCCACTTAGAAAATACTCAAAAATCTTTAGGTTTATGTGTGAAACCTTTTTAACGGGACAGGGAGCCTGTCCATAATCCCAATCATCTGACTGTTGACAATTGTACGAAAAGAATGATAATCTTCAAGGATACTAAACATTATTTTACAAAGGAGGAATGGACAATGAGAGATCTTCATGTGTACTTCATAACTGCTAATTTCATATATTGTCCATACCTGTGATTTGTAACATGGTGAATTCCTAACGCGATGAAAGGTACGGGCACGCCTTCGATACCTTTTCCAGAGATGCACGCTCTTTTTAGGGTATGCTTCTCTTTTTTGTGTTGCGGAAGATTTTGGTGAATTGTTAAAAAAGGAGAAGATGAAGATGTGGAACAAACAAAGAAGATTGATTTTCAAAAAGGAGCTGCTAGATTGTGGGTAGCTATTGTTCACAGATGTTCGGGAAAGTAGGGATGCTACATGTTTGATGTATTAGGTAAATTAGGCTGGTTTTTTAAACAGTATTGGAGGCAATATACAATTGCCATTTCCTTTTTAATGATTGCCAGTGTGCTGGAAGTGGTTCCCCCGTATATACTTGGCTCCATTATCGATGTATTAACGGCTGGCGAAATGTCCAAGGCATTATTAGTTAAATATGTATTAATATTTATTTCGATTATAATATTTGGCTATTTTTTAAATTTCGTTTGGCAATATCGTTTGTTTGAAGGGGCCATTAATCTTGAAAGGATAATGCGCCGGAAATTAATGCTGCAATTTTTAAAAATGACCCCTACATTTTATGAAAAGAACCGTACGGGTGACTTAATGGCACGGGCAACCAATGATTTAAATTCCGTTTCGATTACAGCGGGATTTGGGATTATGACGCTGATTGATTCCACGTTATATATGGGTGCCATCATTTGTGCGATGGGGTTTATGATTTCTTGGAAATTAACGTTTTTTGCCATGCTGCCAGTGCCAATAATGGCTGTGCTAATTCAGTATCTAGGCAAACTTGTGCATGAGCGATATATGAAGGCACAGGACGCATTTGGAGAATTGAATGATAGTGTTCTAGAATCCGTTGCCGGCGTGCGGGTGATCCGTGCCTACGTGCAGGAGAAAAAGGATGAAAAGAATTTTGCGGACATGAGTGAAGAAGTATACGCGAAAAATATGTATACAGCAAAAATTAATGCCCTATTCGGGCCGATAACAAAAGTCGGAACCGGCATCAGCTATGTTGTCGCCCTTGGTTACGGTGCAATTCTTGTCTCTAATGGTGACTTGACGGTCGGTCAGCTTGTTACCTTTAATGTCTATTTAGGGCTAGCAGTGTGGCCTATTTTCGCTATTGGTGAGTTAATAAATGTCATGCAGCAAGGAAATGCCTCACTTGATCGAGTCCAAGAAACCCTTAACAGTGAGGCTGACGTCCAAAACGCGAAAGATACGGTTGCTATCACGACGCCGAGTGCCATTGGTTTTGATGATTTGATGTTTCAATATCCAACGAGTCAGGTGAAAAATTTACAGCAAATCTCCTTGTCACTAAAAAGGGGGGAGACGCTTGGGATCGTTGGGAAAACAGGTGCAGGAAAAACAACTTTCCTTAGACAATTATTGCGTGAATATCCACTTGATGAAGGACAATTAACTATTGCCGGTGTTGATATTGCCGCGCAAACAAAAGAACAGATTCTGGATTGGATTGGGTATGTACCACAGGATCATGTATTATTTTCACGGACGATTCGCGAAAATATTTTATTTGGGAAAGAAGATGCAACAGAAGCGGATTTACAGGAAGCTATTCACCTTGCCTACTTTAAAAAGGATTTAGAAAACTTACCGATGGGGCTCGAAACGCTTGTCGGGGAAAAAGGGGTTTCTTTATCAGGCGGGCAAAAGCAGCGGGTATCGATTGCACGGGCGCTTATTAAAAATCCGGAAATATTAATCCTAGATGATTCATTATCCGCAGTCGATGCAAAAACGGAGTCTAGAATACTCCGCAACATTCAGAATGAGCGAAGTGGTAAGACAACGATTATTACAACCCATCGTTTATCTGGTGTGCAGCATGCAGATCAAATTATCGTGCTTGATGAGGGGCAAATTAACGAGCAAGGAACACATGAAGAGCTTATTGGACAAAATGGCTGGTATAAAGAACAATTTGACCGTCAACAGCTGGAAGGGGGCGAGTCATGAGTACGGGGAAACGTTTAACGAAATATGCGATGTACTTTAAGCGGCCAATTTTTCTGGGGCTATTATTCTTAGCGGCCGCTGTATTTGCGGAACTTGCAGGTCCATTTATTGCAAAAAATATTATCGATGAACATATGACCATTGGAAAAATTGAAATCAAGCCGATTGCCTGGCTGCTTTGTTTATATTTTATCTTAGCGGTGGCAACTGCCATATTACGGTACTTTATGTATATTTATTTGCAAATGGGAGCAAATCGTGTTGTCCAAAGATTACGTCAAGACGTATTTGGGCATATTCAAAGGTTGCCGATTCAGTATTTTGATCAATTGCCGGCAGGGAAAATTGTCGCACGGGTCACAAATGATACCGAAGCATTAAGAAATTTATATGTGCAAGTACTTTCTAACTTTGCCACAAGTTTCATTTCGATAGCGGGTGTCTATATCGCGCTGTTTATTTTAAATTGGAAAATGGCGCTGATTGCCTTAATCATGATGCCAATCGTCTATCTGTGGATGATTTTATACCGGAAGTATGCAGCGCAATACAATGATGTGATTCGAACAAAAATTGCGGATATTAATGCAATGATTAATGAATCCATTCAGGGCATGACGATTATTCAAGCCTTTCGTCGTGAAAAGCAAATGACGAAGGAATTTGATGAGATGAATGAAGAGCATTATGCTTATCAGCGCAAACTATTGTTTTTAGATTCGGCAACATCATTTAACTTAGTGAATATGTTACGTCTCACCTTGTTTACGATTTTCATCATCTATTTTGGGACACAATCGTTAACGACAGTACAAATTGTCTCTTCGGGTACACTCTATGCGTTTGTCGATTACTTAACGAGATTATTTAATCCAATTACGAATGTGGTCAATCAGTTTTCCCAGCTGGAACGCTCACTCGTTGCCGGGAAACGAGTGTTTGAAGTGTTAGATACCACTGGTGAAAATGTATCACAAGAAATGATGCCTAGATACGATGGGCATGTACTATTTGAAGATGTGTCATTTGCTTACAAAAACAATGATTATGTGTTGAAGAATTTATCCTTTGAAGCGAATCGCGGCGAAACAGTGGCGCTTGTTGGCCATACGGGTTCTGGAAAGAGTTCGATTATGAACTTGCTCTTCCGTTTCTATGATCCATCAAAAGGGAAGATTTATATTGATGGGATTGATGTTACTTCTGTGCCAAGGCAGACGATGCGCAAACATATGGGCATTGTGTTACAAGATCCTTATTTATTTACCGGAACGATTGCCTCGAATGTAAGTTTGAATGACCCAAGTATCTCGCGGGAAAAAGTAGAAACAGCCTTGAAAGCGGTTGGTGCCGAAAGTGTCCTTAGGAATCTTGAAAAAGGGATCGATGAACCTGTTATTGAAAAAGGCAGCACACTTTCTTCGGGCCAGCGACAGCTTATTTCATTCGCAAGGGCGCTCGCTTTTGATCCTGCAATATTAATCTTGGATGAAGCAACCTCCAATATTGATACAGAGACGGAAGAAATTATTCAGCATGCAATGGATGTTCTTAAGAAGGGACGCACGACCTTTATTATTGCTCACCGTCTTTCGACGATAAAAAATGCTGATCGTATTCTTGTATTAGAACGAGGCGTGATTAAAGAACAGGGAACGCACGATGAATTACTTGCCCAAGGCGGCATCTATGAGCAAATGTATCAAATGCAGGCAAAATCTCTTCAGGTATAAAGAAAGAAAGCGCAAGTTTCCTTTGCGCGGTGTATGGACTGGAGCTCACAAAGAAGAACCACTAATGCTCTTAGTGGTTCTTTTTGGTATGGTTTGGGATGCAACACAATACCAAATTTAATGAATTGGGACAGGCTCCTTGTCACGAAGTGGGACAAGGAGCCTGTAAGCTGTAAACTGTACCCATGTCCCTATATGCCTAGTTTCTTCATCCGATACTGCAGGCTTTGGCGGCTTAGGCCGAGTGATTTAGCAGCTCTTGAAATATTGAAATCGTGTTTCGATAAAACGTGTTCGATATAGGTTTTTTCAAATAACTCCATTTGGTCCTTTAGTGGCACCGTTATATCTGAATTGCCTTTCAAGAAGGTTTCAACCGTGGAAAGAGGCATCATTCTCTCCTTCAATTGCATTTTGCTCCGATATTGATAGGGTAAGTGCAAGTACGTAATGTATTCCTCATCCATCATGATGTTCATCGCTGCTTCGATAATATGCTCAAGTTCACGGACATTCCCATGCCAATCATACTCTAGGAAAGACGATTTGACCTCCTCCGACAACCCTTTTACATTCATTTGAAAACGCTCATTGTATTTTTCAATAAAATTCTCAACCAATAATGGAATATCTTCTTTGCGGTCCTTTAGCGGCGGAACAAAGATCGTTACCACTCCAAGCCGATAATATAAATCTTTGCGCAGCCGCAGATGGGCAATGGCATCAATAGGATCCTCATTCATATTGGCAATGACCCTTACATCAACGGGCGTATCCTTCGTATCGCCAATGCGCCTGATTGATTTTTCCTGAAGGACGCGGAGCAATTTTGCCTGAAGATTTAGATTCAATGAGTTGATTTCATCAAGCAGCAAGGTGCCGCCGTTTGCCTGTTCAAACAATCCCGGGGTATCAACGGCGCCCGTGAAGGCACCGCGCTTCGTGCCAAATAGAAGACTCTCGATTAAATTATCAGGCAAAGCCGCACAATTTTGCGAGATATATGGACCCGATAAACGCGAGCTCCCGTTGTGGATGCTTTGGGAAAAAAGCTCTTTCCCGGTCCCTGTATCTCCCACGATCAACACATAGGAAGAGGTTCGTGTTGCTCGTTTAGCCGCTTCAATCACTTCCTTAATAGCAGGGCTCTTCCCAATTATTTTATCAAAGGTATATTTCGTGGACCCCTTGTTCATATTGCCTTTTATGAGCCGTTCAAGTTTTGTAACATCATTGGCAATTTCAACAGCACCCTCGAGTTTTTCAGCTGTATATATAGGGATGGTATTGTTGATCGTTGTAACTTCATGACCCTTATTATTAAAATAGGTTTGCTTTACGTTCCTCGTTATTTTCCCTTCCTGCAACGCTTTTACAAGGGTACTAGATTGGTCGTCTTTAAACATAAACACGTCTAGAAGATTTTTATCAATAACATCATGGAGATCCATCGACTCCATTTGCATCATTTTTTTATTATAAATAATCGTTTTGCCCGTTTCGTCCACCGCGTGGATTCCAACGTCCACTTCGTCCAAAATCCGTTCATACATCCGTGTTAAATAATACAAATCATTTTGTGATTTCATCATAACGGTTCATTCCCTTTGTTTTTTCCTTATGCACTTATTTAATCAAAAAAAACGTAATAATGCAAAATAATTTGGCACTATTCTTTGGGAATGGGATTTTTCTGCAAAATTTCGTGGCACTAAATTTCGGAAAACCCTAGTAAAACCGCAAAAAAATTATTGGCATGAAACTTGCAATATAAAATGTTAATCCTGCTAATCGAATAAAATCAAGGTGGGCAACGGGATGCTCCATAAAAATAAAGGAGGAATTTTTCATGACTGAAGTAACCACAAAAACAACAAAAATTATTGAACAAACAACTAAATTTGGTGCCAATAACTATCATCCACTGCCAATCGTGATCGCAAAAGCGGAAGGTGTATGGGTGGAAAGTCCAGAAGGAGATCGGTACATGGATATGCTAAGTGCTTATTCCGCTGTGAACCAAGGGCACCGTCATCCAAAAATCATTCAAGCATTAAAGGACCAAGCAGACAAAGTAACCTTAACTTCACGGGCATTTCATAATGATCAGCTCGGGCCTTGGTACGAAAAAATTTGTCAGGTTACAAATAAAAACATGGCTTTGCCGATGAACACAGGTGCTGAAGCAGTGGAAACCGCTCTAAAAGCTGCCCGCCGCTGGGGTTATGATGTCAAAGGAATTGCTGAAAATCAAGCAGAAATCATCGCTTGCACAGGAAACTTCCATGGACGGACAATGGGAGCGGTATCGTTATCCTCTGATCCGGAATACAAACGCGGTTTTGGTCCGTTGCTGCCTGGTATTAAGTTAATTCCTTATGGAGATTTGGAAGCATTAAAGGAAGCGATCACACCTAATACGGCAGCATTCTTAATAGAACCAATTCAAGGCGAAGCGGGGATCATTTTACCTCCTGAAGGATTCTTAAAGAAAGCATCCGAGCTATGTAAAGAAGAAAATGTCTTGTTTATTGCTGATGAAATTCAGGTTGGTTTAGCGCGGACTGGAAAAATGTTTGCCTGCGATTGGGAAGAAGTAGAACCTGATATGTTAATTTTAGGTAAAGCCCTTGGCGGCGGAGTTTTCCCAATTTCCTGTGTTGTCGCTAATTCTGATGTCCTTGGCGTCTTTAATCCAGGTTCACATGGTTCCACGTTTGGAGGAAACCCGCTAGCATGTGCAGTTTCTCTTGCTGCTTTAGATGTAATAGAGGAAGAAAAGTTAGCGGAACGGTCCCTTGAATTAGGAAATTATTTTCTTGAACAGTTAAAAACTATTAATAATCCAATCATTAAAGAAATCCGGGGCAGAGGCTTGTTTATCGGGGTTGAACTAACCGAAGCCGCAAGACCTTATTGTGAACAATTAAAAGAAGCAGGTTTATTATGCAAAGAAACACATGATACGGTTATTCGCTTTGCACCGCCGTTAATTATTACAAAAGAAGAGATTGATTGGGCAGTCGAGAAAATTCAGAACGTCTTATCATAAAAATCTTGAAATACTCTTTCCATTCAAATGGGAAGAGTATTTTTTTGCATCTATGGTGCAAAATTATTTTAAAATAGTGCCAAAATTATTGGCACCTTTTTTCAATAATTGTTCAAATATAGGGAATTTTACATTGGCATATAAATTGCATACTTAATATGTATTGAAATAGTAAAAATATTAGAAAGATTTAGTCGTTGATAGAAATACGCTAATGCACTAATCTTTTTGAGTAACTACGGTTTACTATTTTAGAAAAAGGGTTTTAAAATATTGAAAGCGTATTCTTTCTATGGAAGTGGGGAGGAGCGGCGCAAAAGCGAATCAGCATTGATGGTGGCTTGTAATGCAATATTTGTTTTCAGGGATAAGGGGGAAGGTTAATGAATTTACAGGAGAACAATGCAACACATGAATTAAAAAGAACAATGAAAACAAGGCATTTATTTATGATCTCTCTAGGCGGGGTAATTGGTTCGGGGCTTTTCTTAGGATCGGGTTACACGATTAGCCAAGCGGGACCAGCCGGGGCAGTTCTTTCCTATTTTGTTGGAGGCATGATTATGTTTCTAACGATGCTTTGTTTAGGGGAATTATCGGTTGCGATGCCTGTATCGGGATCATTCCAAACCTATACGACCAAATTTATTGGTCCCGGAACGGGCTTTGCACTTGGCTGGCTTTATTGGCTTGGCTGGTCTGTAACGGTAGCGCTGGAGCTATTAGCTGCGGGGCAGCTCATGCAAAGATGGTTTCCGGGTACACCTATTTGGATTTGGTGTGCGATATTTGCCGTAGTATTATTCTCACTGAATGCTCTTTCAGCACGTGCATTTGGTGAAACAGAATTTTGGTTCTCCAGTATTAAAATTTTCGCTATCCTTGCTTTTATTGTCCTTGGCGGAGCGGCGATGTTTGGTTTAATTCACATGAAAGGCGGACAACCAGCACCGTTTTTCTCAAACTTTACAGCACATGGTCTCCTGCCGCATGGGTTTACGGCTTTAATTATTACGATGATTGCAGTTAACTTTTCGTTTCAGGGCACAGAATTAATCGGGATTGCTGCCGGTGAAAGTGAAGAACCAGAAAAGACCATCCCTAAATCGATTAAGCAAACAGTTTGGCGGACGCTGTTTTTCTTCGTTTTAGCCATTTTTGTCTTAGCCAGTTTGATTCCTATGAAACAAGCAGGCGTTGTTGAAAGTCCCTTTGTGGTTGTTTTTGATAGTATCGGTATTCCTTATGCAGCAGACATAATGAACTTTGTCATCCTTACGGCATTACTATCCGTTGCAAACTCTGGGCTGTATGCAGCAACACGGATGCTCTATGCGATGTCGAAAGAGAAAATGACCAGCCCTAAACTGACAAAAGTAAATAAACAAGGAGTTCCGTTTAACGCCCTAGTGTTAACGATTGGAATCGCATTATTATCGTTATTATCAGGCTTTTTCGCTGCGGAAACGGTATTTGTTTGGCTGCTCTCTGTTGCAGGTTTAGGTGCGCAAGTTGGCTGGATTTCTATTACGGCTTCACAGATTGCTTTCCGCAGAAAATTCATCCGCGAAGGCGGTAAAGTGGAGGATCTTAAATTTAGAACACCGCTATATCCTGTGCTTCCGATAATCGCTCTAACCTTAAACTGTATCGTATTGGCGAGCTTAGCTTTTGACTCAGAACAACGCTTAGCCCTTTATTTAGGAGTACCATTTGTAATAGCATGTTACCTCATTTATCATTTTAGAATTAAAAAGAACCGCGAGCACGACGGTGTCGGCGAACAAGAACTACAACTGCAAGAAAATAAAAAAATGATTATCTAAACTTATGAATTCAGCCCCTGTTGCGGTAAAGCGGCGGGGGCTTAGTTTATAATTGAGATTGAAACTCCAAACTAGTAGGATGTTGGTATATAAATTATCGAGAGGCAGGAATAAATCATGATAGCAAAAATTGAAAAAAAGGAAAGAGGCTGCATCGCTCATTTCGAACGCCACGTAGAGCATTCCGTTAAAGAAGTTTGGTCATGGTTGACTGAAAACGAAAAACTAGCCCAATGGTTTAACGAACTTCGAGTCGGCGAGCTTCGTGAAGGCGGGTTCATGAAGTTTAATATGCCGGATGGCACAGTTGAAGAGCTACCAATAACTGAACTAAAAAAGCATGCAGTATTTGAATTCTCCTGGTGGGCAGACAGTGTTCGTTTTGAGTTGGCACAGGAATCGAACGGTTGCAAATTAGTCTTAATCGAACGGATCGAGAAAATTACAGATCATACTCCAAAGGACCTTGCCGGCTGGCACGTATGTCTCGATGTGATTGCGGCATTAATGGACGGCAAAACCATCGCTAGGATGGAAGAATGGAAAAAATGGTATGAAGAATATATACAGGTTATTGGAGAAGTGACTCAAAGTTAGAATCAAGGTGCTAGCCCCCCATGATTAAGATGTTAAGTGGTAGGGGAACCCTTACTATACGAAATAGATCCTTCACTATAAACCGGCAATTTTCAACAAAATCCCTTACATTTAAACTAATCAAACAATTGATTAAATTACTAGAGTCAATGAAATGTCTGGTTAGAAAACAAATCAAACGTTTGATTAAATTTCTGAAGTCAATTAAGAGGTACCAATTAAGTTTTCCGTTTTATCCATTTTAAGTTAAAAAAGCACTGCGAACAGTTCGCAAAATATAACTGTTTGCAGTGCCTCTTTTAATAAGAAAACTAATACCTCAATGAAACCTTTACTATCTCATCTCCGAAATTTACTTCAATTAACTTTTCAAAGTCATTTACCATATCAAAGCTAATCTGCTGGACAAGTACATTCTCCTTTATGAGCCCCTCAAAGCGTTGAATGGTTTTTTTACCATTCTCCGTTGCTGAAAAATCGAGTGATATATACTTCTCAACAGGTAGATCTAATTTTTTACGTTTATCTTGAATCGCTCGGATTAGTTCTCTCACTTGGCCTTCGTCCACTAATTGAGGTGTGAGTTTTGTATCTAACAATACCTTTAACTGCTGATCGCCAGCCATCTCAAATCCAGATGAAACCATATATTCGACAGTAATATGTTCACTTAGTAATGTTACCGTTTGTCCGTTAACATCGATTTCAAGTTGACCATTAGCTAATAATGATTTTTTCTCATGATCTGGCATTTGTTCGACGTAACCCTTGACCGTATTTACCAGCTTACCGAATGCCGAACCTGCTGTTTTAAAATTTAATTTAAAAACAAGCGATTCATATTGAGATAGATCTTCTGTAAAAACAACCTCTTTAACATTTAACTCATCTTTAATGACATTTTCGTAGGTTTGAAAATTACGGCTGCCTTCTTGCTGCCATACAATCATTTGCTGTAAAGGCTGCTTAACCTTCATGTTTGTCGCATTGCGAATACTGCGGCCGAGCTCCACGATTTTCAGGATTGTTTGCATGTCTGCCTCCAAATCAGGATGAATCATGGAATCATTAGCTTTCGGATAGTCTTGTAAATGAACACTATCTTGATGCAGCTTCAAATGGATATCTTCTGCCACATATGGTACAAATGGAGCCAACAAACGACTGATTGTCGTGAGTGTTTCAAATAGTGTTGAATAAGCAGCTCGTTTATCTTCTGAAAGTCCGGAAGCCCAAAAGCGGCTTCTTGACCGCCGTACATACCAATTACTTAATTCTTCAACTAATGCTGCAATCTCGCGTGTTGCTTGCGTAAATTGATATCGATCCATATGGCTCACAACCAGCTTAACTGTACTATGAAGACGTGAAAGGATCCATTCATCCAGGATTGTTTTTGTGCCTGTCTGTTTGGGATCGTAGATAAAACCATCTATTTTTGCGTACATCGTATAAAACTTAAACGTATTATCCAGTGTATCAACCAATTTTGATTTTGCGTCTTGGACAGTCTTTTTCGAAAAACGTTTCGGATTCCATGGCGAGCTATCGACTAAGAAGGCCCAGCGAAGTGCATCCGCACCGTATTCCTTGATGAGTTCAACAGGATCTAATGCATTACCTTTGCTTTTAGACATTTTTTGACCATGCTCATCAAGTACGTGCCCCAGTGACAAGACGTTTTTGTACGCTGCTTTTCCTGTGAATAGGGTGGAAACAGCGAGAAGGCTATAGAAAAATCCTCTCGTCTGGTCAATTCCTTCGATGACGACATCGGCAGGGAATTGTGTTTGGAATTTTTCTTTATTGCCAAATGGATAGTTATACTGTGCAAATGGCATTGATCCACTATCAAACCACACATCAATGACTTCAGGTGTTCGTTGCATGGTGCCTTTACATTTCGGACAGAAACACTTTACATCATCGATATAAGGTTTATGCAGTTCGATATCATTTGGTACTGGTGTTGCCGCTAGTTTTTGGAGTTCCTCGATACTGCCTGGTGACACTTCATGCTGACAATCAGAACATTGCCAAACATTTAAAGGTGTACCCCAGTAGCGATTTCTGCTTATATTCCAATCAACGAGGTTTTCAAGGAAGTTCCCAAAGCGTCCGTCTTTAATATGGTCCGGATACCACGTAACGGTCGCATTGTTTGCAAGCATCTTCTCCTTTAAAGCCGACATCCTGATAAACCAGCTATCCGTAGCGTAGTAAAGTAACGGTGAGTCACATCTCCAGCAATGTGGGTAGCTGTGCTCATATTTTTCTTTATGAAAGAGTGTGCCTTTTTCTGATAGCATTTTAATAATATCCACGTCACAGTCCTTGACAAATCTCCCGGCAAGCTCGGTAACGTCTTCTGTGTAACGACCTTGGAGATCGACAACATTGATAAACGATAAACCATTTTGCTGAACGGTTTTATAATCATCTTCTCCGTAAGCTGGGGCAATGTGAACAATCCCTGTTCCACTCGCTTCCGTGACGTAATCGGCTAAAACAACATGATGTCCATTCTCCACAGCCACATAATTGAATGGTGCTACATACTGTACACCTGCAAATTCACTGCCGCTATGCTCACTTAATACCGTGACATGTTCCCCAAGGACTTTTTCTACTAATGATTTAGCAACGATATAAACGACATTTCCTTTTAAGGCACGAACATAGGTTAAGGTTGGATTCATGGCGAGGGCAACGTTTGCCGGCAATGTCCAAGGTGTTGTTGTCCAGCCTAAGAAATATTCATCTTCCGCATCAAGCCGTTTAAATTTAACAGTAGCAGATAAATCCTTCACATCTTTATAGCCTTGTGCGACCTCATGCGAACTTAATGAAGTTTGGCAACTCGGGCAGTATGGTGAGACACGATGGCCCTTATAGAGGAGTCCATCCTTGTGAACTTTGCTTAAAATATGCCACACAGTCTCGATGTATTCATTGCTTAACGTCAGATAAGGGCTATCCATGTCAACCCAATAGCCTAACTCTTCTGTAAAGGAGCGCCATTTCTTCTCATAGGTGAATACACTTTCCTTGCATTTATTGATAAAAGGCTCAATACCATAGCGTTCAATTTCTTGTTTCCCTGAGATCCCTAGCTGTTTTTCGACACCTAACTCAACCGGAAGGCCATGTGTATCCCAGCCGGCCTTTCGTTCCACTTGAAATCCTTGCATGGTTTTGTACCGTGCGACCACATCTTTAATCGTTCGCCCAAATGCATGACCTACATGGGGCAGACCATTTGCCGTTGGCGGACCTTCGTAAAAAACAAAAGGGGTTTTACCTTCTCTTAATTGAACAGATTGCTTAAAAGTATTTTCTCCTGTCCAATAATGACGGATATTCTCCTCACGCTGGACAACAGATTCCATTCTTTCATTTGCATTCATCGATATCGCTCCTTTTCAAAAATGGTTAAAAAACATACAAAAAACCCCGTCCCATGAAAGGGACGGGGTTAACCGCGATACCACCCTAATTCTATTGAACCGATCCAATAGCACTTAGCAACGTACAATCATACGTGTTCCTTGTAACGGTAGACGCCCGGTTAGACTTACTACAAGTTTCAGCCTAACTTCTCAGAGAGGATTTTCACGAAACACTCGAACACCGACTTGCACCAATGTGTCGGCTCTCTGTGGATCAAGACGAAACGCTACTTTTTCTCATCAACGAATTTGTATGCTTTTATTGGGGTACATTGTAACAGAAATAAAAATGGCTGTCAAAGTATTTTGGGGAAAATGTGTAATTATTACGAACGGTCTTTGATAGCTAAAATGTTGGGGAATAGCTAGAAGGAGAAAATATATCTGGGTCTCAATAAAGGTGGGGTGTTGAGAATGATGAAAAATACAACAAAAACTGTTAAAGCTCTAAACGAGGAACATTATATAAATTTAGTGGATAAATGGGTATCGCATTATCGCTCATTTACTACGAAGGGAAGAAACGCGTCGTACATCCCTGCGCTGGAAAAAGCGAACTCATCACATTTAGGTATATGTATCATAGGACCGGATGGAACAATGATTAAATCTGGCGATGGGGATGTTACATTTACCTTGCAAAGTATTTCTAAAGTGATTAGCTTTATCGCAGCATGCTTGCACTATGGAATTCCTTATGTATTAGAAAGAGTAGACTTAGAACCAACTGGTGATCCCTTTAATTCCATTGTTCGTTTAGAAATAAACAAACCTGGAAAGCCTTTTAATCCCATGATTAATACTGGAGCGATAACAGTTTCTTCCCTTCTTCCGGGAGATACTGCTAATGATAAATTAGAACCGATCTGTTTATTAATGGAGAAAATGATCGGAAAACGTCCACCATTCAATGAAGAAGTATTCCAGTCAGAATGGCTAACGGCCTATCGAAATAAAGCGATTGCCTATTATTTGAAAGAGATAGGTTTTTTAGAAGGGGATGTTGAACTAGCATTAGAGGTTTATTTGAAGCATTGTTCAATCGAAGTTAATACCGAAGATATTGCGTTAATCGGCTTAGTCCTTGCATATGATGGTTACCACCCAATCCGAAAAGAGCAAGTTCTTCCTAAAGAGTTAGCTAGGATAGCAAAAAGTTTAATGTTAACCTGTGGAATTTATAATGCTTCAGGGAAATTCGCTGCCTTTATTGGTGTGCCAGCAAAGAGCGGAGTGTCTGGTGGAATTATGGTGAGCGTTCCCAATCGTGTTAGAACCGAAGCATCTCCATTTATGGAGGGATGTGGAATAGGTATTTATGGGCCTGCTGTTGACGAATACGGAAGCAGTGTTGCTGGTTTAATGTTACTAAAACATATAGCCAATCGCTGGGATCTAAGCATTTTCTAGGGGAAAGGGTACAGTTTACAGGCTCCTTGTCCCGCTTTAAGTTGTTACTAGTTGACTCCGGTGTTGTACTGGAGTCTTTCTATTTATCCCGTATTAACGGGCCGTAAGATCCCACTTCAAGACTTTGGTACAAAAATTGAAAAAATGTTTGATTAAATCCTTCGGCACCATACCACAAGATTGTAAAATTAGATATAGTGTGGACCTTTTGGAATCATTCCAAACGTGTAAAAATGTTGGAAAGGGGATTAAAAGTAGTGTTTAACGATTTTAAGCTTATAGAAGGCCGTCCTGTCTATATTCAACTGAAGGAATACTTGAAAAGAATGATTACGAACGGGCACTTGCTTGAGAACCAAAAGCTTCCATCCACCCGTGAACTTAGCTCTTTACTATCAGTAAGCCGAAATACCGTGTTAACAGCTTATGCCGATTTGGAACAGGAAGGTCTTATTTATGCGGTAAAGGGAAAAGGAAACTTTGTTAGTCAAGTAGAGACCTTCAACGCCCCATCTATCCAATTGAATTGGACAGAAAAACTCAATGAGCAGACGTATTTGGCAGATGAATTGGACCTAATGAAGCATGGAGTTCGCTGGAATCATGAAATGATCTCCTTTAATAGTATCGCCCCCGATGAAAAGCTTTTTGATGTAGAAAATTTTAAAAGAGCCTTCTTAAATCGGATGGCCATTGAAGGCAATATCGTTCTTAACTATGGTTATGCCAAAGGCTATAGACCACTGATCGAATACTTGCTTCATTATATGGAAATTAAAGGTGTTGACATTAGGAATAAAGATATATTGATTACCAATGGATTCACCGAAGGTTTAGATCTCCTATTATCCTCTTTTCATAAAAAGAACGGACGTATTCTTTGTGAAAATCCAACCCATCATACGGCGCTAAAGCTGTTTCGATTACATGGCTTTGAAATCGAAGGTATTGATATGGAAGATGATGGTGTCGATGCTTCTAAGCTTGAATCGTCTTTATCAAAAAAGGAGTATGATTTTGCCTACTTAATCCCGTCCTATCATAATCCCACTGGAATCGTTACGTCCTCAGAGAAAAGAAAGGAGATTATGGAGCTTTTTTCTGCCTATCAACTACCTGTCGTTGAAGATGGATTTAATGAAGAATTACGGTATTCGGGATCACATCTGGCGCCGTTGGCTGCCTTTGCAGGAGCCGGTAATAATGTCATTTATATTAGCAGCTTCTCTAAAATTCTTTTTCCCGGCTTACGCGTGGGCTGGATTTTAGCAGACAAGGATTTGATTTATTACTTGGAAAGTATGAAAAGAGCTCGTACCATTCATACATCTACTTTAGATCAAGCGGTGTTATTCCAATATTTAAATGATGGCTGCTTTGAGAAATATCTAAAAAAAGCTAAATCAGTTTATAAGAAAAAATATGAATTAGCTGTTCATTCCTGCCTACAAGCGATTCCTTTTAAACGAATGACAGGAGACGGCGGACTTCATCTTTTTTTACAACTTGAAAATAATATCGATTCACGAAGTCTTTTAGAAAAATGCTCTCAAAAGGGTGTAGTTTTTTTGCCAGGTGATGTTTTTTACACGGACGATAGTGGAAAGGACACGTTACGGTTAGGATTTTCTAGGCTGAAAGAAAGAGAGATTACTCAGGGAATTAAAATCATAGGTGACACAGTAAGAAATGATTTTGGAGGTTAAGAAAATGAAGGTTGGCGTAATTATGGGAGGCGTTTCCTCCGAGAAACAAGTTTCACTTATGACAGGTGAAGAAATGATTGCGAATTTAAATAAAAATAAATATGAAATTGCCCCAATTCAAATAGATAACAAGGAAGATTTGACAGATAAGGTCAAAAACCTCGATGTTGCATTACTTGCACTTCATGGGAAGTACGGCGAAGACGGCACCGTTCAAGGTACCCTTGAAACCCTTGGTATTCCTTATACAGGGAGCGGGGTACTGTCCAGCAGCTTATGCATGGATAAGAATATCTCAAAGAAAATCATCCGCTATGAAGGCGTGCAGACACCGGATTGGATTCACCTTACCAATATAGAAGAACTTAATTTGGATGAACTAGACAAGATGGGGTACCCAGTAGTGGTGAAACCTAATTCGGGCGGTTCGAGTGTAGGCGTAAAAATAGTTTATAATCCAGATACGATAAAGTCTTCAATTGCTGAAGTATTTAAATGGGATGCTGAAGTGATCATTGAAAAGTATGTAAAAGGGGAAGAAATCACGTGTTCTATGCTAGATGGAGAGCTCTTGCCTATTGTTTCTATTCGTCATAAAGCGGAGTTTTTTGATTATACTTCCAAATATGATGATGCCGCGACAATTGAAGAGGTGGTCGAACTTTCGTCTGAAATATATGAAAAAGTTGCTTATGCGGCATTGACCTCCTATAAAGCATTGAAATGCAGCGTTTATGCCCGCATCGATATGATGATTCAAAACGGTAACCCTTATGTCATAGAGGTTAATTCATTACCTGGGATGACGAAGAATAGCCTGCTGCCAAAAAGTGCTGCATCAGCTGGGATCCCTTATAGTGAATTACTTGACTTGATTATAGAAAACTCACTAAAAGTGAGAGCGATTGAAGGGATGAACAATAGATTATAAAGAATGCGAGACCAATGAAAAGGCGCATTTAGACTCCAGCATGGGGCTGGAGTCTATTGTTTAGGTTCAAGTATTTTGTCCTTCTTTTATTAATTGAAAAGATTCCTTTCTATTCCTCATAAATCATCTTCCTCGTCATTCCACCGTCTACGACAAGGTTAATCCCGGTAACAAAATCATTCTCTGTTGCAGTTAAATAAAGACAAGCCCGTGCGATATCATCAGGCTTTCCAACACGCCGTGAAAGATGCTGCTCATGATCCAGTGGGCTTAATTTTGTATAATCACCAGTTTCAATCCAACCTGGAGAAATGGCGTTAACTGTAATCCGATCTTTGCTAAACGAGGCGGCAAGAGCATGTGTAATCGCCACGATTCCGCCTTTTGTAGCTGCATAAGATTCTGAATTAGGCTCAGACATGATGGCTCTTGTGGAGGCAATATTCACAATCGAACCGCCTTCCTTGTTATGGCGCATATATTTTGCTGCTTCACGTGACCCCAGGAACACACTTCTTAAGTTTGTGTTAATGACGTCATCCCATTCATCAATCGATACTTCATAGGGAGACTTGAATAATCCTTTGCCTGCATTATTGATTAAAATATCTATCTGACCGTATGTTTGATTAGCTACTTCCATTAATCGCTCAATATCTGGTTCCAGTCTTACATCTGTTTGGATAAAAAGTGCTTCTCCACCCTGTTCTTTTATCATCCCTACTGTTTGAGTACCTGCTTTTTCATCTATATCTGCTAAAACGACATTAGCCCCTTTTTCTGCATAAAGAAAAGCAATTCCTCTTCCAATTCCATTTCCAGCCCCTGTTATGACCACTGTTTTATTAGAAAAATTCATTGTATTTACACATCCTTTATAAAATACATTACATCTTCCTACTTATAAAAATATCACAAAAGAGGAAGGGGAGGAGAAGGGATAAGAATATTTCTGGAAATAAATAGTTGCTTTTTTATTCGTACCAGTGTACCATTAAGGTAATACACTAATAATAAAGGAGAAGGATGTTTTGATAAAAGGACAATTGTATCTGGAATGGTTGAAACAGCGTGAGAAAGTAATCACGTCCTTTGTCATCATTGTTTTGCTTGGAATCGGACTATCGGTGATTAGCTATGTGAGCCAGGTCAGTTCCGTAAGTGATTTTGTGAGAAATTACATTTATTTTTGGCTCATTGTGTTGCCATTCCTAGTTGTCGTCCCACTGTTTATTATGCTAGAGAAGGACTTGAAAGATCGGCATCTTTGGCTTTATACAAAAGCTTCGCTCCGGCAGCTCTTACATGTAAAAGTACTGTTTCTAGTTCTTGTCTGTACGGTCTTCATTGTTTTCCTGTGTATGGGTGGATGGATTTGTGAATTCATCGTTCAAAACGCAAGCCTTCAATCGATGCTAATGCCGTATGTTATGCTCAGCATTATCGCACTTTTTAAAGTAGTCGTTATGCAGCTTTTATTTTTACTCATTTGGAGTCTTTCTCAAGCGGTTACAGTCTATTCGCAAACCTTAGCACTATTTGTTATCCCGGTAATGTATGTAATCTCGATCATCGTATATTCGAATTATTATGATCTACTTCAAGTGGGAGCAATACCTCTTGATATTAGTGGGATAATTATGCAAAGTAATTCGCTGGGATTATTTTCTTTACAAAACTTGTACGCAGGTGAAATATTATCAGGCGTGTTCATCATTGCTCTTGGTTTGCTCCTGTCCGCCAGACTTTTAAAAACGAAGGTCGGTGATTAAATGGGCATCGATTTTGAAAAAGACCGGCCAATTTATCTGCAATTGGTGGAAAGAATTTGTGGCGAGCTTGTGAGCGGCGTCCGGAAGCCGGGAGATAAACTGCCATCCGTCCGTGAATTCGCGCTGGAAGTTGGTGTCAATACGAACACGGTGCAAAACGTCTACAAGCAGCTTGAACAAATGGAGTTAACGGAAACGAAGCGTGGCCAGGGCACTTTTATTACACCCGATTCTTCAAAAATAAGCTCCATGCGGGAAGAGTTAAAGGAGCAGCTGGTTGACCGTTTTTTGAACAATGTGGAAATGATGGGATTTAGCCAGGATGAAGTACTGCAGACGTTAAAAGAAAGGAGTGAAAGATGAGTGCTAGAGGTGAAAAATCTCCAATTCCACTATCATAAGCAACCTGTGCTTCAAAACGTCAATGTTCAAATTGAACTAGGGAAAATCATTGCCCTTGTCGGCGAAAACAGCAGTGGAAAATCAACATTCCTAAAGCTGCTGGCAAACTTGTTACAGCCATCAAGCGGTCAAGTCTTATTGAACGGTTCAGAAACGACAAGAGCATCACTGGCAGCAATTGCATTTATGTCTGATGATCAACACTATTATTCATATCTTACCGGGGATCAACTGTTTACCTTTTTTGAAACACAATTTCATGATTTTCAGAAGGAAAAAGCGCAGGAAATGGCAAATTACTTGCGGATTGATTTAACAAAAAAAATTTCCAAGATGAGCAAGGGGAACATAAGCCGCTTAAAACTCGCTGCCACCTTTGGAAGAGATGCGAGCTATTATCTGCTTGATGAGCCGTTTTCAGGACTCGATCCGCTCGTGCGCGAGGATGTAGTAAAAAGCTTGATTCAATTTGTTGATTTAGAAAAGGCAACGATACTGATGAGTACGCATGAAATTGACGATGTATCAAGAATCATAGACGAAATCATGATTTTGAAAGACGGAAAGATCATCGCTCATGAAAATTTAGATGATGTTCGTAGCGTTCATGGAATGGAAGCAAAGGAATGGTTTACATCATTTTATAAAAATAAGGGGAGAACTGAGGATGAATAAATGGACAATTTCATTGGCTGTCTATGTAATTGTGTGCATCGGCGCGGTATTAAGTAAGGGGAGTCAAGGATACGATGCGTGGAGCTGGAAGCTGTTTGTCGGGCAAGTATTTGCCATTCCGATTACTTTAATCGTATTTGCAACGCTCCACTTTAGAAGCAGATAAACAGGGACTGTTCCTTGTCCCTGATAATTCTAGGATATTCAAGGTTAAGGGAATTTTAATAGAAACCTCTCCAAACAAATAATCCGGGAATTTTCAATTAAAAAGTCATTCCTGTATAATAGAATTAAATCGTTTGGAAGGAGACCCTAAAAATGCGTTATTTGTTTATCTTGATCATTGCGATTCCTGCAGCTGAAATAGGGTTACTCCTCTTTTCCGGAAAAACAATTGGCGTTTGGCCAACATTGCTTCTCATTATGTTGACCAGCGTAATTGGTGCGTATTTAGCAAAAAGAGAGGGCTTGCAAACGATTCGGAAAGCCCAGGCCCAGCTGCAAAACGGTCAAATGCCAGGTGAGGCGGTATTAGATGGAATTTGTATATTAGCAGGCGGAATACTTCTGCTATTACCGGGCTTCATTACAGACATTAGCGGCTTTTTAATGCTATTCCCGCCAACAAGGCGCGTCTTTAAATTCCTAATGATTAATTCACTAAGGAAAAAGATTCAAAGAGGGAATATAAAAATAATCAGATAACAAACGTCAATTATCTTAATCGGGAGTTGACGTTTTTTTACTTTCTCCGTTTGTATATTTATATTTGAATGGTTCTAAGTTTATATGAAGGACATTCCAATTGCTTTTTAAGTGAGAAATGTCCATCGACGGTATTCCGAAGGACACTTACCCCTGATTTTTAGGTGAGAAGTGTCCATCGGCGGCATCCCGAAGGACACTTTCTCTTAATTTTAGGTGAGAAGTGTCCATCGGCGGCATCCCGAAGGACACTA
>NZ_JBHVSI010000014.1:0-84102 GCF_042885335.1 Neobacillus sp. NPDC058068 | reverse complement strand
GGGTGAGAAGTGTCCATCGGCGGCATCCCGAAGGACACTTTCTCTTAATTTTAGGTGAGAAGTGTCCATCGGCGGCATCCCGAAGGACACTTTCTCTGATTTTTAGGTGAGAAGTGTCCATCGGCAGCTTTCCGAAGGCCGCCACCCACAATTTTTAAGTGGAAATTGTCCTACATCACAATGTTAAGGGTCTTAAGTGTTTTGCAAGGGGAAATTCTTCGACAATTTTGTTTTTAATTCAAATCAGGCCAATTTAACTGAAAATCCATTTGCTTTTTTTGTAAAAAATAATATAATTGTTTATATATTTTGGAAACTGAAAGCTTTGAGAAGGAAAAGTAAATAGGGCAGTATTTGATAGAGAGCTTCCGATGGTGGAAAGGAAGTAAATGAACCCTTTTGAAAATGACCTTTGAGCTTCGCACCGAACGCTTATGAGCTAGTAGGCTGCGACGGGAATGGCACTCGTTATTACAGCGGCAGTATCTCTTTTAAAAGACGTACTGATAGAGGCAAATAGTGTGAGCTATTTGTAAATGTAGGTGGTACCACGGGTAAACTCGTCCTAATCGTAATGATTAGGGCGTTTTTTTTTATTTATTTTTGGGAGGAATTAGAAATGACAATCGTAATCGGAGGAGCATGGCCTTATGCCAATGGATCGTTGCATCTAGGCCATATTGCGGCATTGTTGCCAGGCGATATTTTAGCAAGGTATTACAGACAAAAAGGAGAAAAAGTCGTTTATGTTTCAGGAAGTGATTGTAATGGCACCCCAATTTCGATTCGGGCTAATCAAGAACATACAACAACAGAGGTCATCGCAAACCGCTACCATGAGGAGTTTGCTGACTGTTTTAGGAAATTAGGATTCACCTACGATCTTTACACAAGAACAGATGCTAAACATCATCATCAATCAGTTCAAAAGATATTTTTACAGCTATTGGAAAATGGCTATTTATATCCGAAAAAGATTGAACAAGCGTATTGTGAGCATGACAAGCAATTTTTACCGGATCGTTTTGTCGAGGGGATTTGTCCTAATTGCGGTGCCAAGGCGAGAGGTGACCAGTGTGATAACTGTTCGAAAATTCTTGATCCGCTGGATTTACTTGAAAAACGATGTAAAATTTGCGGAAATGAGCCAGTAATTAAGGAAACGGAGCATTTTTATTTTGCTTTTAGTCAATTTCAACAGGAGTTAGAGGACTTCGTCGGCAAAGCAGATGAGGATCATCACTGGCGGGAAAATGCTGTGGCGTTAACGAAAAGATATCTGCAAGAAGGCGTTCCAGATAGAGCCGTTACGCGGGACTTACCGAATGGTGTAGATGTTCCCGTCGCAGGATTTGAGGGGAAGAAAATTTATGTCTGGATTGAAGCTGTTGCAGGATATTTAACGGCCAGTATGGAATGGGCTAAACAAAATGGTAAAAGTATTGAACAGTTATGGAACGAAGACACAATTTCTTATTACGTCCACGGGAAGGATAATATTCCATTCCATACGGTTATTTGGCCCGCTGTTTTAATGGGTATTAGGAGCAAAGCATTGCCGACACATATTATTTCGAATGAATATTTAACATTGGAGAAAAGGAAGTTATCAACGAGCCAAAATTGGGCGGTTTGGGTTCCATATATTTTAAGTAAATATGATCCCGATTCCATTCGCTACTTCTTAACCATCAATGCTCCAGAAAATCGCGATACCGATTTCTCGTGGCGTGAATTTATCTATAGCCACAACGGAGAACTGCTCGGGGCCTATGGAAATTTTGTTAATCGCACGTTAAAGTTTATTGAAAAATCGTTTAGGGGCAACATACCGCAAGTAGAAGTTGAAACGGAGATTAAGAAAAAGACGATTGAACTTTTCAACACTACTGGTACGTTAATTGAAAAAGGTCATTTTAAACAAGCGCTAGAGGGGATTTTTCAATATATTCGTGGTGCGAACCGTTATTTTGATGAACAACAACCATGGATTCAAGTAAAGGATAATCCTATTAAAGGCGATATTACGTTAGCAACCTGTACGTATATCATTGCGAATTTAGCCCAATTACTGCAGCCATTTTTGCCTTTTTCCGCAGAGAGAATTCGAAAAATGTTAGGTGTCTCAACAGTTGAATGGCATGAACAATCACAACTGCCAAGTAAAGTAGAATCCGTATTACCGTTGTTCGAACGCTTAGATATTCAGTTGATTGAGGAAGAATATAATTATTTGGTTGATTCATCTAAGCGATAAAAGCTAAACGATTCCTTTTGACCGTTTCAACCAACTTTCGGGGCAAACGGTCATTATCTCCAATTCATAAAACCCGAGCTAATCAATTTTTAAGTCAGCTGGTCGTTATAACCGGTTTATAAAGCCCGAGCCAATCAATTTTTGACCCAGATGGTCGTTATAAACAGTTCATAAAGCCCAAGCTAATCAATTTTTGAGTCAGCTGGTCGTTATAAACAGTTCATAAAGCCCGAGCCAATCAATTTTTGAGCCAGCTGGTCGTTATAACCGGTTCATAAAGCCCGAGCCAATCAGTTTTTGAGCCAACTGGTCGTTATAACCGGTTCATAAAGCCCGAGCCAATCAATTTTTGAGCCAGTTGGTCGTTATAACCGGTTTATAAGGCCCGAACCATCCAAATTCCAGGTTAGATGGTCGTTATAACCGATTCATAAAGCCCGAGCCAATCAATTTTTGAGTCAGCTGGTCGTTATAACCGGTTTATAAGGCCCGAACCATCCAATTTTCAGGTCAGATGGTCGTTATAAACCGTTCATAAAGCCCGAGCTAATCAATTTTTGAGTCAGATGGTAGTTATAACCGGTTTATAAGGCCCGAACCATCCAATTTTCAGGTTAGCTGGTCGTTATAACCGATTCATAAAGGCCGAGTCAATCAATTTTTGAGTCAGCTGGTTATTATAACCGGTTTATAAAGCCTGTTCCAACCAGCTTTCGGGTCAGACGGTCATTATAAATAGTTCATAAAGCCCGAACCATCTAATTTTCAGGTCAGCTTGTCGTTATAGAAATGATGAGGTAATTAATCATAAATTATCAAGGAAGCGAGGTGCCGGTTCGCAATTTCTTCGAAAAATAATATGGAAAATTATGTTAAAATGGATAATGAGTATATTTTTTGAGGGCGGACTAACGAAATAAACATGATTGAGAGGAATGAACGATATGAATATCTGGTTGTACTGTGTGTATGCGGTAATATTGGGTATTGTCTCAGTTTTTACAGGTGAGATTGTTACCTTTGTTATGTTGGGGTTTATTCTATTAAGCTTACATAATATAAATTCAACATTAAAGAAGTTGGTTGAAATCAATAAATCTAAGGAATAAAGGAGGTAACTAAGAAAATGGAAACAAAAATCAATTTGCTTAATGAATACATGAATTCACTGGCTGCGCACAACTATTTTAATGGAGCGGTTCTCGTAGGCTACAAAGGGGAAGTCCTGTTAAAGAAAGGGTACGGATTTTCATCATTCCAGTATGATATTCCGAATATGCCGTCCACTAAATTTCGCATTGGTTCGTTAACGAAGGCATTTACTGCAATGGTGATCTTGAAACTTTATTCCAAAGGAGCATTGGATCTTGATGATTCTATCGATGCGATTCTTCCAGATTATCCGAATGGCTCCCTAATAACAGTCCGCCATTTATTAAATCATTCATCAGGAATAGCCAATTTTACATCTACACCGGATTATTGGACAAGCACGATGAGACTGCCGGTAAATTTGCAGGAGGCTATTGATGCTTTTAAGATATTGCCGCTGGAGTTTGATCCAGGAACAGATATGAACTACAGCAATTCCGGTTATTTATTATTAACCGCCATTATTGAGAAAGTATCAGGAATGACTTTTGCTGATTTTCTTCAAAAAGAAATTTTCGATAAACTAGGTTTAGCAAACACTGGAGTTGATAACGGACGAACAATCATTAAATCACTGGCACAAGGCCACACAGTTTGGGAAAAAGTTATCCATACAGAGCATATCGACATGTCATTTCCACTGGGCGCTTACGGGATATTTTCAACTGTTGAGGATCTATACCGTTGGTGTCAGGCACTAATAAGCAATTCTTTAATAGACAAAGAGTTACAAAATCAAATGTTTACGAGCATAAATGGGTATGGGTTTGGCTGGTTCATTGAGGATGGAGCACAAAAAGAGGTCAGTCATTTTGGTGATATCAATGGCTTCGTCAATCATCTTGTAATGTATCCGGAGGATGAACTTGTCGTGATTGTACTAAGTAATATCAATATTACGCCGGTAACGCAGATTAGCAGCGACCTTATCAACATTGTATTTGGAAAAAAGGTTGAGGGAACTCAGCCGTTTAATCCAGTCGAGCTAGAGAGTGAAAACCTTGTAGGGACATATATGAATGGGGAAGAGACCTTATCGATTCATTTTGACAAAGAACTTTATGCGGTCGTTCCAAAAATGTACGGAGTTCCCTATAAGTTCAAACTTGTACCAATTGAGACGAATCTTGAAAAAGTCATCTGTAAAAGCGATTTTATTCATGATACCTATATTTTCCGTTTGAGTGAAAAAGGAATACCACAATCTGTTGAGTTGATAGATTCGTATGGTGCTAAAAAAGTGTATATTAAGAGTCCATGAACTGGCACTAATAGCTAATCAAACGTTTGATTAAATTTTGGACACCATGTGAGTTAGGTTTGAAAAACTAACCAAACGTTTGATTAAATGGCTGAACCTGCTGGTATGACTAGCATGAGGGAACCAATCAAACGTTTGATTAAATGGCTGAACCTGCTGGTATGACTAGCCTGGGGAAACCGATTAAACGTTTGATTAAATTTCAGACACTAAGTGAGTCAGGTTTGTGAAACTAACCCAACGTTTGATCAAATCGCTGAATCCGTTGGTATGACTAGCCTGGGGAAACCAATCAAACGTTTGATTGAATTTTAGACACTAAGTGAGTCAGGTTTGAGAAACTAACCAAACGTTTGTTTAACTTTTTTACAAACAAATTGCGCTATTCATCACTTATTATTTTCCACCTTCATCCTACTCTTTAGAATCGCTTTTTTGGAGATACCTTTCCTTATGAACGATGAGCTCATCTCTTAACATCTGGAGCTGCAGGATTTGTTCATTCATCTCCTGAATCTTTCGGTCTGCATGCTGGATGATTCTTTTTTTCTCATCCAATCCTTCAGGGTTCGCTTCGTATAGCTCAATCATTTCCTTTATTTCTTGCAAACTGAAACCCAGCTTTTTACCACGAAGTATCAGTTTTAACCTTCTTCGTTCCTGGTTTGTGTAGCTTCGCTGCTTTGTTAAGCTGTCGCGCGTTTCTGACGTTAGCATTCCGACTTCTTCATAGTATCGAATCGTTCTTGAGCTGACATCAAACATTGATGCAAGTTCGCTTATTGAAAAAAGACTTTCCTCTGACATTCATTTATCCTCCTAGTTGACGTTAACGTTAACTTAACATTATAATAATTCTGAATAATTCAATTTGTCAATTGAAAATAAGGAGTGATTAGTTGATGAGCATAACCTCCCAAGATACAGAGGCTAGAGGGAAAAATTCCTACACCTTTGATGAATTTGTTGCAAACCGCGAAAACCTTGATTGGTATCGTGATGAACTATTTTTGCAAAAGGCAGTGGAAAAATTCACTGGTTCTGACTTTGAACAAATTCACGAAAAAATTCTGTCCTTTTCTCCAACGGTTTCTTCTAAATGGAATCATTTAGCCGTACAAAGCGCGAGGCCGGAAGTCCGTCCGCATATGCTTCACTATGATGCATTTAACCATAGGATAGACAGAGTGGTGCGGCCGATGGAAACCCAGCTTTTAGAAAAAGGAGTATTTGGTGAAGGGCTATTCTCTAGTCAAATGACTGCTTGGGAAAGTTTTGTTAAACGAATGTTGATTCATCAACTAGGAGAAGCGGGGGTTACCTGTCCTTTAACATGTACTCACGGATTAATTGCCCTAATTGAAGAATTTCCGGATGAGATTCATCCAGAACTCCAAAAGATTTTAACGCATACAAAAGAAGGAGTTAACGGGGAATTTGCTATTGGCGCCCAGTTTATGTCAGAAATCCAGGGCGGCTCTGATTTGCCTGCCAATTTATTAGAAGCCATTCCCGATGGAAAAAACTATCGGTTATATGGCAATAAATTCTTCTGTTCCGTCGCCCATGCCGATTATTCCGTAGTCACCGCCAAAATTTCCGGCTCAAACAAAGTATCCACCTTTATTGTTCCATCATGGCTGCCAGGAGATAAAGAGAAGGAAAAGAGAAATGGTTATCAAATTAACCGGATTAAATGGAAAATGGGTACCGCTGAGGTTCCAACCGGCGAATTCCAATACAATGGGGCTCTTGCTTATCCAATCGGTCCAAAAGATAAAGGCATTGCCGTAGCAGTCGGGATTGTACTGACATTATCCCGTCTTGAAATCGGCATTGCCTGCGCCGGATTTATGCTCCGTGCATCAAGAGAAGCAAATCTTTATAGTGAATTCCGCTCCGTTTTTGGTAAAAAGATAAAAGACTATCCGCTTGCAGCAAGCAAATTAAAGCTAATAGAGAATGCAACACAACGGACAACGGCTGCTGCCTTTAAAATTTATGATCTTTTCCTTCGGCTAGAAAAACCGCTCAATCCTGGACTAAAATCAGACCACCCGCTTGAAATCAGAAAACAACTATTTAATCTAAGAGAATTAATTTTACTGCAGAAAATTGGCGCTACCAAAGAGGGAGTAGAAGTATTACGCGAGGCAATCTCGGTGTTTGCCGGTCATGGCGTGATGGAAGAGTTCTCCTCACTCCCGCGGATATTCCGAGATGTCGTGGTAAACGAACAATGGGAAGGACCACGAAATCTGTTATTAACCCAAATTTATCGTGATATTAGTAGAGTGGCAGATTGGTATCCCCCATCTGATTTTGTTCGTAATGTGCTTGACGGTGCATCACAGGAAACCATCCAAACATTTTCAGAGCAACTAGTAGACCTGCTGCAACGGCCGGTCCTCGGAGAAGTAAGCGAAGGATCGATGGAAGCAGCAATAGAGTGGGACGCGTTTTGCAGTGCCTTCTTTAAAGCCTATCAGGAAGTGGCATTAGCGGAGATAAAGTAATTCGGTATGAAAGTGGAATTTCTGACAGTTAACTAGAATAAGTAAAAAGGGGACTTCTTAATTGTGAGAAGTTCCCTTTTTCCCTTTTTAAAAATTCTATCTTTTGCTGTAAAAAATAATATAAAATGGGAATAATAGAGGCTTGTTTTATGTATGAATCGAATTACAATTTTTGTAATAAAAAAGTGCTTCACTGCAATGAGTGGGTACATTCAATAAGAAAAACATTTTAAGGGAGGAGAAATGAGGATGTCGAATTATTTGGGCAGACCAAAATTAAAAATACCCAAGACAAAGAGTGAGTGGATTTGGAATGTAATTGGATATTTATTTTTTTTCGGATCGATTATTGTTTTACTTTATGTTTGGAGGACACTTCCGGGAGAAGTGCCTGCACATTACGATGCTGCAGGTGAGGTAGACCGCTGGGGATCAAAATGGGAGCTTCTTATTTTACCGTTTGTGGGGATATTCATTGCACTTCTAATGGGTATTTTGGAAAAATTCCCTGAAATCCATAATTATCCTCAACGATTAAATGAATCAAATGCAGAACAGTTTTATTTACAAAGCCGAAAAATTGTTAATCAATTAAAAAACATCTGTCTGATTCTTTTTTCACTCATCTTAGTTGAATCCATTTCGATACCTTTAGGCTGGGGCGGCGGTTTTGGCATTTGGTTTTTACCGCTAGCGCTTATTGGATTTGGTCTTCCAATCTTATTTGGAATTATGGGGCTTATGCGGATTAAATAACAGGGAAGGTTCTTATGCTTCATTTTAGTGAAGCACAAGAACCTTCGCCTTGCTTGATTGCATTAAAACGCCCAGTCTCCATTACGGAAGATTGGAACAATGGTGCCGTCTTGTTTGATGCCATCGATATCCATCTTGTCAGAGCCAATCATAAAGTCAACGTGAACAGTGGAAGTATTCATGCCATTTTTTAATAATTCTTCCTGGCTCATTTTTGTTCCACCTTGAATCGTAGTCGGGTAAGCTGCCCCGATTGCTAAGTGGTTTGAGGCATTTTCATCAAAAAGAGTATTGAAGAAAGTGATCCCTGATTGCGAAATTGGGGATGGATCTGGTACTAAGGCAACCTCACCTAAGCCAGTACCGCCTTCGTTATCAAACACCAATTTCTTAATCGCTTCATCGCCTTTTTCAGCAGAAATGTCCACGATCTTGCCATCCTTAAAGTGCACTTCAATGCCTTCAATTAATGTCCCGGCATAGCTTAACGGCTTTGTGCTGCGGACCACACCATCCATGCGATGGGTGTCAGGAGCAGTGAAAACTTCTTCCGTCGGCATGTTAGCAATAAATTCTTCTCCTTTTGGATTATAGCTTTCAGCACATGCCCAGATGTGGTTCTTCGGTAAGCCTAACGTTAAATCCGTACCAGGAGCTCTGTAGTGCAAGGCATCGAATTGGATTTCATTTAATTTTGTTGCCTTTTCATTCAATGTCTCTTTATGTTCATCCCAGGCAGCAATTGGATCGTCTGCATAAACGCGGGAGGTTTTGAAGATTTGATCCCATAAGGCATCGACTTGTTCTTCAGAAGTTGTGAGGTCAGGGAACACTTTTGCCGCCCAACCAGCTCCTGCTGCAGCTGCAACGGTCCATTTCAAATCATCATTTTGCGTCGCCTTGCGCTGAGCGCTGAACGCTTTTCCAAATACATTTTGATATGCAGCCACTTTAGAAGGATCGACTTCATTTAGTAAGCCAGGGTCACTTGATACAATAGAAAGGCGGCTTACGCGATGATTTAATACATGGTCCTCGGATTCTTGAATTTCGTATTCAGGAATGTCGGTCAGTACTTCTACAGGTTGATGTATGTAATGAAGTTTGCTAATTTCGTCATCGGACCATTTGACAATTACTTTTTCTGCGCCTAAAGCATAAGCCTCTTCCGTGACTAATCGAGCTAAAGGAGCTTGATCAACAGTAATGGTCATTTTTACCCAATCACCAGGTTGAACATTAATTCCTTTCGCCACTAAAAGTTTAGCGTATTTTTGCAAATTTGCTTCAAAATTTGGTAGTACCATTTTTTTACCCCCAATAGTTTTTTTCTAATTACCATATCATATTAGCACAATTAGACCCAAATTTCTGAAAGTAAATATTTCTTAAACTTTCATTAACTCCATTATTAATTAGAAAAAATGTCTAAAGCTTATCCAGAACCACTTCCATTTTATTATAGGGGGAGGATGATTCGAACGGTTGTGCCTCTTTGAGGCGCACTTTTTACATTAATGGAGCCTCCGTGTATATGAATTAATTGTTTGGTAATGGCCATTCCAAGACCAGTTCCACTGCCGGAGTCGCTTGTATTGGTGCCCCGATAGTAGCGATGGAAGAGTTTATTGAGTGTTTCATTGTCCATCCCGATACCATCATCTTCAATAGTAATCATTATAAGATGCTGTTCAATAGATGAAATCGATACCGTAATTTTCGTACCAGAAGGATTATACTTGATAGCATTCGCTAGCAGGTTATCAATAATCCTTTGAAACCATTTGGGGTCAATTGATGCGAAAATGGTTCCATTATGTGGATGGAAGAGAAATTCCTTATCATTGTTAGTTGGATTATTCATGAAATAGATGATGGTTCGACGGATAAATTCATTCATATCTACCTGTTCTTTTGCCATTGGTAAAGCCTGATTTTTTAAACGATACGTTAAGGTTAAGTCCTCAAGTAAGTCCATCATATATGTTGATTTTTCCGTTATGATTCCGGCGAATTCCCTTGTCTCTGTCTCTGTCCAGGAATAATTTTTCGATTCAAGCATTTGCGCATAACCGGAAATGGAGGAAAGCGGTGTTTTTAAGTCATGGGAAAGACCGCTAATCCATTCTTCCCGCGTCTGCGTCATTTTCCCTCTTTGTGCTTCGTTTTGTTTTAGGGTTTCCGTTAATTGTGAGAGGGTTGCAATGAGATCCTTGTATAAACGATACTTTCTTTTTAATTTTCCTTTTTTATTTAACATCATCTGGCGTTGATGGAGATCCTGCGGCTGCTCAAATAAACCACTGCCAAGATTTTGAATCCATTTCATCATCATAATCAATGGAACCCCGAATTTACGTGCATACCAGAAAGTGCCTATCAACAATAGCAGAAATAATAATACAGGAATGATTAAAAAACCTTTAGTCATCGTTTTGACGAGGCTTACTTCAAGATTTGGGGTTGATCCTGATTCATTTATGCCCACAATAATCGTTTGTTCTGACCTTGTATCAAAGTAAGCGGCAATGGATTCGTGTTTTTCCTTTGTTAAGTTGTGAAGATCCTGAATCGAGTATGTTATGGGTTCCTTATCTGTACCGTATTGATCAAGTACTTTACCGGTTGAATCAATCAATTGAGCCCAGCCTTTTTCTTCATTCAATTGTTGAAGAGTGGCAGCAGAAAGATGAAGCTGATGATTGTTCCAATCGACATCTGCCTTCATATCGTTTAATAATCTAGTCTCTGCATTCTTTCTTCCGAATAAAAGTAAGTACGTCTGCGGGCCAGTTTCTTTTAACAGCCAATGCGTGTATTCCGTAGTGACAGAGCTATCTTGCAGCAGTATAGCGGCCAGTTCGCTTTGTGTAAAATGGGCCGGGACTTGTTTCGGTGCTTGATAAGATCCAATGATATCGCCTTTTTGTGTAAGCATAAGGAGCCAGCCGTTCTGATTTGCCGTCAACGATTTTAATTCATCATTAAATGTTGCTTTATTTCCATGTATCGTAATCCGATTAGAAAAAAAAGCGTCATCTGCCTTGGATAGATCTTGGGTAACCTCATCATTCATAATCGAAAAGCCAATAATGCCCCAAATGGAGATTAATAGAAAGAAAAAGAGGATAAACACAAGGATTAACTGGATAAAAAACTGTACAATAAAACGTTTATGGATGTTCATGGCTGCCACCATCTGGTACAAATTTATAGCCAAGCCCTCTTACAGTAAGAATGTGACGCGGCTTACTTGGATTGTCCTCGATCTTTTCCCGAAGCTTTCTAATATGGACCATAACGGTATTATCCTCACCTAGAAATTCTTCGCCCCACACATTTTCGTATAGCTGGCTTTTACTAAATAGCTGATTTGGATGTTTACAGAAGAATAGCAGGAGCTGATAGACCTGTGCTGGTAATTCCACAGTCTTGCCTCCTGCGGCCACTTCCCCAGAGAGGGTATTTACATGGATGGATCCATATTGGTAAATCGTTTTAGATGTGTTTGTGATCTTTCCTGAGTGACGCCGTAAATGTGCTTTGATTCTTGCGACGACTTCTAAGGGATTAAAGGGTTTTGTGATATAATCGTCTGCGCCTAATGCAAAGCCCGAAAGTTTATCCAAATCTGTTGACCGTGCTGTCAGGAAGAAAATCGGGGCATCGGTTGTTTCCCTAATGAGCGGGCAAATTTCAAAACCACTGCGGTTTGGAAGCATTACATCCAAAAGGATTAAGTCATATCGTTTGGTTTGACATAAGGCAAGAGCATCCTCAGCTGAACTTGCCGTATCGATCAGGTTAAAGGCTTCCTTTTTTAGAATCGTTGTTAACATATGTAAAATAGCTTTCTCATCATCGACAATTAATAATTGTGGCTCGTGCATAAAGAAACTCCTATTCTATTTCAATCTATACATTATCATATCATTCAGTTGCCAAATATCTAGGAATTAAGGAACAATTAAGGTGGGATTTTAGTTGGGTTAAGATAGAACCACTATAATGATGGTAAAGATTCACACAAGAAAGAAGCGGAAAGGAGAAACAAACTATGTATGTAATCGGTAAAAGGGAATTTATGAGTTTATTCAAAGGGGTAAAATCGCTTATCGTCATTGCAATTTTATTAGTAACTTCCTATTATTCAGCCAAGTTTGCGAATTTTTTACTGTCGGGGATCGAGCTTTCAGCAAAGGAAGCTGAAAATATTCACACGGTTGGTCTTTTAGGCTTGCTGTTACTCCTCGGCCAATTGTTTATAACAGGCCTTTCCCATGATACAATCAACCGAGAGACACACGAACGCACGATGCGATTTTTAGTAACAAGAACGTCAAGAACGTCCATAGTACTTGGAAAATTTTTGGGTATTTGGCTGTTTTGGTTTATTTGCCTGATAATCTCCTTCCTGATTATCAGTATGTTTGCACAGAAAATCGATATTTTTATTTTTTCTCAGACCATGAGTTTAGTAACCTATCAAATTTCCTTAACTATCTTGCTTTCAGTCCTGATCCCTAAGCCTGGATTTACGATGTTTTTAGGAATTGTGCTTGGACTTTCCTTTCCGATTTTGGGATTATGGGTTGTGTTTACGTCGAATGTTTGGGTGAGTTGGACGAAGTTTTTTACCCCTTTTTATTATTTAGAGCGCGAAGATTTTTCTTTTTTAGTGATTTTTATAGTAGCAGGTATCATGCTCTTTTTCGCCAATTTTATATTTAAAAGGAGAGAATGTTGATGATTGCCATTGAAACAAAGCAGCTGAAGAAATCATATGGAGCGACGCCAATCGTAAAAGGAATAGATCTTATCGTGAAACAAGGGGAAATCTTTGGTTTCTTAGGTCGGAATGGAGCTGGAAAATCCACTTTTATCAACATGTTAACTGGCATTATTCAACCAAGCTCTGGTACATACTCCCTGTTAGGTGTAAAAGGTCCCAACGATCAAGTAAAGAAACGGATAGGGGTAATGCCTGATTACTCCACTTTATATGGCTCCTTAACCGCGTTGGAGCATTTAAAATATCTTTCGGCCTTGTCAGGAAAGCCGGCCGGAAAAGAATGGTGTTTGGAGATCCTAAAGTTAGTGGGTCTGGAAACTGATGCTCGTAAAAAAGTGGCTAAATTCTCATTTGGTATGAAAAAGAAACTAGGGATTGCGCTAGCCATCATCCATGATCCTGAGCTCATTTTTCTTGATGAACCTACTTCCGGTTTAGATCCTGAATCTGCAATTCATACCCATAAGCTGATCCGTGGTCTGCAAAAAAGAGGAAAGACTATATTTATGACATCCCATAATCTGGCTGAAGTAGAGAAACTTTGTACACAAATTGCGATTATGAAAGAAGGGCAGATTGTGAATTGCGGCACAATGGATGAACTGAGAGCTTTTAATCGGTCGACCATCAAGGTTAGGGTCAAGCATTCTCCGGTGCCGACATCGGAACAAATGAAATTACATCAGTGGCTGGAGTCAGCAGGGACGGATTTGGAAGTGAAGGATCCCTATGTAACCATTACCGTAAAAGATGAGAAACGAATTGCTGAAATCATCCGAGCGTTTCAGCAGTGTCGGGCAGATGTCCTTCGTGTTGAAGTAGAAGAACCATCGCTTGAAGATATATTTCTGGATGAATAACTTCGATATCTTACTAAACACAGAGGCGTCGAAATAAAGAAGGTGATTTTTATGTATTCTCAAATGAATGGACCCCAAAAACGATTATCTAAGGATGCAGTGAAAGTATGGATCATAAGTGAAACGATTGCGAGTGTAATTGGATTCATTATCCTTGGGATTCTACTTTATCTGGACTATCGTTTTTCTTGGAAAGAGTGGATTGGCTGGATTCTGAAGGGATTGCTCCTGATTTCTTTGCTAGGCGCAGTCTGGTCATGGATTAAGTCGATACTACTTTATAAAAGCTGGCGTTATGATGTCAATGAAGAGTTTTTACAATTGAAATCAGGTGTATTAAATGAAAAATATCTACTAGTCCCGATGACCAAAATACAATCGGTAGCAACTAATCAAGGACCGGTACTGAGAAAATATGGGCTTTGTTCCGTTTCCATTGAAACTATTGCTTCTTCTCACACCATTCCGGCCCTGCCTAAAGTGGCCGCCATTGAATTAAGGAACCAGATTGCTCATTATGCAAAAATTAAGGAAGTAGAGTCATGATACCAGCAAAACGATACCACCCACTTCTGATGCTTTTTGACCTATGGTCGGTACTAAAGAACAATTTTTTCATTTTTATTTTTTTGTTTGTGATCAAAGCTAGGTCGCAATCACCCTTCATTCTATATGGCAGGATCCTATTTTTCATAGTTTTTGGAGTGGCGTTTATTTACATTATTTTAAAATGGTTCACCCATAAATATGAACTTGATGGTCGGTCGTTTCATCTGTACAAAGGAATTTTCAACAAATCAGAGCGAACCATTCCTTTTTCAAAAATTCAAAACGTCAACCGTCATACCTCTCTTTTTCATCGGTTGTTTAAAGTGACTTCCATCAGCTTTGAAACGGGAATGACAGGTGAAGAAGCTGCTGTGAAATTCGAAGTTGTTTCGCAACTAGAATCATTGCGAATGGAACAGCATATAACAAGTGAAGTAAACGATAATGCTATGAATCTGTCTCCTTCAGAAATAGCAGTAAAAAAAGTAGATTCCATCCGAATTATTCATTTTAAACCAATGAAAAAGGATATCTTAAAAGCAAGTTTTACATCATTAAGCTTTCTCGTATTTATTCCTTTCCTTTTATCGATTTATTCTAAAATTGATGAAATCCTTCATCTGGAAAAAGAAACAGAGGGGATCTTTTTCTATATCATCAGTTCTTGGTGGATTGTTACAACCATTGTCGTTGTCCTCATCATGGCTTCTGTTGCTTTTGGAATCGCAAGGGCATTTATAAAATATGGGAAGTATGAAATTTCCTCCGACCAGAATCGTATTTATATTACAAAAGGTGTCATCGATGAAACGGCCTTTTCGATTGCAAAAGAAAAGGTGCAAGCAATTGAAATTAAGCAGTCCATACTGAAACGTTTGCTTGGCCTTGCCGAAGTGAAGCTGACTAGTGCTGGCAGTCTTAGTTTCGGAGAGGAAACGCTTGAAATTAATTCACTTTACCCGTTCCTCCCCGTTCAACGAGCTTATGAAATGGTATCGGAAATTTTACCGACTTATGAAGTAACACCAAAGATGAAGCGTCTACCAAAAAAATCTTTATGGGTCCGCTTATTTAGCCCGAGTTGGATCTGGGTGATTGCCACGGCAGTTCTATTTTATTTTAGACCAGCTGTCTTAGGGGTGGGACAAGCATGGTGGATATTATCGGCTGCTTTGTTATTAATAATAATTGTAATAAGATGGCTAGATTTCATACATACAAAATATATTTTGAACGATCGCTTCATTCAACACAAAACGGGCAGTCTAACTACTTCTTTATTCGTTTCCAAACGAGAAAAAGTGATTGAAGTAAAAGTAACACGGTCTATTTTTCAAAAATGGTTAGGGCTTGCCTCGATAGAAACAATCAATCGAGCGAAACCAATACAGCATAATGGGATTGAGGATGTGCCAGTAGAATTTGCTGACTCGTTTTACAAATGGTATATGGGACGCAGAAACGAAATTGAAATTGAAAATGAATAAATGTGGTTTACCATTCTGACCAAGAGATTTTCCTTTTTACAGAAACTCAACCCTTGTAGGTGGTGTGGAATGAAAGAAAAACTGGTTTACATCAGAGCTAAATCGGATAAAGTGCCTCCCTTACAACAGAGATCAGTAAGGGTATTGTTTGTATTTTTGTTAGGAGCTTTATTGGGATTCTTGGCAAACTTCTCAGATGGCTCAGTTATAGGGCTAATTGGAACTTACCTCAGTTTTTGGATTGTAATTGCAACAATCATTGCCGTTCGAAGTCGGTCGCCTAAAGCTGCGGCATTACATACATTTATTTTTCTAATGACAATGCTGATTGTTTATTATATCTATTCCATGGTGCAGTTTGGATTTTTTTCAATGGATTATTTTATCACTTGGGGAAGTATTGCCTTACTTTCACCGATAGGCGGTTATGCGGTGTGGTACGCCAAAGGAAATGGCTGGATTGCTGCACTTTGTGCTGCTTTACCAATTAGTGGACTATTGGTGGAAGGTTATAGTTTTTTCTATACGTTCTCAATCCCCCAGGGGTTTGATATCATCTCAGCTGCTATGTTATTTATCATTTTGCCTGCAAATCATTTTCAACGCTTACGCATGCTACCTATTGTCACTGTGCTATTTTTCTTGATGGAGCGGTTAGGAATACTCTATTACTTGCAGGGATAAAATGAAATTTTCTGTTGAAAGGAGCATATAAGATGATTCATATTCTGTTTGGCCAATCTTCTGCGGGCAGTTTAAGAGCAGGCTTTAGGGAGAAAGGAATAGATAAAAAAGAACAAATCATTTCCTTTTGGGATATGTTTTCGATTGGTCCTGTTCGGGGGTTACATGAAGAAGCAGGGCAGGGGTCACGTTTTGAATGGATGAAGGACGTAAAGAATGATGAATTTGGGGAATTTAAGGAATATTCGCATCATTTCCAGAAGACCATTAATCAGATAAGATCCATTCCTGTAGAGGCACCTATTACCATTTGGACTGCTGACAACGCACATGAACAGATAGGACTGCGATTTGTTTTGGATATATTGAAGGGGAAAAATAACGATATAACCGTTATTAACACGACAAAGTCATATGGAGAACTTTTTAATACAGGAAGAAGACAATATATCTTTTTGCATTCAGGCGAAATAAATCCTGACAAACTCCAAATAATATATGATCAAGGAGAAGGAAGAGTCCTAACTGACCATGATAAAGAAGATTATGAGAATGAATGGATTTCTTTATCAGAAAATCAGGAAACTTTAAGAATCTGGAGAAATGGAAGGATTGTGAGTGTTCCGGAAGACTATTACGACCCATTTATCATCCGAAAAGCTAAAAAGTTACATAGAAGGCAGGATACAAAAGACTTTATGAAATCTGCCAGATTAATTGGCGAGGTGCTAGGGCATTTAGACCAATATGTTGGTGATGAATTTTTGGAATATCGCCTAAGAAAGCTGATAGAAAAAGGGGTTTTTGATGTAGAAGGCAGTTTGATCGCTATGAGGTACTACAGTGTGAAATTGCGTTAGGAGAGGAAAAGCTAAATCCTGTGATCGTAATCATTTTGCTCAGTGTGTTTTTCATCGGCCTTAGGAAGGACATTTCTTTCGATCTCCAGCTGAGTTTTGTCCTTCATCGGCTTTATGAAGGACACTTCTTTCGATCTCTTGCTGAGTTTTGTCCTTCATCGGCTTTATGAAGGACATTTCTTTCGATCTCCAGCTGAGTTTTGTCCTTCATCGGCCTGATGAAGGACACTTCCCTCTATTTCCAACTGAGTTTTGTCCTTCATCAGCTTAATAAGGACAGAATAACAATATATTGAATTGCACACTTAAATTCACCATAAATCATGGTAATTCACCCTCACTCCAATAATATTTTTAACCATAGAGAATTCATATGTAAAAAAGTGGAGGAAATAATAAATTTCAAGGTCAGCCCCCCGCTAAGCAAAATGGTGGGGACTGCCCTTTTTTTGATAACTGCGTGCAAAAACCAATCAAACGTTTGATTAAGTTGCTGGATCCGTTGATATGACTGGCGTACAAAAACCAATCAAACGTTTGATTAAGTCGCTGGATCCGTTGATATGACTGGTGCGCAGAAACCAACCAAACGTTTGATTAAGTCGCTGGAGCCGTTGATAGGACTAGCGCGCAAAAACCAATCAAACGTTTGATTAAATCGCTGGATCCGTTGATATGACTGGCGTGCAAAAACCAATTAAACGTTTGATTAGATCACTAGAGCCGTTGATATGCTTACAAGTCTATATTGCTACTGAAATAAGGTGCCTGCGCTTAAATAATAGAAGTTGATATATTACTATTTATTAAATAGGTTGCAACGTTTCGACTTCCCCATTCGACTTTATAATGAAAAGGAGGGGATAGAAAAAATGGATATTGCTAAATTAGTACAAAAGGCGAAGAAGGGTAATGATGAAGCATTTGAACAGCTGATTAGTTCTGTTCGCCCGAAATTGTATCGGACTGCCTATTCATATGTAAGAAATGAGCAAGATGCTTTAGATATTTATCAAGAAACCATTTACAAAGCATACATTTCTCTTAAAATGTTAAAAAAACCCGAAAGTTTTCAGAGCTGGATTACAAAGATTCTCGTTTTCAAAGCTATTGATTTTATTCGAAAAGAATCGCGGCACTTTAGTACAGATGATGAGAAAATATTTGCTGAATTAATTTCTAATGAAAACGTCGATTACATAGCCCATTCAATGGATTTATCCGAGGCCTTTAAATTTTTGGATCCCAAATACAAGACAATTATTTTACTGAGGTACTATCACGATCTTTCTATTAAGGAAATTGCAGCCATTATGAATTATCCGGAAGGAACGGTAAAATCCCACTTACATCGAGTACAAAAAGAACTGAGGCCAATTTTAAAGGAGGGTTATATTTATGAATAAAGAAAACTTTAATCAATCAATTGATAACATAGATTTACCTCTTGAGAAGTTACTAGCGAGGGAAAAGGCCGCTATGTCCCAAGCAAAGAAAATGCGGAAGGTTGGCAGAACAACGAAGCATTCAATGCTAATTGCCTGCGGTTTATGTATAATCTTATTCGGCTCTGGATTTGTATCCTCGGGTATGGCCGCAGTGTTATCGAATATACCACTCATTGGCCCCATTTATAAGGAATTTAGGGATATTGCAACTGATAAAATAGAGAGAGATCAACTTGCGACAGTGATTGAAAAACAGGATAGCCATGATGGCTTAACGATGACTGTTAAAGAAGCGGCTTACGATGGTGGCAGGCTAATCGTAACAGTGGTCTATTCAGGGGAAAAAGCACTCTCACTTAAGGAAGAGAACGTCGGATATAATTATGTAACAATTAATGGAGAAGAATTCCAGGTAGCGATTGGTTCCGGTACGCAACGTCCGATCAATTCTAAAACAACTATTGAGCAACATCAATTCACTCTAGCTAAATACAATGAATACGGCGATAAAATTGAGGTAGCTGTCCATGGGAAAGATTTGTTTGGCTACAAAGGTAAATGGGGGGTGTCCTTCCCACTTGAAAAGATAAAGGGTGATATACACGAGTTCTATCCAGATGTGAAAACTGAGAAGGTTAACGAAGTTTATACGTTAACAGCTGACAAAGTAACATTTTCGCCACTATCAACAAGAATAGATGTAACAGTCGATTACCCCGCTGAACTAGATGAAAATGATAGATGGAAATGGTTTGATTTCTCCGTAGTCGATAATAATGGGATTGTCTATGATCGACTAAAACTGCAAGCGGGAATGGCTGGAAACTACGGACACCATATGGTTCTAGCATTGCCGCCAATGGATACGATACCAAAGTCACTCACACTTAAGCCAGCGGATATAAATAGTGAAGGGTATAGAGAAGATATAAAGGAATTAGAGCTGGTCGTTCCTTTGAAGAAAACGAAATAAAGATGTCAACAATCAATCTTTTCCCAAGCCACTATTTTTAAGTATTACTTCTAAGACTTGTCCCGTATTTAATGGGCTAAGTCTTTTTTTCTTACTATCTAAAAGTTGCAGGGTAAGGTTGCATTATCCCGGTTCTTGAAAAAGCATAATGTTCCTGCAGGGAATTTGTAGGTTTATGGTGAATTATGTAAAACAGGGGGCGGGGAGATGAACATTCATTTTGATTTTTCGTTGGATCTTATTGCGTATATAACTGAATTTTTAGCATGGTGTGTTATTGGATTTATTGTCTATCGCATCTATAAAAAACAAGCTGCGAAGCCAAAGGTCTGGAAAGTTATTGTAAGTGTACTGGTCGGTATTTTTTGTATTTCGATTAATTTGCAATTTTTTGGTGCGATTCTCAAAATCCCAATCTTACCACTTGGTGTTTGGATTTTGTATGGAATATTGAAGAGAATGGAAGGGCGCTGGCAGATATATCGGCGTTTCGCTTGGTTAGGCTTTTGGGCAAACTTTATTTTCTTGGCAGCAACGCTCATAGCCATTCCGGCCCATCTGCTACTATATCCTGAAGACGAGGTTTCAACGTATATCTCAAACGTAGAAAATGCCGCTATTATCAATATTCATCCTTCTGCGGGAGATCACTCACTAAATATAGAAAAACTGCAGAGCCAATTACATAACATGAGACAAGAAACGAGTTATAGCGAAGAGTGGTACGAAGAGACATATAAGGGGGCTGATTCTAAAAAGATAAACGAACGGTTTCCCTATCAACTCAGCGGAACTTTATCAAAATGGGGGAGCGGAGTGAAAGTAATTATATACGTTGAAGCTGATGGAAAAGGAATTTTGGTAACGGCACCGAATAAACAGCTCTATTTTCGCTGTAAAGACTCCTTGCTGAAAGGAGGGAAATAATCTGATGAAAAAAAAAATCTGGTTCTTGGCCTTGTTAGTGGTAGTTGTCCTGTCAGCAATAGCGATTTATTGGTTTTATTTTTCAAAACCTGATCCGTTTCTAACAAATAAACAATTGATTGAGGAAATTAATCAGCTCTTTCCAGAAGCGGATGTAAAAGTCATTCAAGACATGATTTCTATCGATAAACGACATTGGGTTGTCCCGTTTGTTGCTAAGGGAGACAAGTATGGCTTTAGTAATTGGGAATGGCAGCAGCATAATTGGGAGATTGCCTCCATTAATACAACAGAACAGCCTTATATTTGGAAGATTAATAGCGAAGATCCTTCAACCTTTCACTTTGTATGGAATATTCATCCGGCTGATCAAATCGGTTATCTAACGTTTTATTTAATCAGAGAGAGAGGATTCCATGGCAGCAATGGGCAAGTGACATATGATCCCGGAGTCCAAATGGCGAAAAAGGTCGCCCTTCATGAGAAATCTTATGGTGTATTGCAGCTGCCTGATGATTGGGCAGTATTCATGAACACATTTAAAAAAGTAGAATCGGCTAAAAATCCTGATAAATTAATCAAAACCCTTTTCCCCGATAAAAGGATGTATTTTGGCTGGACCGCCTATGACCAACTGGGGAAAGAGACAATCCCAAATGGTGATAATAACCAGGGATTTTCGAGCGGAGGTGGAGACATAGATTTCGTCATGTATTTGAATGAATCGAAAATTGAGTCTCCGAAAGATGGGGAATAAACACCTAGGATAAAATAGAGGGAATGAAAGGAAAAGTCTAGAATATATAAATAAAGGTGGAATAGCCATATTTTTACGAGGGGGAATGAAATCATGTCAAAAAAAGTTTTATTGATCGCCGGGGACGCCGTTGAGGCACTAGAGATTTATTATCCATATTTTCGCTGTCTAGAAGAAGGCTATGAAGTGCACATTGCGGCGCCATCGAAGAAAAAGCTGCAAACAGTTGTGCATGACTTTATCGGCTGGGATACTTATACGGAAAGCAAAGGATACTTAATTGAAGCCCAAATAGCCTTTGAAGATGTGAACCCTGAAGAATATGATGGATTAATTATCCCAGGGGGAAGGGCTCCTGAGTACATTCGCTTAAATGAAAATGTTCCAAGAATTGTCGCGCATTTCTTTGAAGCGAATAAACCAGTTGGCGCCATTTGTCATGCAAGTCTAGTTTTGACAACGGTTCGCCAATACATGGAAGGACGGGAGCTGACCGCCTATATCGCCTGCAAACCAGATGTTGAAGCAGCAGGTGCCACCTATATCGAGAATCCACTGCATGTGCAGGGAAATCTTGTTTCCGGTCATGCCTGGCCGGATTTGCCGGGCTTCATGAGGGAATTTATTAAACAATTAAACCATTAAGGAACTTATCCACAGCGGTGCCTGACACCAACAAAAAAGTTATTGACAAAAATTTTTATTTGTGCTATAATTTATGGTTTGTTTACATATAATTACTTCCGTCGTATTATGAACTCCTGGCTATATTTTAGCTGGGAGTTTTTTGCTTTTTAAACGAAGGGGGAGTTATTTTGGATAAAACCAAAAAGAGTTTAACTGCGCTAGTCAGCTGCTTTGCCAGGGGATATCATGCATCGAAGAGCAGCCATCCTGTCTTTAATGACCGTGTTGCTCATTCACTTTTGCATGATGAAGAAAAACAGTTAATTGCTGCTAACTGGGCCAATGCTATAGCTTTCTTTGATCCGGAGAAGGGTGCTGCATTAAAGACGTTTGACGAAAAGTTGGAATGGGTGATGAATAACCAGACGGTTCCCCAATTAGTCAGCCGGGCAAGGTATGCAGAAGACGGTCTCGTGTCGGCTATCGCAAGAGGTGTAAGACAATATGTCATTTTAGGTGCCGGCCTTGATACCTTTGCCTTAAGACAAGAACATCTCCCAGACGACTTTATCATCTATGAGGTAGACCATCCCGCAACCCAAGCATTTAAAGTAAACCGCCTTCACGAAATGGGTATTGCCATTCCTGCTAATGTGAAATTTGTTCCCTTAGATTTTAAACATGATTCCTTACGCGACGAGCTGAAGCGAAGCGGCTATGATGAACAGAAATATGCCTATTTTAGTTTGTTAGGTGTCGTGATGTACTTAGAGAAACGCGATTTTTACAAACTTCTTTCTTCTATTTCAGCTATGTCCATGAACGGAAGCTCGTTCGTATTTGATTACCTTGACGATACCGCCTTTAATGATAAACTAGCTTCAAAAAAATTAACTCAAATGAGACAAATTACCGCCCAAACAGGTGAACCAATGGTTACCGGCTTTGATCCGTTTGAACTGGATCGCGAACTGCAAGAATGCAATATGTTATTATATGAAAATCTCTCGCCTGCGAATATTAATGAATTATACTTCGCAGCCCGGGAAGATGGATTGCACGCCTTCGACCATTTTCATTTTGCGCATTTAGTCGTTCATAAATAAATAGAAGAGATTCAAACACCATTTAAATTTTTTAATAACAGGTTCGGTTTTCTATCGCAAACATTTAAAAATATAACCAAAAATGACTATCAAATGGAAAGCTAATTTGATAGTCATTTTTTCTTAATAGATCAAACTATTTATTGGATATTTATGTTAAAGTAAAAACAGAGATTTTGAAAAATTTTACTTAAAGTAACGAACTTATAAAATTAGTTTGGAGGCTAAATTTTGAATAAAAAGAAATGGCTTGTAATTTCTTTATTAGTAGGGATACTTATTATTTCTGGTTTTTATCAATATTTGTCAAATGTGTCAAAACAGGAACAAAAGAATATTCTAAAAAAGGATACCATTTCATACTTAGTAGGAACGGGCTATGATGAAGAAACTGATATAAAAGATATATTTATATTGGATTTCCACGAACAAATCGATAATGACGAAATTGATAAATATCAAGCAATTGTTACTTTGGAAAATGAACCAGATAAATGGTATTTTTACACTTATAAAAAGAATACAAAAGAGTTAATACAATTTGATCTTATTAATAATAAGATAATAGAATTGCAAGAACACAAAGAATAAATATCAATTTTATAAACCTAGTATAAATTATAAACCATGAAGATAATAGCAAGGAAGGCGGCCGAGAGATTGAGTGCTGCCTTTTTTTGTAACTAAGAGTTAAGAAACAGCCCTTATGGTCATACTGTAGGATAAAGAAAGTCCTTTGGGGTGATTTCGTTGGGGAAAATAGCAAATCTTTGTTGGGAAGGTCTTACTCTAAAACATGTATCTCACAAAAAGATTGTTATTTCTTATTTATTGTTTATCTTTACTACATTTTTGTTTGAATTGTTTTTATTCATATTATATGGGGTTTCATGTTTTATTTTTTATTATTATGGCCATAGCCCAGATTTTGTTTTTTATGTATGTGGTGTCATTTTGATTTTAATTAAAATATTAACAGTTACAATGTTAAAAACAACGATATCAAGACACAAAAATGTTTTCTTAAAGGACTCTAGAAAAATGGTCCCTGACTGCTGAAAAAAGAGGCTTATAGCCGGAAAACGAACAATGCCAGTGGCACTGTTCGTTTTTTTAATCAATTAAATGTAGGTGTGAGGCTTGTGATTTGCGGCAGATAGCATAAATTTACAGGAGCCACGTAAAATATGAAACATTCATGGTTATTTTTCGTACATACAGTTAGGGAAGGAAGGTGTGCTGAATGAGCAGATATTCAATTGAAGAATTTATTAAAAAAACGGAGCAAGTGGATAAGGGTGAGGGGTTCTTTGAATTAGAGACTCCACGTTTGCTCGAAGTAAACCTGGACGGTCAAGTTTGGGCCAAGGCAGGCTCGATGGTTGCCTACCATGGAGAAATGAAATTTGTCCGAGAAGGAATCCTGGAGCACGGTCTTGGGACAGCCTTCAAAAAGGCATTAACCGGGGAGGGCGCCTCGTTAATGAAAGCAAATGGCAGGGGGAAATTATATCTTGCAGATAGCGGTAAAAAGATTGTTATCCTGAAGTTACAAAACGATTCAATCTTTATTAACGGCAATGATCTGCTTGCATTTGAACCAAGTATTAAGTGGAAGATTAAATTAATGAAACGGATTGCCGGAATGATGGCCGGTGGACTATTTAATGTCTATTGTGAAGGAACCGGGATGATTGCTTTTACTACCCATTATGAACCACTCACATTAAGAGTTACACCGGGTCAGCCCGTTATTACCGATCCAAATGCAACCGTCGCCTGGTCTGGAAACCTTCAGCCGGTTATTCAAACCGATATTAGTTTCAAAACCTTCCTTGGCAGGGGCAGCGGCGAGTCAATTCAAATGCGGTTTGAAGGAGATGGATTTGTGGTCGTTCAGCCATATGAAGAGGTTTATATGAATTCTAAACAGGGGTAATAAGTAAAAGAAAACCCGCTTAGTTGAAACGGGTTCTGTTACCTATCGCAAACATAAAAAATGTAAAGGAAAATGACTATCAAATTGTATATTAATTTGATAGTCATTTTTTATTGATATATAGCGATTTCTTTATAATTTCTCTTGGAATTTTTTTATGGAAATGACTAATGGGTGGAAAAGTTAAAAATTCAAAAATTATATGATTAAAATGCTGTTGAGCTTGTGTCTTTCCTCGTTGTTAACTCTTTCTTTTTAAGTAAGTTGTTTAATTTTTCTGAGCTTAGGAGCATTACTGCAACAAAAACAACAATACAAAGCGGGAAGATTCCTATTGTTGAATGTGTTGCAATGAAACCGAGAAGAGGTGGCAAAAATGTACTGCCTGTATAGGCCAAAGCCATTTGATAGCCCATAATTGTCTGGGAATGCTCCTTCCCAAAACGTGTTGGTGTTTCGTGTAACATACACGGAAATATCGGTGCTAATCCCAATCCAGTCATTATAAAACCTACAAGTGAGAAAATGGACGGCAATGGTAGGAAAAGAAGTACGGCACCCAATAATGCTATTATTTGCCCCATCCGAATGAGAGTAAGATTACTAATCTTAAAGGTAATAAAGCCTGTAATTAATCTACCAATTGTTATTCCAGCGTAATAAAAGGAAACCCATTGTGCCGCAAGTGCTACGTGTAACCCCTTAACATTTACCAAATAACTACTTCCCCAAAGACCCACTGTTGCTTCAACCCCACAATAAAACAAGAAGGATGTAAGAGCCAGTTTAACTCCTTTAATTTGTAAAGGTTTTATTTCTTTAGCTTCTTCATCATAAGAAATACTTTTTGACTCTTCGGTTCCTCCATTCTTGGTAATATTGCTGTTATTTTTCACTTTGTTCCATAAGGGCAATGTGAAGAAAAGGATTATAGCTAACGCAAGCTGAATTCCAGAAATAGCAAAATATCCGTTTCTCCAAGAATTTTGTCCTGAAATAAACTGAGCCATAATGATAGGACCAAGAGTTGCTCCAACTCCCCAAAAACAATGTAACCAACTCATATGGTGTGCCTTATAATGTGTAGCAACATAATCATTTAATCCTGCATCGATCGCTCCTGCTCCTAATCCAAGTGGTATAGCACATACAAATAACCAAACTATCGATGGAGCAAAATGAAATCCTAGCAAAGCACCAGCAGTCATTAAGACGCTGACAAATGTGACCTTACTAGTCCCGAACCTTCTAAGCACCTTCCCGCTGGCTAAACTGGAGATAATAGTACCACCTGCAATGGTCATAAAAAGGAATCCAGCCGTCTCCAATGGGGCCCCAATATCAGATTGCATCACAGGCCACGCTACCCCAAGCAATGAATCAGGTAAACCTAAGCTGATAAAAGCCAAATAAATTATCACTAAAAGGAGTGTCGCCATATTTTTATCCCGCCTACTTTTTAATTTTTTTATCTTTTGTTGCATTCAACATAAGTTCAAGCCCCAGTCTTTGTAATCCATATAAATAATCTTGTTTCCAATCACTTATTTTAAGGTTTGGAAGATGTTCTGACGGAATATATTTAGAGGTGACTATGACGATTTTTTCTATTACTGATTCTTCGACTTCATCATTGCAAAAAATGATGCTATGGGGGTTAATGATAGCCGTAAACGAGGCTACTAATCTGCTAATTGCAAGAATCTGATAATCTTCGCAGATCGGTACCTTTTTGGGTCCGGTTCCATTTTCCAATGCTTGCCGGAAATTCCGGTCATTATCCTGAGGGACGAATGAAACCTCTCCGGCGAAGAATGTATTTCCTCGCACCACATCTCCATTGATCATAAATCCCGCACCAGGACCATTTTGGCCGGAATACAAATATACAAGGGATTGATTCTCATTAATCCCCCTAATATGATGATATCCTAGAACAGCAGCATTCATGTCATTCTCTACTACAACAGGTATAGAAAAATGTTTCTCATAGAATCCTTTTACATCAAGATTTTGAAACTGCTCATAACCAGGTATATAAAAAATCCTTCCATTATCAACAGAACCAGGAACACCGATTGCGATAGAACTGATTTTTGGATATGCAGTCATTAATTTTTCAATGTACGTAGTTAATAAATGTAAACCATCCTCAACTAAAACACTTGGAACCTTCCCTTGTTCCTTTACTTCTCCAACACAATTAAAAATTGCATAATTCGTCTCAGTTCGCTCTAAGAAAATAGCTAAGCCCAGCATATATTCAGGATTGTATGTATATCTTTTTGCCCTTCTCCCGCCACTTGAATCATCTAAACCGACTAAAATAATTTCTTCATCCTTCTCCATCTGTGCTAGGAACTTACTTATTGTCGGGAGACTGATCTCTAATGTATGGCTTAGTTCAAGTTTTGTTGCACTTCCAAATTCTAAAAGAGTTGAACGAATGCCACGAAGGATGATCTTCTTCATAGATTTTGGAGTAGCTAGTAATTCACTCACTAAATTCACCACCTAAAAATACTTATTAAAGAACTTTTTAAAGAACTTTAATAAGTTAAGGTTAATATACCATATTAAATTTTTGAAAACAATGGAAATTGAAATTCATTCAATAACTCAAACATAAAGTAAACAAATCTCGGTAAGAAAGCAGAGGGAAAGTCCTTCATACCGTCGATGAAGGACAAATCCCCGCAAGAAAGCGGAGGAAAAGTCCTTCATAACGTGGATGAAGGACAAATCCCGGTAAGAAAGCAGAGGAAAAGTCCTTCATAACGTGGATGAAGGACAAATCCCCGCAAGAAAGCAGAGGAAAAGTCCTTCATACCGTCGATGAAGGACAAATCCCGGTAAGAAAGCTGTGAAAAAGTCCTTCATACCGTCGATGAAGGAAAATCCCGGTAAGAAAGCAGAGTAAAAGTCCTTCATACCGTCGATGAAGGACAAATCCCGGTAAGAAAGCAGAGAAAAAGTCCTTCATAACGTGGATGAAGGACAAATCCCGGTAAGAAAGCTGTGAAAAAGTCCTTCATACCGTCGATGAAGGACAAATCCCGGTAAGAAAGCAGAGGAAAAGTCCTTCATAACGTGGATGAAGGACAAATCCCGGTAAGAAAGCTGTGAAAAAGTCCTTCATAACGTGGATGAAGGACAAATCCCTGCAAGCCAAGAGGAGTAAAAGTCCTTCATACCGTCGATGAAGGACAAATCCCCGCAAGAAAACAGAGGAAAAGTCCTTCATACCGTCGATGAAGGACAAATCCCCGCAAGAAAGCGGAGTAAAAGTCCTTCATACCGTCGATGAAGGACAAATCCCGGTAAGAAAGCTGTGAAAAAGTCCTTCATACCGTCGATGAAAGACAAATCTCGGTAAGAAAGCGGAGTAAAAGTCCTTCATACCGTCGATGAAGGACAAATCCCCGCAAGAAAGCGGAGTAAAAGTCCTTCATTTATTTCATTCATAATAAGACCATTGATGAACTCCTACTTGTTTAAAATTCCTCGCTAAAACTCTTCTAATCGTCTTTTTACACGGCACACCGCCACACCAATCATAAATATTATTAGTGGTAATTTTCCGCTCAGGAAAAAGAAGCATATATTCCTTCACGTTTCGCAAAACGGCAGATGTAACCAAATCTTCGTGCCCACAATCTCCACATATACATTTTTGCCCACTAACAGTAATCGAAAACGAGTTACATACCTCACAATTATTCCCTTTCCGAAGATCCTCATATTTATAAGGGGGTAATAGTGTATAAGGATTTCCTTCAATATGTAGTGAAATTAATTTCTCAGCCAGCAACTTGTGTTTTCCACTTAATCTTGATGGTGTCGAATCAAAATTTTTCAAATAGTTATTTACCTGTGTTGGAAAAATAAAAGGCTTGTCGAGGGGTGCTTGGTATAGGGTGAACTCGGGATTGATAAAAACAACCTGGGCCTCAATAGGGAAGTTATACCCAATATTCTGGAGTAATTGACGTAGCAAGGATTCGCCGCGATTCAATTGATGTAGTGGATTATTATATTCCTTTTTGGGCTTCTTGTATAATCTGTCTGCGGCCGCGTCATAAAAATAATCGCCTTCATAATTTTTCACTTCGTAAACGTAAATAGTTTCAGAAATAATAAGTGAGTCAATTTGAAACATAGTGTTGTTCACCTTAAACAGCAAATCATTTAAAATATAGCATTCACATTGAAGCTTTTCTGTCAGCGAATCAAACATTACCTCCCCTTCATAACCCTTTTTTAGGCTGAAATAGTGCTGCTTGTCTTTTTCAGGCAAATTCATCCGTGTGTTTAAGAATCCGAGAATAATTAATTCAGTGGATTTAGTACGAGGTTTATAAGCCATATGCCACATCCTTTCTTATTTTCCAAATTCATTTTACAGGAAAATACTACCACTAAAAGCCTGAAGGAATGAATAGTTTGTTAACATTTTTTGAACCTTCTGTGTCAGCTCCATGCTGCCTTAAAGTACCTGTCACTATAATGCAGTGCTTCATACCAGATTTTCTATAAATAGCCTCTATTTTACCCATTAAAAAATTTTATTCAATATTACTTTGACAGATAGAGTAATATTAAGTAAAATTACTCTATCAGATAGAATAGTTAACGAGCAAGGAAGTGAAAACATGATAAGAAGCGATCTTATTCGCGGTCATTTGGATTCGATTATCTTGCGCCTGATTTTTGAACAAGACAGGTATGGGTATGAAATATCGAAGGAAATCAGCTTACGGACAGACAATCGCTTCCAGATTAAAGAGGCAACATTATATGCGGTTTTTCAGCGGCTAGAGAAAAAGGAACTCATCGAATCTTACATGGGAAGTGTTTCCCAAGGCGGGAAAAGGAAGTATTACACAATCACGACGCTTGGTAAAGCCTACCTAAGAGAAATGATTACGGAATGGATAGAAACAAAGGAAGTCATCGATTTATTTATGGAGGGATTAAAGTGAAGAAGCTAACAAATCATGTGGATGAGCTGTTTAAAGATGTTCCAGAGAGTGAGCAAAAGAAGGCCGTTAAGCAGGAGGTTTTAGAAAACCTTGAAGAAAAAGTGCTCGACTTAATGGAACAAGGTAAGGAAGAGGAGGATGCGATTAATAAGGCAATCGTTGATTTTGGCGATATTGAAGATTTAAAAAAGGAACTGGGTGTAAACCCGCCAGTTAAGAAAGATATGTCAAAATTAAATTTAGGCTATTCCATTTGGGGCAGTCTGCTGATCATTGCTTTGTTTATTTTTATAAATCTTACTTATTCCCCTAAGGTGATCTGGTTTGTCTATCCGACATTTGCGGTATTATGGTGGCCGTTAACGATGTATTTCAAATGGCTGCGTTCAAAGTAAGGAGGGTTGATTAAGATGAAGAAATATGATGAAGGTTTTGCAGTCGCGGGAAGTGTAATGACTATGGTGTTTTTTATACTTGTCAATTATTTAACAAGTCCACATTATCCTTGGTTTATTTATCCTTCCTTTGTTCTTTTGCTCTGGCCAATCGGTTTGTATTGTGTAAGGAAGGGGAAACACAAACATCTTGCCATTTCTTATAGTGCACTTATTCTAGCGTTTTTGACCGTTGAGAATTATCTCAATTCACCTAACTACTCGTGGTCGATATATGCCATTTATCCAATCTTCTGGTGGCCAATTCTTACATTTTTAGAGAAGCGTGCGCTAACAATGACTGTTGCATTGGTTGGAAGCATCAGTATTATTTTATATTATTCCATTCTTAATGTTGTTCTTTCTCCAGGGTATCCTTGGGTGATTTATCCAGCCTTCGTCGTGTTATGGTGGCCGCTTGCCCTTTATCATGCAAAGAAAAAGACATTTTTCGAATTCTCCATCCATGCCAGTCTGTTAATCGGTGTATTCTTTATCAGCGTGAATGTGATTTCCACACCCGATACCATTTGGGCGGTTTACCCAATTTTTTGTGTACTATGGTGGCCTCTAAGTATGTACTATTTCGTGTATAAAAGAAAATTAATAAAGTGATTTTTTTAATAAAAAAAAGCAGAGACTTTTCTCTGCTTTTTCATTGATATCCATTTTGAAGGTTATTTTTTCAAATGGTAAGGCACAGTCGTAATAATAACGTTTCTCCGATATAGCAAAAATGAACGGATCAGTAAGCTAGATTGGTTATGAAGAATATTGTGCCAGCCTTTTTTCGGAATAAACTGCGGTATCACCACGGTGACTTGATAATTTGATTCACTCGCTTTATGTTCAACCGTATCAACAAATTTAGTCAATGGTTGAATAATACTTCTATAGTGGGAGTGAAGGGTCACGAGTCGAACATCGGGCTGCCACATCTTCCATTTCTCTTCAAACTTTTTTTCATCTTCCCTTTCAAAAGAGACGTAAACAGCAATGATTTGGTCAGCTGAAAGAGATTTAGCATAATTGATGGAGTTTTCTACCACATGTGTAATGCCCGCAACAGGTACGATGATGACATTTCCTTCAATCGGAACAGCAGGCTCACAAGTTGTGATCCGTAGTTGGTCGCCTACTGCATCATAATGCTTTCTTATTCTGTGAAAGACCAAAATGATTAGGGGTAGGAAAATGAACACAGGCCATACCCGATCGAGCTTAGTTAAAAAGAACACGATCGTAACAGTAAAACTAATCAATGCCCCCGTTGTGTTAATAATCAGCTTTACTATCCATCCGTTAGGTTTTTCGCGAACCCATTTCACCATCATTCCTGTTTGCGACAGCGTAAACGGAATGAAAACCCCAACTGCATAAAGAGGGATTAGATGCTCCGTCTGACCATTGAAAGCTATAATTAAAAGGATCGAAGCAAATCCAAGGATGATGATGCCATTGGAGTAACCCAGTCTGTCACCTCGAATAGTAAACATTCTTGGGATAAATTTATCCTTAGCCAGATTCACAGCCAGCAATGGAAAAGCTGAATAACCCGTATTGGCAGCAAGGATTAAAATCAATGCCGTTGTTCCTTGGATAAAGTAATACATTCCATTCCGTCCAAAGGTTGCCTCCGCAATTTGTGAGACGACCGTCACATCAGCACGAGGAGAAATTCCATAATAATAGGCTAGAAATACGATACCGGAAAAAAGTAAAGCTAGTAAAATTCCCATGGCCATTAATGTTTTGGCTGCATTTTTCGGTGCTGGGTCTTTAAAGTTTGGTATCGCATTGGATATAGCCTCAACCCCTGTAAGTGCAGAGCTGCCGGAAGCAAATGCCCTTAAAAGAATAAACAGACTAATTCCTGCTACAGGTGTACCGAGTGGTGCAGATAAATCTGGTGAAACTTTACCTGTTAAGATGTTGAATAACCCAACTCCAATTAAGATAAATAAGGCAAACACAAATAAATAAACAGGATAGGCTAAAATCGAAGCGGACTCTGTTAGCCCTCTTAAGTTCAAGATTGTTATTAACAGGACGAATATAATCGCAATGCTTACCTTATGTGAATGTAAAGCAGGAAAAGCAGATGTAATGGCATCCGTGCCAGCTGAGATACTTACTGCGACCGTTAAAATATAATCAACTAATAACGATCCTCCAGCAATTAGTCCTGGAGTAACCCCTAAATTTTCCTTCGAAACCACATACGCTCCGCCGCCATGTGGATAGGCAAAGATAATTTGGCGATAGGATAGAATTAATGCGGCAAGTAGAATTAACACTCCGATCCCAATGGGAATGGAGTACCAGAAGGCAAGGGTTCCCAGTGTAACAAGGACAATCAATATTTGTTCCGGACCATATGCAACGGAAGATAATGCATCGGAAGAAAGAATCGCTAATGCTTTTGTTTTAATAAGCTTTTGTTCCCCTAAAGCCGTTGATTTTAAAGGACGTCCAATTAAAAACCTCTTTATAGAAGAAATCACAGCCGTTCACCGCCGTATAGTTAGTATTCTTTTTTTAAAAAATTCCTGAAATCAAAAGATAATTTTAAAACAAAAAAAGCCTACAAGTCATAAATGAATAGACCTGTAGACATTACATTCCATGTCCCACAAGTTCCACCTTCCTTCTCATATAACGCTTACGAGGTTAGCTGTCGGATTCGGGCCATTGAGTAGCCCTACCTATAATTAGGATTCACCCCTTGGGTTATTAATAACCCAAAAAAATGGTTCCCCCGTACCAAAAGGTTTCAGCGATTTAGAAATTTGAAACTGTTGATTATCATACTCCCGTACTTAGAAAAAGTAAATAAAAAAATTATAATATTAGGGACTCGTGAATCCTTGAACCATGGTAGGTAAATAATAATGATATTTCATACCCCAGAATAGGATGGATAACATGTCTACTCAAAAGAAACCGATATTAACAGATGAGTTTTTAGACGAATTGGCAAAAGAAATTTCTCAACTATATGGCGGTCCCGAATATGAAAACAGTGATATGCAGGTAAAGCAGGACAATTGACAACAAAACTCTAGGAAAAGAGAGAAACTGTCTTTCGTAAGTCACCCGAAGGACAAAGGTCGCCCGGGAAAGAGGGAAACTGTCCTTCATAAGTCACCCGAGGGACAAAGGTCGCCTGGGAAAGAGAGAAACTGTCCTTCGTAAGTCGCCCCGAAGGACAAAGATCGCCCAGGAAAGAGAGAAACTGTCCTTCGTAAGTCACCCGAAGGACAAAGGTCGCGCGGGAAAGAGGGAAACTGTCCTTCGTAAGTCACCCGAAGGACAAAGGTCGCCCGATAAGGAGGGAAACTGTCCTTCGTAAGTCACCCGAAGGACAAAGGTCGCCTAGGAAAGAGGGAAACTGTCCTTCGTAAGTCACCCGAAGGACAAAAGTCGCCCAGGAAAGAGGGAAACTGTCCTTCGTGGGTCACCCGAAGGACAAAGGTCGCCAGGGAAAGAGGGAAACTGTCCTTCGTAAGTCGCCCGAAGGACAAAGGTCGCCCAGGAAAGAGAGAAACTGTCTTTCGTAAGTCGCCCGAAGGACAAAGGTCGCCCGGGAAAGAGGAAAACTGTCCTTCGTAAGGTACTCCAGAGACAAAACGCCACTTAAGCGAAGACCATGATTACCCTCATTAGGTCCACGGGGATAAATAAGATAAAAGAATATGATACATTGTTTAGTTTAGGTACCATCAATCAAGCGATTATTCATAATAAGCCCAATTCCGGACCCCTATAATTTTAAAGTTCTTCCCCAGAATCCTACTTATCCTCTTCCTGCACTCAATCACCTTGCACCACTCAAAAACCTCACTGGTAGTAATTTTCCAATCCGGAAAAAGAAGCTTAATCTCCCTAACAGTCCGCACTACGGCAGACTCAACACTCTCCACATGTCCGCAATCACCACAAACACAGTTATTAACACCGACAAAAATCGAAAAGGAGCTGCATAACTCACAAGTAATCCCTTTTCGTAACTTATCATACCCATATGGCGGCAGCCTTGGATATGGTGGCTCTATAATATCTAGAGAAATAAATTTGTTGGCTAGTTTCTCGTGCTTTCCATTTAGTTTTGAAGGAGTCGTATTTATGTTTTTTAGATAACGATTAACCTGAGTAGGAAAAATAATTGGCTCGTTCCGGGAGGCTTGGTATAAGGTGAACTCGGGATTGACATAAACTACCCGAGCCTCAATAGGCATATAAAGGCCAAGATTTTGGAGCAGCTGGCGGAGCAGAGATGAACTACGTTTCAACTGAAGCAGCGGATCTTTTCGCTCGGAGCCATTTGCTGAGTAGAGCAATTGCTTTTCGTAATAATAATCACCTTCAAAGTTTTTAACCTCGTTCATGTAAATAGTTTGTTGTAAAATAATCAATGAATCAATTTGGAACTTAGTATTGTTGAACTCAAGCAGCACCCCGTTTACTGTCAAACATTCGCACTCTAGCTTGTCCGTCAAGGAATTAAACAGCACCTCGCCTTCATAGCCTTTTTTAAGGCTTAAGTAGTTTTTTCTGTCATCCTTGGACAAAGTCATCCGAGTGTTTAAAAAGCCCAGAATGATTAATTCGGCCGGTTTTATGAGAGGCTTTTTATTCATGTGCCACATCCTTTCTTATTTCACAAAAACATTTCACCTCCATTCTATAGAAAAATGCCAACAACACTGCTCGAAAAAATGAATAATTTGTTAATTTTTCCGAAGGAACGGCTATATTCCCATTGTTCGGAAAATTCTTGACACCACAACGCATTAAATGCTATTATTTTCCTCTGTGACTTAAAAAAGCAGGGGAGGGGAAACAAGTTGATTTACTTAGAAGGCATTAGCAAATCCTATAAGATTGCCAAGCGTTCATCGGGACTACGGGAGGCAGCAAAAGCACTTTTCTACCGAGAACATACGATAGTTAACGCACTGAAGGACATCTCCTTTTCTATTAATCAAGGAGAAATCGTCGGCTATATCGGTCCGAACGGAGCGGGCAAATCGACAACGATCAAAATCATGAGCGGCATTTTGGCGCCTGACACCGGGAAATGCACAATTATGGGTTATACACCGTGGAAAGACCGAACTGAGTATGTAAAAAATATCGGTGTAGTCTTTGGTCAGCGGTCCCAGCTCTGGTGGGATGTGCCGGTGATCGATTCGTTTGAACTCCTAAAAGATATTTATAAGGTGCCACAACAAGAATATAAACCTACGATTGACTTACTCATTGAAACTCTCGAACTGCAAAATATCATCCATTCACCCGTCCGTCAACTAAGCTTAGGGCAGCGGATGCGCTGCGAGATTGCAGCTTCCCTAATTCATAATCCGAAAATATTATTTTTAGATGAACCAACCATCGGACTGGATGCTGTTTCAAAGATTGCTGTCCGCCAATTTATCAAAACAATTAATCAGGAAAAGGGAGTCACAGTCATTCTGACGACACACGATATGAATGATATCGAGGCCTTGGCTGACAGGGTCATTTTAATAGGTAAGGGCAGCTTGTTATATGATGGAAACCTAGAGGAATTAAGGAAACAATTCGGCACCACTAAAATAATAACGGCTGATTATGCAAAAAATACTGTTCCCATTCAAATCCCCGGGACCGCCACACTTTCATGGACACCTGAAAGAATAGTGCTGAGCATCGATACGGAAAGGGTAAAAACCTCAGAGGTCATTACTCAATTGTCCAACAAGGTTGAACTCCTCGATGTCACCATTGAAACTCAGCCAATCGAAGACATTATCGTCCAGCTCTACAAGGAGTATCAAATATGAAGATGTATCTAGCGGTTTTGAGGCTGCGGCTTAATATGGGGATGCAATATCGGGCGGCTGCACTCGCCGGGGTGGCGACGCAATTTTTCTGGGGATTTATCATGATTATGGTATTTGAAGCATTCTACGAACACGCTGCCCAAACACCGCCAATTTCCTTAAAAGAATTAATTCAATACATATGGCTGCAGCAGGCGTTTCTTGTTTTCGTCATGATGTGGTTTCGCGACAATGAACTATTCGATCTGATTACAAGCGGGAATATCGCTTATGAGCTTTGCCGGCCAAGCGGACTTTACGGCTTTTGGTATGCCAAGCTCCTCGCACAACGTTTGTCGAGCGCTTTGTTACGCTGTTTCCCGATTTTAATCGTTGCCTATCTTTTGCCCAAACCATACAACCTAGAACCCCCGCCTAGCATATGGGCATTTTTATTGTTTTTAAGCGCCTTACTATTGGGCTTACTGCTGTTGGTTGCCATCTCGATGTTCTTATATATATCCGTATTCATCACCTTGTCGCCTACGGGGTCACTACTTTTGTTTGGCATTCTTAGTGAATTTTTTGCCGGATTAGTTATTCCTGTACCATTGATGCCGGATTGGCTGCAAAAAATAGCTTATGTGCTTCCGTTTCGCTGGACGGCCGATTTTCCGTTTCGGGTCTATTCCGGACATATCCCGGAGCAAGATGCAATCATCGGAATTCTCGTTCAGCTGTCCTATCTGACTGTCCTCGTTTGGATAGGTAGAAAAGCACTTAACGGTGTACTAAAAAAAGTAGTAGTTCAGGGAGGTTAGAAAGCGGTGAAACTTTATTTTAAATATCTTTCAATCCATTTCAAATCGCAAATGCAATACCGCACCTCGTTTTGGCTGCTATCGATTGGTCAGTTTTTTATCCCTTTTTCCATCTTTGCCGGCCTGTACTTTTTGTTTGAACGGTTTGGGCAAATAAAGGGCTGGCAATTTTTCGAGGTGGCCCTGTGTTTTGCGATTATCCACATGGCCTTCAGTTTGAGCGAATGTTTTGCCCGCGGTTTTGACATGTTTTCTAGCCTTGTCATCAAAGGGGAGTTTGATCGCTTGCTTGTGCGGCCGCGGAGTACCTTTGTTCAAGTCATCGGCTCAAAATTTGAGTTTACAAGAGTTGGCCGACTGCTTCAGAGTGTGATTGTTTTAGTCTGGGCTTTAAGCAATCTTCCCATCGAGTGGAGCGCAATCAAAGCCATTACCCTTGCGCTGATGATTGTGAGTGGTGTGTTTATTTTCACCGGAATCTATATGCTTGCCGCCGCGATGTGTTTTTGGACGGTTCAAGGCCTTGAAGTAGCAAGTATTTTTACCGACGGAGGCAGGGAGATGGCGCAATACCCGTTAAATATTTATCAAAAATGGGTTGCCCGTTTCTTTACCTATGTCATTCCTTTTGGAACCGTAAATTACCTGCCATTACAATATATTCTCGGAAAAGCAGACGGAAACGAGCTTATCCATATGCTGACTCCCGTTCTGGGGAGCCTGTTTATCCTTCCATGTTTTCTCGTCTGGAAATTTGGTGTCAGGCACTATCGGTCCACTGGGTCATAATCAATGAATGATGAAGGTTAATTTTTGACAAGAAAGTATTTACTTATAGGTGGCAAGTGGAAAGGTATTGGTAGAGGAGGGTAAAGTGTACGTAACGAAGAGTAAATATTGAAATATGATAAAATATTCTCTAGGGGTTCTACTATAGAGGGGTGGGGGAGTATGCTTGGAAAAAAACAGTATTCTTGTTGTAGCATATATGAAGAACACGTTACAGTCGCTTGTCTCCCAATTAACCGAAATTGGTTTACAAGATTATTTTCACATTGATGCTAGAAAAGTAGATGAGTTGGATCATCTTTCAATAAGAAAGTATTCCCTCGTGCTTATTTCAAGCGCGATTGTTTATAAAATGGTAAAACCCTATTTGCCTGAAGATATGCAGTATATCATTACGAAAAGAACAATCAATTATGCAAATATTAGGGGATTGTTGGAAATTCCGAAAGGTACAATGGTTTATTTGGTAAGTGATTTAAAACAGTCGACAGAAGAAACTATCCGAATCCTCAAAGAAACGGGAATTGATCTAGATTTTCGTCCGTTTTATTCACAAGAAGAACCAAACAAAGATATTACGATAGCTGTGACGGCCGGGGAGCCACAGTTAGTGCCAACACATATTAAAAAAGTGATTAATATTGGAAGTCGATTAATAGATATCTCAACATTAGTAGAATTATTTAATCATTTCCAAATTTCACCCTTTTCTTCAACTACTCATTTATCTGCAAGATTTATGCAATCGTTGGTTGATATTACAAAAGAACTTAGTGACGAAATGTTTCGCTCGAAACTATTGCAAAAGAGTTTGGAAAATATCATTCAGAATATGGATGATGCGGTTTTAGTTTATAATAATAGCTTACAAATAGAAGTATTTAATCAACATGCGGGAGAAATTCTGGAGCTCGACTCGGTAAAGTCGACCAAACCTTATTTGAATGATTTAAGTGACTCCTATCGTGACGCGATTAAGAATATGGCAGTCGGTCAAGAAAGCTTTGTCGAAATTGATGAAACAACCTTTTATATGAGGAAAAAGAGAATTATTATCGATGCACAGGTGTACTCAACGCTTATCATTTTTCGGAAAGCAGAGGATTATCGAAAAATCGAGCATGACTACCGTTTTAAAGCAAAGCAAAAAAACTTATTAGCAAGGTATTACTTCGATGACGTTAAAACAGTCAATGAATCTGTTTTAAATATGATCAAAATAGCCCAAAGGCTGGCAAGAAGTAATTCAACCATCCTAATCTTAGGTGAAACTGGTACAGGCAAAGAAGTGTTGGCACAAGCCATCCATAATCATTCACCCAGAAAACCCCAACCCTTTATTGGGGTAAACTTTGCGGCTATTTCTGAGAGTTTAATGGAAAGTGAACTATTTGGTTATGAAGCAGGAGCGTTTACAGGTGCAAATAAAAGTGGTCGTATTGGAATGTTTGAACAAGCCCATATGGGGAGTATTTTTCTCGACGAGATTGGCGATGCATCAGCTGTTATTCAAAATCGCCTGTTAAGAGTCCTTCAGGAAAGACAGATCATGCGGGTAGGCGGGGACAGAGTCATTCCCTTAGATGTTAGAGTGATCGCGGCAACAAATAAAGATCTACATCAACTGATTGCTGAAGGGACATTCCGTGAAGATTTATTTTATCGACTAAATGTTTTACCTTTGAGGCTCCTGCCACTAAGGGAAAGAAAAGAAGACATACCACTGCTGATCAATATTTTTATTAAAGAATTTCAAGAAATGCTTGGTAGACCCCCATTTGCTTTTTCAAAAGCAGCCTTAGAGCTTTGTCAAGAATACCATTGGCCAGGGAATATTAGAGAGCTCCGCAATGTTGTAGAATATGCTGCTCATATTTCCGGTGACATTGTCTTTAAAGAAGACCTTCCGATGGGGAGTAACGCATTTACATACCAGTCAGACCTTCTTATGAATGAAGCATTAAAAGTGATTGCGGAAGAATTTAAAAGAAAAGGGTTCCTTTCTGAGATATTGGTTATGTTAGAGTTTTTAAATTCTGAGCATGTTTCCTCTGCCGGCAGGTCGGCGATAGTAGACTATTTGAATAAGCGGGAATTCAATCTGACAGACCAGCAGCTACGGTACAGACAGGGGTTACTCAATCATCATGAATTAATCATCATAGAAAAAGGAAGAAAAGGAAGCAGGATTGCCGAAAAAGGAAAGAAATTCCTTGAGTATTATAAAGAAAATCCGCTGGCTGGAGAACTTCGAAGGGCGAAGATAGAGGTGTAGTTGAACGGATACTTTCCTGATAGGCGAAAAAAGCAAGTGTTAACGCACTTGCTTTTTTTCTGAAAAGAAGCTATTAATAATCAAGGTTTGCCAGATGGAAAATAGCGTTAGCATAAATGGCTGTGGCTTTATTGAGATCTTCCATTTCAACATATTCATTTTTTTGGTGGGCGGTATTTTCTTTACCAGGGAAAACCGCCCCAAAAGCTACTCCGTTTTCAATAAAACGAGCATAGGTGGCTCCTCCAGTAGTTAACAAAGTCGCCTGAGTATTTGTTTCTTCTTCATATGCTTGTTGAAGGACCTTGATTACTGGGTGATTCTGGTCAACGTGATGTGGTTTCTTTTCTCTTACCTCTTCCACATCGAATCCATATTTTTGAGCGGTTTCGTTTAACTTTTCTATTGTCCTTAAATAAGGAGTTTCAACAGGGCATCGTATATTTAATGAGATATAGGCATCCTCTTGGTGTGCGAAGCGGAAAATTCCTGCGTTTACCGTGAGTGGTCCTGTTATTTCATCAGAAAACGAGATATTCAGCTTTTCTCCCCAAAAATCCTCCGCTAAACAATCTGAAATAAATGTAAAGTATGATCCATTGTCAATTGAATTTTTAATGAGAAACTGTGCTAGTGTATTCCCTGCATTAATCCCTTTGTCTGGTTCCATTCCGTGAGCTGATGTTCCCTTTAGTGTTAGTCTGATTGAATTTCCATTATTTTCATAGGAGAACTCAAGCTTCTGACTAATTGCAAATCTAATAAACTCTCTTTCTACATATTCAAGGTTATGGCCAATGAGTGTAGCCTGTGCTTGATCCGGTACCATATTTCCTTTTTCTCCTGAGGAAAAAGAAACTACCTTGAATGGATCGTCATTTTGGGTATCCTGCGCTCTCCATTTTAATACAGCATTAATTTGGCCTTTTTCAGCATGAATAATCGGGAATTCTGCATCTGGGGCAAAGCCTGTTAAAGGTGCAGGCTCCACTTGAACATATTTTTTCATGCACGTCATTCCGCTTTCCTCATCTGTTCCAAAAATAATCCTCACTCTATGCTTTAAAGATAATTCATTCTCTTTAATAATCTTTAGTGCATAATATGCGGCCATTGTGGGCCCTTTATCGTCGATTGCTCCTCTGGCGTATAACTTGCCGTTTCTTATATCAGGGGAGAAGGGATCAGTATCCCATTCACCGGTGGCAGGAACCACATCCAAATGGCATAAGATAGCAATATAGTGTGATGCATCTTCGGGACCTAGTTCAGCGAATCCAACATAATTATCGATATTTTTTGTCCTAAATCCATCCTGTTTAGCTTTTTCCAGCATAAAATCAAGCGCTTTTTTAATTGTTGCTCCCATCGGAGCTTGTTCAGATGAGGTTGATAAATCTTTCACGCTTGGAATTTTTAATAGAGTAGTTAAATCATCTACTAATAAATCCTTCCTTTTATTTACTTCTTCCTTCCAATTCAATGGTAGCCCCTCCTTTTCAGTTCAATTACCATAGATGCAAGTTTTGTACCAAGTTTCCTTTCTTATGGGAATAGTGTTAAAAGAAAAATAGGGTAACCAATTATCTAAATAGAACTGAAATTATGCAAAAGTGGTTAACCTATTTATTTTTAGAAAAGGTTGATTATTCAAATTTCAGTGTAAAATAACGGATTTCAATTGTTGGCATGGAAATTGCATTAATAATACATGAAAAAACTTTTAGGGGGTAACTAATTTGAGAAAAAAATGGCCGAAAATGTTGTATTTGCTATTACTCAGTTTGATGGTTGTACTAGGGGGCTGTAATTTCAAGGAAAGCTCAACTGGAACAAAGAATGGAAAAGACGTAAAGAGTTCTAATGGAAAGCCCGAAAATGTACTCAATTTAAGCCTTGACAATGATATTCCTGATTTAAATCAAGTAAAAACGACAGATTCGATTTCTTTTTCTGTCTTAAATAATGTCATGGAAGGTTTATACAGATTAAATAAGGATAATGAACCGGAACCAGCGATGGCTAAAAGCGTTGATGTAACTGATGGTGGGCTAACCTATACCTTCCATCTTCGTGATAATGTGAAATGGAGCAATGGAGACTCAATAACCGCAAAGGACTTCCAATACTCTTGGTTAAGAGCGATGAATCCGGATACGGCGGGGTCGTATTCTTTTATTCTTGCGGACTATATTAAAGGCGGAGCAGCATTTACGGCTGGAGAGGCTAAGGCTGATACGGTCGGAATCGAAGTAAAAGATGATCAAACACTTGTTGTTCATCTAGAAAAACCAACACCATTCTTTGTAGGTTTGACTGCGTTTGTTACTTATTTTCCGTTAAATGAAAAATTTGTTACTGAAAAGGGCGACCAATTTGCTCTAAAGTATGACAACATTCTTTATAACGGTCCATATGTGTTAACTGATTACGATCAGGCAAAGGGAGTAGTTTTAGAGAAAAATCCTGAATATTGGGATAAGAAAAATGTGGCTGTTGAAAAAATCAACCTAAAAGTCATTAAAGAACAAAGTACCGCTTTAAATTTATATGAAGCTGGAGATCTTGATCGAGTAGTCCTTTCATCCGCAGATGTAAATTCATTTAAAGATAGTAAAGAGTTTGGAACTGAAACAGAATTTACCTCTTACTATATTCAATTCAACCTAGGAAAAGAGCCAATTTCTAACCCAAATATCCGAAAAGCACTTCAATTAGGATATGATCCCAAAGTGTTGACCGATGTTGTTTTAAATAATGGATCTGAGCCTGCTTATGGATTGATTGCTCCTAAAATGGCAGGAGTCGACGGAAAGACCTTCCGTGAACTTGGTGGTGATGTGATCAAGCCAAATAGTAAAAAGGCCAAGGAACTATGGGAACAAGGAGTAAAAGAATTGGGTAAAACTCCTGAAATTACCCTATTAACTGCTGATGATACGGTATCTAAAGATACTGGTACATTCCTTCAAAGCGAATACAAGAAGAATTTAGGGATTGATATTTCACTTGTCACAAAACCGTATAGTGGACGACTTCAAACGATGAGAGATAATGATTACCAAATGGTTGTTTCTAAGTGGGGCGCGGACTATAACGATTCAATGACTTATTTGGATTTATGGATGTCACCTTCGAAGCCATTCCGTGGAAATTATGGAAATACAAAATATGATGAACTGGTTAATACAGCCAAGAATGAGGCTGATGATAAAGTACGTATGGAAAAACTTGTTGAAGCTGAAAAAATCATGCTTAAAGATGATTCCGTTTTAGGCCCGCTTTACTACCAAGGATCGGCATTTTTACAAAAGCCTTATGTAAAGGGATTTGTCAATCATCCTTACGGTGCGCCTTTAGAGTTGAAATATACTAAAGTCAAATAACTAGTTTTGATGGGGAAGGGGTCTTCCTCTTCTCCTTATATCATAAAAAATGGTTCTAACCCCGCAAAAGTGGAGGTGTGAGAGGTTGAAAAAGTATTTTATTGTCAGATTATTGAATATCGTCATTACACTGTTTGTCATTGCTACTGTAACCTTCTTTTTAATGAAGCAGCTTCCTGGTTCTCCATTTGATGAAGAGAAGCTTGCTGATTTATCAGAGGAGCAAAGAACAGAGTTTTTTGCAAGATATGGATTAGATAAGCCGCTTACAACCCAATACGTGATATACATGGGGAATTTAATTCAAGGAGACTTGGGAACTTCCTTTTATTTTAAAGGCCAGGATGTGAAAGAGATCATAGCTGACCGAATTGGTCCATCAGCTCTTCTCGGAACACAAGCAGTCATTTTAGGTTTAACCATTGGACTCATTTTAGGAATTATCGCAGCCTTTAAACACAATTCAATATGGGATTTTACGACGATGTTTATTGCTGTTTTGGGGATATCGGTGCCTAACTTCGTCTTTGCCGCACTTTTGCAATATTATGTAGGATTAAAGCTTGGGCTCTTGCCTGTTGCATTTTGGGAATCCTATTCGAGTTCAATTATGCCAAGTATTGCTTTATCATTAATTGTTATTGCATTAATTGCCCGTTATACCAGAAATGAAATGCTTGAGGTACTTGGGCAGGACTATATGCTGACTGCAAAAGCCAAGGGTGTAAAACAGCTGAAAATTATTTACAAGCATGCAATCCGCAATGCTTTAATACCGGTAATTACCGTCTTAGGTCCAATTAGTGTAAGTCTTTTAACAGGATCGCTTGTTATTGAGAATATCTTTGGGGTTCCGGGAATTGGAAGTTTATTCGTGGATTCTATCAAAGTGAATGATTATACGACAATAATGGGTCTTACCCTCTTCTATAGTGCCTTTTTTGTTCTTACAATGCTGATCATTGACCTTCTTTATGGCCTTATTGATCCAAGAATTCGCATTAGCGGTGCAAAGGAGTGAGTAGGATGAAAAACACAGAAGCACTTACGACAGATGAATTTTCCGATGATTTGTTTGAAGTGGTTGGCAGAAAGGTAGAAGATAGTGAAAAAATTGAGCGGCCGACTTTATCCGCTTACAAAGATAGCTGGCTAAGACTTAAGAGGAATAAGGGTGCAGTTTTAAGTTTAATTACGTTACTAATTATTATCCTGTTAGCCATATTTGGTCCCTATATGAATGAGTTTAAATACTATCAGACAGATTATGGTGCATCCTATCAAGCACCAAGCCAAACACATTGGCTAGGGACGGATAAGTTTGGACGAGACCAATGGACTAGAATTTGGCAGGGAACAAGAATTTCTCTTTATATTGCCATCCTTGCAGCCTTGCTTGACTTAATCATCGGGGTAACAATTGGCGCAATTTCCGCTCTTTTAGGAGGTAAGGTCGATAATGCCTTGCAGCGATTAATTGAAGTTTTAGTAGGCATTCCTCATCTAATCGTTGTGATTTTATTAATCATGTTAATGAAACCAGGTATTATCACCATTACAGTCGCTATGGTTATTACCGGTTGGGTGAATATGGCGAGATTGGTCCGGGCCCAAATCTTTAAATTGAAGGAACAGGAATATATCTTAGCTGCCAAATCGCTTGGGTCCTCCAATACACGATTAATCTTACACCACTTAATCCCTAATACGATTGGGTTAATTGTTATTAATATGATGTTCACCATCCCATCTGCCATTTTCACAGAAGCTTTCCTTAGCTTTATTGGCCTGGGGCTGCAAGAGCCGCTTGCGTCCTTAGGGGTATTAATTAATGATGGTTTTCATGGGATGAGAAACCATTTTTATCTCCTTCTTTATCCGGCACTAGTCATTATTGGAATCATGGTTAGTTTTAATATTTTAGCGGATGGACTTAGAGATGCCTTAGATCCGAAAATGAGAAAATAATGATTATCATCGTAAGTTAAAAAACGTGAAAACTAAAAATCAATTTTATGGAGTGGAATATTTTATGGGAAAACCAGTAAAAGTTTACCGTGGAACGTATCTTGAAAGTACGCACGATATCCATGTCGCCGTAGTTAACGCACAAGGAGATCTGCTTTATTCATATGGGGATCCAGAACGCCAAACCTTCCCAAGGTCATCCATGAAGCCCTTTCAAGCAATTGCCGTTTTAGAAACAGGAGCGGCAGATGCCTATCATTTTGAGGAAGCAGATATTTCACTCATTTGTGCTTCACATAGTGGAGAACAAAGGCATCGGGACCGTGTAATGAACATAATCAACCATATTCATCTAGAAGAAAACAGTCTCCAATGTGGAACCCATATTCCAAGGGATATTGAAAGCTATAATGCATTAATTAAAGCGGGCGGCGAGCTAACACCTGTTTATAGTAACTGCTCGGGGAAACATTCGGGAATGTTAACGGCAGTAGTCCATATGAATGAGGATGTAAGTAGTTATCGAGAGTTGACGCACCCTCATCAACAGCGGATATTACATGCCATTGAGGATGTATGTCAATATCCGAAGGAGAAAATTGACATCAGCGTCGATGGTTGCGGTGTCCCTGTTCATCGACTGCCATTAAGGAATACTGCCTTAGGTTTTGCCCGCTTAGCAAATCCTAACGCTTGGGAGCAAAGCGAACGAGCGCAGGCACTCGAAAGAATTCGCAATGCGATGATGAAGCATCCAGAAATGGTAGGAGGAAAGGACCGATTTGATACTGATTTAATGGCTGCTTTCAATGGGAAAATTGTCGCAAAAGGCGGAGCAGAGGGTGTTCAATGTATTGGGGTAGTTGATTTAGGCCTCGGTATTACCATTAAGGCAGAGGATGGAAATGCGCGAGCAGTAAGCGTCGTTGCAATGGAAGTATTAAAGAAACTAAAGATTGGTGACGAATCCATTTATCAAATACTAGATCAATATGTAAATGCACCGGTACTAAACGCGAGAAATGACCGGATCGGACGAATTGAGGCCGATTTTGAGCTAGTTAAGCATCATAATGAAAAGTTTGACGGTGAAACGGTTACCAATTAATAAGTGGAGAAAAACCGGCTAGTTTCTGGAGTTTTTAATTAGGAGAGAGGAAGGGAAGACATTGTGGAGAAATTACTAGAAATCAACAACCTACATGTTTCTTTTCAAACGTATGCCGGTAAAGTTCAGGCAGTCAGAGGGGTTAATCTCTATTTAAAAAAGGGTGAAACGCTAGCAATTGTTGGGGAATCTGGTTCGGGCAAATCGGTCACATCGAAAAGCATCATGAAACTTTTACCTAACAAAACCGCTCAGATTGAAGAGGGGGAAATCCTTTTTGAAGGAAAAAATTTAGTGCACCTTTCTGAGAAAGAAATGGAAAAAATAAGAGGTTCCGAAATTTCGATGATCTTCCAGGACCCAATGACAGCCTTAAACCCAACGATGACAGTGGGAAAGCAAATCGCTGAAAGTATCATGACCCATCAAAAACTAAATAAGCAGCAAGCACAGCAACGGACAGTTGATTTATTGAAGCTTGTCGGGATACCGAATCCTGAACAGCGGGTAAACCAATATCCACATCAATTTTCGGGTGGTATGCGGCAAAGGGTTGTCATTGCGATTGCTCTTGCTTGTAATCCGAGAATGGTTATTGCTGATGAGCCGACAACAGCATTAGATGTAACTATTCAAGCGCAAATCTTAGATCTCATGAAAGATATTCAAAAGAAAATGGATACATCGATTATCATCATAACCCATGATCTTGGGGTGGTTGCCAACATTGCCGATCGAGTGGCCGTCATGTATGCCGGAAAGATTATTGAAACCGGGACAGTCGAAGAAGTATTTTATAACCCGCAGCATCCATATACATGGGGATTATTAGGTTCAATGCCTAATTTGGAAACAAAAGGGGAGCTTGCTGCTATACCAGGAACCCCTCCAGATTTACTCCATCCACCAACAGGGGATGCTTTTGCTGAAAGAAACGAACACGCATTAAAAATTGATTATCTTCGTGAACCACCCATGCATAAAATTTCAGAAACTCATTATGCGGCTACATGGCTGCTTCATGGAAAAGCACCAAAAATGGAGCGATCAGATTTTTTAAGAAAGAAAATAAAAGTGGTAGAAAGTCCGGCAAAGAAACAGAACGAAAAAGCACCCTTTCAGCAAGAACCATTAATGGAAATCAAAAATCTTAAAAAGTATTTTAAAACGGGTAAGAATGAAGTGCTGAAAGCAGTAGATAATGTTTCCTTTACGATTTATAAAGGGGAAACTCTAGGTCTAGTCGGGGAATCTGGATGTGGTAAATCGACAACAGGAAGAACTTTGATGAGATTGTATGACGTTACTGATGGAGAAGTATTATTTCAAAGGGAACAGGTTCACGGGAAAAAGAATCTTTCCCAGCTAAAACAATTTAACCGAAAAGTGCAAATGATTTTTCAAGACCCATATTCTTCGCTCAATCCTCGAAAAACAGTAGCGGATATTATTGCTGAAGGAATTGATATACATGGGTTGGCAGCAACTAAAGAAGAACGACAGAAAAAGGTATTCCGCCTGCTGGAAACAGTAGGATTGAATAAAAGCCATGCAAACAGGTATCCTCATGAATTTTCAGGAGGCCAACGGCAAAGAATTGGGATTGCCAGGGCGCTCGCTGTTGAGCCGGAATTTATCATCGCGGATGAACCGATTAGTGCCTTAGACGTATCCATCCAAGCACAGGTTGTTAATTTAATGAAAAAGCTTCAAAAGGAAAAAAATTTAACTTATTTATTTATTGCTCATGATCTTTCGATGGTCAAACATATAAGTGATCGTGTGGGTGTCATGTATCTTGGGGGAATAGTAGAGTTAGCTACCTCCGACGATTTATATGAGGAGCCTCTTCATCCATACACCCAAGCCTTGCTTTCAGCTGTCCCGGTCCCGGACCCTGATATTGAAAAGAAACGCAATCGTATTATTCTAAGTGGTGATCTTCCAAGTCCAAGTAACCCACCAAGTGGGTGCAGGTTTAGAACACGATGCCCCATGGCAACAGATACATGTGCCCAGGTAACACCAATTTGGAAAGAAGCGAAACCAAATCATTGGGTTGCTTGTCATTTGTTTTAAAAAAATCTAGTTCCATAATAACAAGATAAGTAAAAAAATACTGACGATAGAAGCCGTGGCGCGAATAAAAAAGGTGTCGTGGTTTTCCATTTATAATCAATCATTTAGTGATAGTTAGAAAAGATAAGTTTCGCTGTCCCCATAAAGCTTGTAATGAATCAAACGTTTGATTAGTAAAGCACATTTCCAACCCACATTTAATCAAACGTTTGATTAGTATATCCCATTTCAGGTTTGATTCAGAAAAATTCTCAATGGCTTACCGTAAATTTTTTCCGAATACTCCCAACAACTAAAAGCAGGATGGGGATTCCTACCATATTGATAGGTAATAAAAAATAAACCATATATGTTTTCATATAGCCGAAGGTGTAGGAATTATTTGGATAGAAAACGGCAAGTGCGAAGAAAAAAGGCGCCGTAATCCAAATCATTTTCCGCCAGTTTTTCACTTTGAATAATTGAGCCGTCCCGTAGCATACAAAAAAGAAGTAGAGCGATAATTTGATAAATACACTAAGGATCCAGACTAGGACGGCAATTATCTCTAAGTTTTGGATAAAATCCATTACCGAGATATAGCTGACTGTATCAAATACAGGATGGCGCAGTTTAGCTGTCAACTCGGGACCTAAAGTCATCAGTACCCATAAGGTAACGGTACTAATGAAACATGCGGCTGCAGTAATTCCCCATACAGCACTTTTTAGGCCTTTCTTTGGCTGATCCATGAACGAGATGAGCATTAACACCATCACGGACTCTCCTAAAAAAGCAAGAGGGATTAATGTCCCTTTCCAAATCCGCTGAATTCCTGTGTCTGAAAAAACAGGCAGTATTCGCAGAAGATCAACATTTTGTGCAGAAAGAATTAGTAAGGCAAATAATGATAAGAATATAATGGTTCCAAACACCTCGCTGCACCGTCCAATTCCTTCGATTCCCCCAATGGTAGTTACATAAATCATTAATAAAAGCATCGTTAAAATCAAAGCCCAAGGAGGAGTATAAGGAAGCAGAATGGTAATCGTGAAATCGGCAAATTCTCTTAAAATGTTACCGATAACAGCAAACCATTGAATTAGATAGACAATGATAACAATCGTGCCAACCCACTTACCTAATATAAGTTTACTGAACTCGATTAACGATTGTTTCGGAAAAAGAAGAGCAGTTTTGCAGGCGATAAAGACAATCGCGATCCCGAAAACACTAGCGGCCAAACAGGAAATCCATGCATCCTGTTTGGCCTCTTGAGCAGTTGGTCCAATGGTAAGCAGAAGCATATTTCCAGTTTCGAAAGAGAACATCAACCAAAAAAGTTGCATTCCAGACAGTTTCATTTTTTTATCTCACTTTCTTTAAACAATAAGGAAGGACCTGACATTCCGATTTGTTTAATCTTTAAGTCTACTTTTACTATAATTTCTGCCTCTGAAAACTTCTTGTCCCAGTCATTTTTTAGCGTTTTCCACTGACGCGGATGTTTTCGGTGAATGACCTCGCCCAAGCCAAAGATATCGAGCCCGTATTCCTTTTGCACCTTTGTTACCGTTTGCTGAACTTGCTTTTGCGTATATGTTTCAAAACTCTTTTGGAGATGTGAAAGATTCTTTGAATACTCAACATTTAATCCTGTATTACTTTCCGTCAAAGCACCTTCTCCAGTCAGATAAACTTTAATTCTTATTCGTTTGTCTTTGCTGAACGTTGGTTTGATTTTGCTGTCTATTTTCGTTAAAACTATACTTGCATTGCCCTCATTTTTGGGAATGCTGATCGTCAGTTTTTTTAGCAGTCCCATCACCCAAAGCAAATGTCTGTTTTCCTCCATATTTATACGACCAATCATTTTAAGGTTTTCGTCAAAAACGGCAGCCCCAGCAATCTTCAAGAGTGGAGGATTGGTAGAATTCTGTTGTCCCGAGTGTTTTCGTTCTTGTGACTGACTAATTTCAATTATGGGGATGGTTGGGCGAAATCCCGCACTGGTTGCAGCTAATAAAAAATTTAAATAAGCGGTATCACCTCGTCCTCCGCTTTGTTCGTGGTCTTTTAAAGCAGCAACAGCAGGATGGCTCTCTAGAGGATTAGCAAGATTTAGGGCATCCTTTGCGGTACTTCCCTTGACGACAAATATATCGGTTCGGAGGCTGACATCCGGGCTTCGATTATTTATGTCCATTTCCTCCTTTAACCCGCGTTTAGCGAATTCTTCCCCAAAGAATACAACACGGCGCTGGCCAAAAAAGGCTTCCCTTGGCAGTTTCGCCTGTAAATTTTGCAGGGCATCGCTGAAATCCTTTCCGCTTTCTGAAATGTTGAAAAAACCCTTCGTCATTGTTCCCCCGCCTCCACCTTGGGTTTGAATGTTGGAGGGGATGACAATCTGCCCGCTGATTTGAACACCGCCATTCTCCCCGAGATCCCATCCTGTTGCCAGCCAAATGGCCCGATCATTCAATTCTTTCCGGTCCCAGCATCCCGAGATAAACAGTAAGGAGAAGCAAAATCCAAAACAAAGAATTTGTCTTCCTTTCAATGGTCGTCCCTCCCTTGGTTTGGACTAGGCTTTTGTCCAGGCGGTATCCGCTGTTTATCTCTGCCAAAAATAAACGTTGGACGATTTTGGAAAGTCCATCTTGGTCCTCTGATCAAAACATCCTTCAAATCTCCTGGAATCAGCGGAGCTACTGGACTAAAATAGGGAACGCCGAAGGAGCGAAGATTAACAAGATGAATGGTCAGTGCAATAAAGCCAATCACTATCCCGTAGATTCCAAAAATACCGGCTAAAATCAGCATGGCAAATCGGATCATCCGCAGTGCCGTTCCGAGATTGTACCGAGGAATAGCAAATGAGGCAATTCCAGTTGTGGCCACGACAATGACCATTGGAGCAGAGACAATTCCTGCTTGGACTGCAGCCTGTCCGATAACAAGTGCCCCGACAATACTGACAGCTGACCCAACGGCTTTTGGGAGGCGAATCCCTGCTTCTCTTAAACCTTCAAACACAAACTCCATAATCAATGCTTCGATGATAGAAGGGAACGGGACCCCTTCACGAGCTGCCGAGACACTAATTAGCAGTGTCGTCGGAATGAGTCTCGGTTGATAAGTTGTAAGGGCAACGTAAATAGATGGCAAAAAAAGCGAAATAATGAACAAAATATAACGAATAAAGCGTATGAAGGAGGTATAGATAAACCGTTCATAGTAATCCTCAACTGACTGCAGCCCATTCCAGAATGTCATGGGAACAATGAGGGCAAACGGAGTGTTATCAACAATAATCGCTACTTTTCCCTCCAAAAGATTGGCGATGACAATGTCTGGCCTTTCAGTATTTTGAATTTGCGGAAATGGTGAATAGGGATTATCCTCAATAAACTCCTCGATATACTCCGATTCGAGTATCCCATCGATTTTGATGCGGCCAAGCCTGCTGCGGACCTCTTCCAAAAGGTTATCAGGAGCAATTCCCTCTATGTAGGCAATCTCTACACTTGTTTGCGATAATTCGCCAATGGTTAATGACTCAAGTTTGAGTCGGGAACTGAGAATCCTTCTCCTTAGCAGCGCGGTATTTGTTCGAATCGATTCATTAAATCCATCCCTTGGACCGCGAATAGTGACCTCTGTCGCCGGTTCCTCAACATTGCGTTGTTCTAAACCTTTGAAATCGGCGATTAACCCTGTTGTCTCCCCATTAACTAAAATACCGACATTGCCCTTTAAGACCCCATCAACTAGTTTGTCATAGTTTGAAACTTTATTAACAGGTGTGACTGCGAATAATTGCTGCTCAATTACTTGTCGGAGCGTATGAACCTCACCTAATCCAGTGGGAATTCCCTCAAACATCAGCGGTTTTAACAGTACATTCTCGAACATTCTCGTGTCAGTTAACCCATCTAAATAAAACAAAAGAATGTTAGTTTCACCATTTACAAATATAGGGCGAATAATAAAGTCAGAGCAGTTTTGAAAAATTGCCTTTAACATTTGTTCGTTTGTTGAGAGGATTGAACTCAGCGCTTCATTTTGGTAATTAGCAGGAAGTTGAGCAATTTTTTTATTTTTTCGCTTGCGGAACCGAAACATCATAAGGCCCCCTTATTTAACCTGTGTATATTTTTCCAATAAGGAGGGGGTATATACATTGATCCAGAAACGTTTTGTTGATTTCCAAATACTTTACAGAAAAAATTGAAAGGAAATATTGACTATGCTATAGTGAAATCAGATAGATGTGACCAAAAAACTAAATTAGTCAATAGGGATGGTGGATTGCATGGCACCTGATAGAAGAAAAATGATTGTTGCAGCGGCGACAAAATCCTTTTCGTTATTTGGCTATAAAGCAACGACAATGGATCAAGTTGCGAAGCTTGCGAATGTCGGAAAGGGAACCATTTATACCTTTTTCAAAAATAAAGAAGAATTGTTTGAGGAGATTATTTCTTCGTTGGTGAAGGAAATGATTGTCGAGGCGGACTTAGTCATCCAGTCGGAATTACCGTTTACTGAAAATGTCCATCGTGCCTTGTACCGATTATTAGAATTTCGCTCCCAGCACCAGCTTATGATTAAGCTTGTCCAAGAGGAAGCGGAAATGGGAACATTAGCGGTGTCGGAAATGCTCCAGCATGTGGAAAATGAGATTATCGCCTATTTAAGACAAAAAATTGAGACCGCCATTGCTAAAGGAGCCATTCCTGCAGCTAACACAGAAATTACCAGCTTTTTGCTTTTAAAAATGTATATCGCTCTTGTTTCAGACTGGGAAAGAAATCATGCCCCGTTGAGCTCGGAACAAATTGCTGAGATTATGAAGGTGTTTTTATTGCAAGGGCTTCCGAAGTGAAAAATAAACGAGGGGGCCTGATATAGTAGGCCCCAAAGGTCACTGTCTCTTACTTAAGTTTTCCTGTGCCATTTTGACAAGTTCGCGAACCATGCTGCCGCCAAGTCTGCCGCCGACTTTTCCAGCCTGTTCGGATGTGAGCTGTCCATTGTAGCCTTTTTTCAAGGGAACCCCCACCTCTTCGGCAGCTTCGAATTTGGCATGTTCCGGGCTCCCGGATTGAACGACTTTTGCTTTTAACTCATCCAAACCTCTCCGTGCTTCCGGTACAAGTATTTTATTTCTTCTCGCCACAAAAATCCCTCCTTTGTTAAAAAGATAATAATGTATAAATTTTGACTTTGAGAAATGTCCAGCTCCAGCGCCCTAGCGGCTAATGTCCTTCGCGCTCCGCCCTACGATAAGTCAACATCGGTTCGCTTGCGCTCACCGTGTTTCCTTTATCTCAGTTGGAGCGCTCCAGGCCATACGCCGCTGACCAGGGCGCTTGCGCCTTTCTAATAGGATTGCCTTAATAAAAAAATTCAATAGTGACTGGATTAATCCTTATCTTTCCAGTATAATAACTGATAATCAAGATGGAAAAATCAATGAAAAAGAGAGTAGTTATCTAGGATGTTTTAGCGAGTCGGGGGCGGTGTGAGCCTGATACAAATCAGATGATGAAGCGCACTTTTGAGATGCAAACCCGAAACCGAGTAGGGTACGCCGGAGAATGCTCCGTTACAAAGGGAAAGCTGGTTCTTTTTGAACAATTAGAGTGGTACCGCGGGATATTCAAACTCTCGTCTCTTTATATAGAGGCGGGGGTTTTTTGTATTTATAAAAATTAAGGAGGTCCTTAAAAATGGATTTTAAAAAGGAGCTTGCAGCCATCCTATTTGAGCTGCTTGATCAAGAAATTTCAGCAGCTGAATTAGAACAGCTGATTGAAAAGCCAAAAAACACATCGCACGGTGATTTAGCCTTTCCGTGCTTTACATTGGCAAAATTAAAACGGAAATCACCAAATATGATTGCCCAAGAACTAAGTGAAAAGATACAGTCAACCATTTTCGAACAAACTGAAGTGGTGGGAGCGTACCTAAATCTATTTTTAAATAAAAAGCTGGTTTCAGAAAAAGTTATTAGTGAAATTGTCGCACAAACAAACCATTTCGGTGCCCATGAATTCGGGGGCGGCGGCAATGTCACAATCGACATGTCGTCACCAAATATCGCCAAGCCTTTCTCAATGGGGCATTTGCGTTCAACCGTTATTGGAAATTCGTTGGCACTTATCGTTGAAAAGTGCGGTTATAAACCAATCAAAATTAATCATCTTGGTGACTGGGGTACGCAGTTCGGGAAGTTAATTACCGCCTATAAACTATGGGGTGATGTCGAAAAGGTAAAACAAAACCCGATTAAGGAGTTACTCGCACTTTATATTAAGTTCCATGATGTGGCAGAATCCGACCCATCACTTGAAGACCAAGGCCGGGGCTGGTTTAAAAGGCTCGAGGATGGCGACGAGGAAGCGTTAATGCTCTGGCAGTGGTTTCGTGACGAATCATTAAAGGAGTTTTCAAGAATATACGAGTTGATGAACGTCCAATTTGATTCGTATGCTGGCGAAGCTTTTTATAATGATAAAATGGACCGAGTTGTTCGTCTGCTTGAGGAACAGCAATTATTGGTAGAATCCGATCAAGCCCAGGTGGTTGAGCTGACTGAGGAGCAGCTGCCGCCCTGCCTGATTAAAAAATCAGACGGGGCGACACTTTATGCGACCCGTGATTTAGCTGCCGCTCTCTATCGCAAGGAAAATTACAACTTTGCTAAATCCTTATACGTCGTTGGCCATGAGCAAAGTCTTCATTTTAAACAGTTAATTGCCGTGTTAAGTAAAATGGGTTATACGTGGGCAGAGACCATGGTTCATGTTCCGTTTGGAATGATGTTAAAGGACGGCAAGAAAATGTCGACACGAAAAGGCAAAGTTGTGCTCCTCGAAGAGGTGTTAACAGAGTCGATTACGATGGCTAGACATAATATCGAAGAAAAAAATCCAAACCTGGAAAATAAAGATGAAGTGGCCAAACAAGTGGGTGTTGGAGCCGTTATTTTTCACGACTTAAAGAACAATCGGATGAACGATATTGAATTTTCCTTAGAGGAAATGCTTCGCTTTGAAGGTGAAACGGGTCCATATGTCCAATATACATTTGCCCGGGCCTGCTCTATTTTACGAAAAGGCAATTGGCAGGAGGATGTACCTCCCGTTGACTTCCATACTGCTTGGGAAAAAGAGTGGAAGGTAATAAGCATGCTGATCGAATTCCCAAATGCTATTCAACGTGCCTGTGCAAATCTTGACCCATCACAGGTGGCCAAATATGTAGTTGACCTTTCCCAAGCATTTAATAAATATTATACCCAAGTAAAAGTTCTTGAGGAAAGTGCGGAGCAGCCGGCGCGTTTAGCACTTGTTTACTGTGTTACAGTCGTCCTTAAAGAAGGGTTGCGGTTATTAGGCGTTGAAGCACCGGAAGAAATGTAAGTTCGTTTTGTTTCATAACTGGCTTAATATCGTATAAACTATAGCTAGGAAAATTAGAAAGGGGAGAGTTGAAATGAGTGAATTATTATTTAAGAGCTTTGAGTTAACGAGGAACTATTTCTTGAAAAATGTAGCTTCACTGGATGAAGGTCTTGTTGATGTACAGCCTGAGGGATTTAACAATACGATTCACTGGCACATTGGCCATGCATTAACTGTCACGGAACAATTTATGTTCGGTTTTCCCAAAAAATCAACCAATCTGCCAGCAAACTATATGGGGTTATTTGCGACTGGCACGAAACCGGCTGAGTGGAATGGTGACGTTCCATCGGTTCAGGAATTGTCAACGCAGCTTAAGGAGCAATTAAGTAGGATTAAAGAAATTCATGTAGAGAGTTTCAGTGAAAAGCTGAAAACGCCGTTCCTTGGTCAAGAAACCTTTGGTGAACTCGCAAATTTTGCGGTTTTCCATGAGTCGCTTCATCTAGGGCAAATTCAAGCCATGAAACGCGTGATAGAAAAGCCTCAAACGTAATAATAACAATCCAATGAAAGTTCGTTTCTACTAATCGTAGAGACGTTTTTTCATTTATCCGAACATATAGGAAGGAAGTTCTCTGCAAAAATGGATAAACAGATGATAAATGAAGGACCTAAGGAAAAGATTTGGACAAAGGATTTTGTGCTTATTGTATTCGCTAATTTTTTTATCTTTCTTGGCTTTCAGATGACACTGCCGACCATTCCCCTTTTTGTTGAACAATTGGGCGGAAATGATCAATTAATTGGCGTTGTTGTCGGAATCTTTACCTTCTCAGCCCTGCTTTTGCGCCCGATTGCAGGACATTCGCTTGAAACAAAGGGGAGAGGCTTTGTTTATTTAATTGGTTTAGCCATTTTTGTCCTATCTGTCGGGTCATTTGGGTTTCTGACAAGTATCACCCTCTTATTTGTCATGCGTGTGGTTCAAGGGGTGGGTTGGGGATTTTCCACGACGGCTTCGGGAACCATCGCTACCGATTTAATCCCTCCATCAAGAAGGGGCGAGGGAATGGGTTATTATGGCTTATCGGGGAATTTGGCACTCGCTTTCGGTCCTGCGCTCGGGCTTGCTTTAACAAACGGCAGCCTATCATTTCAATTTTTTTTCTTAATTTGTGCCGGTTTAGGAATAGTTGCTTTTCTGCTGTCTTCAAGAATAAGCTACAAAAAAGTGGAGCCACAATCGAAGAAAACAAATGCTAAGCTCGATTTATATGAAAAAAGTGCACTGAGACCATCCATGCTGATGTTCTTTTTGACGGTCACGTTTGGCGGAATTGCCTCCTTTCTGCCGTTATACACAGCAAAAGAACATATCGGAGGTATTCAATGGTACTTCCTTCTGTATGCTATAGCCTTAATGGTGACAAGAACATTTGCCGGTCAACTATATGACCGGAAGGGGCATCGGGCGGTTTATATCCCTGGAACTATGTTGATTTTGGCAGCGATGCTTTTGTTAGCCTGGCTTCCTAATAGCGCCATTCTTTATACAGCAGCTTGTCTGTATGGTCTTGGTTTTGGGACGGTACAGCCTGCCCTGCAGGCATGGTCGATAGAAAAAGCGCCATTAAATAGAAGAGGAATGGCAAATGCCACCTTCTTTTCCTTTTTTGATTTAGGAATTGGTACAGGAGCCATCGTGTTCGGCCAAATTGGCTACCTATTCAGCTACAGCAGTATTTATCTAGCGGCAGCGATATCCGTTTTTATTTCGATGTTACTTTATTTCTTTTTCTTATATAAGGATCGTTTAAAGATGGTCCAAGAGGAATAAGCAGCTATTGACCAAGCTGTTTTTTCTTTTTGTCCAGCTCCAGCGCCCTAGCGGCTACTGTCCTTCGCTCTCCGCCCTACGATAAGTCAACATCGAATCGCTACGCTCTTCGTGTTTCCTTTATCTCAGTTGGAGCGCTCCAGGCCATACGCCGCTGACCAGGGCGCTTGCGCTTTTCTAAGTTGGGCATAGAAAGAAGGATAAATTTGAAAAGTGGGGGAAACCTGAATATTGTTACTTTATCCGTTTGAATTGACAGCCATTCTATTGTAATTTTATAATCGAGTTTGTGTGTAGAAGTTCTGTCGATTTTTGTCGAATTATTTTGATAATTTCTCACTTCATTACTTAATTAATCTGACACCAGGAAAGGGAGAAAAAGATTTGAAATTTATTATTTTTTTAGCGGCGTTAGCGATTATTTTTTTACTCGCCTATATCGTCAGTTACAATAAAAAAGGGATTAAGTTTAAGCCGATCGTCATGATGATCATTTTGCAGCTAATTCTGGCATTTGTGTTACTAAATACCGAATTTGGTCTTTTAATCATTAAAGGGATATCGGGGTTGTTCGAATATCTTCTAACTTATGCGGCTGACGGAATTAATTTTGTATTTGGCGGGATAGCCAATAAGGGGGAAATGCCTTTCTTCCTAAATGTTCTAATGCCAATTGTGTTTATTTCCGTACTAATAGGGATCGCGCAGCACATCAAGGTGCTCCCAATCATCATACGTTATCTTGGTTTAATCTTGAGCAAGATAAATGGTCTGGGAAAGTTAGAATCCTATAATGCCGTCGCCTCGGCTGTTTTTGGACAATCAGAAGTGTTTATTTCAGTAAAAAAACTACTTCCTCATCTGCCGCAGCATCGGCTGTATACCTTGTGTACATCGGCAATGTCAACGGTTTCAGCTTCGATTTTAGGGGCCTATATGACAATGATTGACGCGAAATACGTCATAACGGCGCTGGTTTTAAACCTATTTGGCGGATTTATCATTGCCAATATCATTAACCCGTATGTAGTTAGTGAGGAAGAAGATATTTTTGATATCCAAGAAGAAAAACAAACATTTTTTGAAATGCTTGGTGAATATATATTAGATGGTTTTAAAGTGGCTATTATTGTTGGAGCAATGCTAATAGGTTTTGTTGCCTTAATTAGTTTTATTAACCATGTGTTTGCTGGAATTTTCGGGATTAGTTTCCAAGTAGCGCTAGGCTATTTGTTTGCACCGTTCGCCTTTATCGTCGGCGTGCCTGCATCCGATATAGTGGAGGCTGGGACAATCATGGCAACCAAATTGTTGTCTAATGAGTTTGTCGCGATGATCGATTTAGGCAAAGTCAGCCATTCTTTATCAAATAAAACAATCGGTATCGTCTCAGTATTCCTCGTTTCCTTTGCAAACTTCTCATCAATTGGGATTATTGCAGGGGCAGTCAAGGGCTTAAACGAGAAGAAAGGGAACGTTGTTGCAAGGTTTGGTCTTAAATTACTTTATGGAGCAACACTTGTTAGCTTATTAACAGCAGCTATCACCGGCCTGATGCTATAATCTTCTTATGATGCCTGGGGCATACGGAAATTTTCAAAAGTAGAAAACCACCGCGTTTAATCGGTGGTTTTCTTTGTTTTCTTTATAATAAAATAAATGACACCTAATATAACTGCCGCAATAATAGTTGGTAGTACATAAGGATGTGCTTTATCTTTAATATCGCCCCAGTTACTACCGAGGACTTTCCCTACATAAAGGAATATAATCGTCCACGGCAAAACAGCTGCCACCGTGTATAGAGTAAACCTTTTAGCTGACATTTTTGCAATTCCTGCTGGAATCGAAATCGCGTGTCTTACAACGGGAATGAAACGTGCGGAGAAAATAACTCCGGCGCCATATTTAGTAAACCATTGCTCCGCAAGGTCAATATGACTCTTTTTAATAAGTACGTATTTTCCGTATTTCTCCAAAAAAGGTCTGCCGCCGTAATATCCGGCCCAATATAAAAAAAGCTGGGCAATCGTACCGCCGATGGTTCCGGCAATAACTGCTCCGACAAAATTCAAATGTCCTTGCGAGATCATATAGCCGCCATAGCCTAAAACAATTTCACTTGGGATGATCTCAATCATTAATCCTATGGCAATACCGAAATATCCTAAATGGGATAAGAATTCCAATATATTATTTATAAATTCTGTCATGGTTCACCTTCGCTAATGTTTTATTTATAACTTTATCTAGTTTATCATAAAGCAGCGTAAAACCCCTAACTTCATGTATGGTTTTTACGCTGCTTTTTTTATCTTTTGAAATGGGCAAATACTTTGTATTCTATCAATCTATTTGACATAATAAGAACATAGGTTCCTTTTGGAGGAGGTGAAAAGAATGTATAGCGCCTATAAAATACAAATCCATTCAGAACATGAACTATTCGAATATTGTGATTCTCTCTGCTTCAAAGCGAAAAATTTGTATAATATTACGAATTACTACGTTCGACAGGTATATACAGCTCTGAAGGCAGAAAAGAAAAATGAAAATCAACTACAAGCTCTGATGGATATCGAAACACATTTACCGATAATGAATGAAATTCGACAGAAACACTATGAAAAGGAAATGGAAAAGCCTAAGAAAGTAGATAAAAAGGGCAAAGAACTGGAACCGAAGCTAAAACTCTTTAAAATGCCAACCAAAGATCAATCATTCATTGGGTATAGTTTTGTAGAGGCCTTATTTAAAGTCATGAAGCAGATTGATTACACTTCCATGCCCTCACAGTCTAATCAACAAACGATGAAAAAAGTATTTGATGATTGGAAGAGTTATTTCGAAGCGTCAAAAAAATACAAAATCAATCCAAGCTGCTTTTCGGGTAAACCAAAGATTCCTAAATATAAATCAAAAACAGACAGAACAACGTGTTATTTAACGAATCAAATCACAGAAATCAAGGAAGGGAATGTTCTCAAGTTACCTGGAACCAGCCTTAAACTGAAATTAGGAAAGGTAGCCCTTTCAGAAGGAAAGCTGCAACAGGTTCAGATCGTACCTTCCTATGGTCGTTATGTTGTGGAAATCGTTTTCAAAGCTGAACTGCAAGAAAAGGCGATTGTAAGAACAGCAGAACAAAACAATCAATTTATTTTTGAGCCGAAAAAAGTAATGGGTATTGATTTAGGAGTAGATAACCTGGCAACTATCGTCGATAACACGGGGCTTAAACCTCTGCTTATCAAGGGCACATGGTTAAAATCCATTAATCAATACTATAATAAATTACGAGCCAATTACATGAGTATCATTCGAAACGGAAAGAGTCCCAAAGAAGGCGTATTTACGACGAACCGTTTGGTTGCATTGGACCGAAAAAGAAACAATCGAGTGATGGATTTCTTACACAAGGCAAGTGCTAGAGTAGTGTTTATTGCCATAGAAAGAGAAATCGACACCATCATTATCGGGAAAAATTCGGGGTGGAAATTAGACGTAAACATGAGAAAATCAACAAAACAAACCTTCATCCAAATCCCCTACACGACATTTATTGACATGATTCGTTACAAAGCCGAACGCAAAGGAATTCAGGTCATTACCCGCGAAGAAAGCTACACATCCAAGTCTTGTTTTTTAACAAAGGATCCGATTCCGACATTTGGTGAAGAACACCAAACAACTTTTAGCGGACAGCGAGTGAAAAGAGCTTTTTATAAAATCACAGGGTCAAACATTCAAATACACGCTGACGTAAATGGGGCGTTCAATATTATTCGGAAACATGTTGGCGATGCCTTTGAAGGACTTGATAGAAAACACTTCCTTCAATCTCCTAAGAAGATCATCATCGTGAAAAGTAAGAAAAAAGCAAAACGGAAGAAAAAAGCAAAGCTGAAGGTTTCGGCCTGATGTATTAGCGGGACCTGTGGTAGCCCACGTAAAGACAATGCGGCTTTTAAGCCTATTCTTTCGAAACCCCTAGCTTTAGCTATGGGGATACTCATAACAGTTTGTCTCATAAAGAAATAAATATGGTGCCTTTCCTTCGAATATACCTAAATAATGAAAAACAGCGGAACGCATTACTCATGCCTATTGACTTAACGAATTTTCTGAAGAAAACAAATAGGTTTTATGATGGTAACGAATGCTGTATATAAGACCCATGGCAAACATATTTCCCATCAGCGAGCTGCCGCCATAGCTGATAAACGGCAGTGGTATCCCCGTGATTGGCAGCACTTGAATCGTCATACCGATATTTTGAAAGACGTGAAAGGTGATCACGCTAATTATGCCTGTACAAACATAGGTATTAAACGGATCCTTGGTGTCCAATGAGGTCTTGATTAAATGATAGATGAGCAGAAAGAAGAGCCCAACTACAATACTGCCGCCGACAAAGCCATACTCTTCGCCAATAACGCTGAAGATAAAGTCGGTATGAGCCTCCGGAATATACACCTCGCGATTGCCGAAACCTTTGCCGGTTATGAGTCCTGAGCCAATAGCCCTCATTGATTTCAGCAAGTGATAGCTTGAATCGGTTGCATAATTCTCTGGGTCAAGCCAGGCGTAAATTCGGTTAAATTGATAGGTTTGTACGTGGAGGTATTTTACAAGAAATTCAGGCTTAATTAAAACAAGATAGAAAATAAGCGCAGCGAGCGACGCACCTGCACTGTAAATAGGGATAATGATTTTCCACGAAATCCCGGAAATAAAGATAAGCCCTGTTAAAATTGATAAAATGACAAGCCCTGTCCCAAGGTCGGGCTGGAGCATGATTAATCCTAGCGGCACAGCCGTTGTAATCCCTAATTTTAATAGTAAAAGAAAATCAGTCTTCAGTGATTTTTCAAGATGCTTTTCTTGGTGGGATGTAATGACACGGCTTAGGGCTAAAATTAAAAAGGTTTTGACGAATTCCGAAGGCTGAATCTGCCCGATTCCTTTAATGACAAACCAGCTTTTCGCTCCGTTTCTGATAGGTGCGATTGATTCCGGGGCAGCATAAACGGCAATAAGTAAAATGAGACCGAAACCATATAAATACCAAGAAAGCCGCTTATATTGATAGCCATCGATAAAGATGGCAACGGATATAATAGCGGCCCCTAAACAATACCAAAAAATTTGCATGACTAAAAAGTTCTTCCCGCCATACTGTCCCGAGGCTTGGGCGCTATAAATGGCCGCACAGCTAACAAGGAAAAAAAGAAATAATAATAATGTTAACGTCCAATCAAAGCGATCTGCTTTTTTCATTTGTTTGTCCATTAGCTACACCCATTTTTCTATGATCATTCCCTTCTAGCCTAGCAAATAAAGAGTTTGCTCACAATAGCCTATTCAGGGAAAATATTACAGCCATCTATAGAACATGACGATTCTTACCAGTAAATGTTTCAACTTTATTTTGCCGAAAAATAGGTTACGTTAAATGCTTTAAAAACATCGTTGCAATCCCGAAATAGGTGAGCAAGGAAAAGATATCGTTTAAGGTGGTAATCAGCGGTCCAGACGCCACTGCCGGGTCAATCTTGAGGCGGTAAAGAATAAGCGGAATAATCGTTCCAGCAAGTGTCCCGATAATGAGCGTGAAGAAAAGTGAACAGCCAACAACAGCGCCTAATATCAGATTGCCCTGCCAAATATAAGCGATAATCGAAATTAGGATTGCACATGTCACCCCGATGGTTATTCCCACGCCGAGTTCCCGCATCACTAAACGGGTAACGACACCTTTATCAATATCGTGCGAAATAAGCCCGCGTACAACGACCGCAAGCGATTGTGTACCTGTATTCCCGGTCATTCCGGCAATCATCGGCATAAAAAAGGCGAGGGCAACGACCTGCTGGAGCGTATCCTCAAAGCTGGAGATGATTCTTCCTGAAATAAGCCCAATGAATAATAGTAAAATCAGCCAAGGAAGCCGTCTGGCTGCAGCAACGAGCGTTTTCGTTTCAAAGTCAATCGATTTACCTGATGCCGATAGCTTTTCAATATCTTCATTTGCTTCCTTGATTACTATATCGATGATGTCATCGACCGTGACAATCCCGACAAGGACATTGTCCGCATCAACCACGGGGATCGCTAAGAAATCATACCGTTCTGCCATTTGTGCGACAACCTCTTGGTCAGCCGTTACTGGAACGGAAATAACCCGTTCATACATAATCGTGCGGATCTTTTCTTCCGGCTCCGCTAGCAATAAATCCCGATAAGAAACAACGCCAACCAGCTTTCGCGCTTCATCAGTAACATATAAATAGTTAATCGATTCAGCAAATTCAGCAAAGACTTTAAACTTATCGACTGCTTCTCTAACGGAGAAATAATCGCGAATCCAGACAAAGCGGTTGGTCATGATTCTACCCGCTGTTTCCGGTGGATAATTCATAATTCCTTTAACGGCATTGGACTCTTCTGTCTTCATCCCCGAGAGAAGGGAATCCTTTTTTTCGGGAGACAGCTCATTTAATAATAGCGCTAAGTCATCATTATCCATTAAATCGAGGACCTTACTGGATTTTTCAATGCCGAGCTTGTTTAATAAATCGAGCTGTTCTTCCTTATCAAGCTCTTCCATCAGGTCAGCAAGGACGTCAAATTTCAAAAATAATAAGAATCTCCCTTTATGTTTCTCGGGTAAGTCCTGATAGATCTTGGCGACATCATAGGGATGAAGCTCTTCAATTACAGCTTCAAATTCTGCCTTTTTGTTTTCTTTTAGCGTTTTAATGATATATAGGGTGATTTCATCTTGCGTCATATCTTTGATCATGCTTGGACGCGCTCCTTTCCCATGGTGCGGTTTATAAAAATAGGCTGTGTTAAAGCACATTGTTGATTGTGAGTACAATGTTGATTGGAGTGGAAGGCGCGAGACTCCTGCGGGAGCAGCGGGACAGGTGAGACCCCGCAGGCGCTTTAGCGCCGAGGAGGCTCACCGCCCGCCCCGCGGAAAGCGAAGCGCCTGGAACGGAAATCAACATTCACTTTTAACAAAGCTTAAAAAATAAAAAAATCCGAATAATAGTTTATAGAACCTTAAAGATAGTATATGTAATAACAGGAAGAAAATCGAATTCTTGACATTGTTAACGATTGGAAAGAGCAAAGTCATGATGTTAATCTAAAAATATTATTTGTAAAAGAATTGAAATAAGCAATTTATCCTATTATTTGATAAAATGAGGAAGTATTGACAAAACCATTTGGCAGTTTCTTGGAAATTGTCTTTTTATCATCATTTAACCCAAGTTTGATCGGAGGAGTTTGGCTTTGAAAAAGCATCATCAAGACATACGGGATCTCATCTATGTCCATTTAAATCAATCAGATCAGTATGTATTGTCCTACGGTATCGAATTCGGTGAATTTGCTGCTGCTTTTTCAGGTTCATTAAATCAATTGCTTTTATTAAAGCATCGCTTTGATGACGCTGATTTTAATATGCATACCCAACTCGAATATTGTCCGGAAGAAAGAATTAACAAATTAGCACAAGAAGATGTATATGGATACGGAAATTTCTGCTGGATAGATTTTCTTGAGGAAGAAGTTTTAAATGAACTTTCTGACCAAGAAATGGCTGAATTACTGTTTCTAGGGCATCACAAGAAGCATTTAAAATTGCCTTTTTATAATAAATTGGGCAATCGTTTTGTTTACTTGGCACAAGATGATGGCTGGTTAAATAAAATCTATTACCGAAGCTTTAAGGATTTTTTCCATTTACTAAGTGGAGTAATTGCCGGCAAGCTTGGGGAGCTAAAGCTGGAAAAAACAATCCTTGGGATTAGGAAAAAACGTGATTATCCCCAAGTGAATAAGGAAATTCTCCTGTCGTTAACACCCTTCATCAAAGAAGGTATTTGCATTTCTCTAAGGGACGCGGACCATCAACGCGCACGAATTGAAATTCCCATTTGGGTGATGGGCGATTTCGCGAATATGGATGATATGTACGAGGAATACGAACAAATCTCCAATAAACCCTGCCATGCGAAAATTATCTTTGATAAAAAAACAAAGGAATGGAAGTTAACTGTCATTTAAATCTCCCCTTATTGGGGAGGTTTTTTGTAGTTAACCAAGTAGTGGATGTCATAAATTACTGTATAGAAAAAACATTGCTGCATTTCCTTTCTTATTTAATAAAGTGTTAAAATAATAACGTGAATGAGAATATGGAGGTTTTGGTATGAAAACAAAACTAGGTTTATTATACGGAGGAAAATCTGCCGAGCATAAAGTGTCACTGCAGACAGCCCTTGCTGTAATTCGAGCATTGGATCTTGAAAAGTTTGAAATTCATCCTATTTACATAAATGTTGAAGGCCGGTGGATTAAAGGACCAGAGCTTAGCGGGCCGGTAGAAAATGTTAATGCGCTTGAGTTTTCTTCTGACAATCAATTATCGCCTTTATCTTTGGCACCAGCACTATTCCACGGAGAAAAACAAGTGGAAGCACCGCTTGATGTCATTTTCCCGTTATTGCACGGACCAAACGGGGAAGATGGGACAGTACAAGGATTATTAGAATTACTAAACGTGCCGTACGTGGGGAACGGGGTGCTTGCTTCAGCCGCCGGAATGGATAAAGTAATGATGAAAAATGTCTTTGCGCAAGCCGGGCTCGCACAAGTAAACTACGTTGCCTTTATCAAAAGTGAATGGGAGCACTCAAAAGAAGAGGCGTACTTTAAGGTCGAGGCAGAGCTCGGTTTTCCTTGTTTTGTGAAGCCGGCAAATCTTGGCTCGAGTGTTGGTATTAGCAAATGTACGAATCGGGCTGAACTAGAAACGGCTTTCGTGGAAGCATTTCAATTTGACCGTAAAGTTATTATTGAAGAGGGTGTTGTTGCTCGTGAAATCGAGGTTGGCATCCTAGGGAATGACTATCCGGAATGCTCCGTTCCAGGTGAAATTGTTCCGAAAACGGATTTCTATGACTATAAAGCCAAATATGAGGATGGCGATACGGCCTTAATTATTCCTGCTGACATTAAAGAGGAAGAATACGAGCAGATAAAAGAAATGGCAATTCAAGCGTTTAAAGCATTGGATTGCTCAGGTCTCGTTCGTGCGGATTTCTTTTTAACGAAGGACGGAAAGGCGTTAATCAACGAGGTGAATACAATGCCGGGCTTTACCCCATTTAGCATGTTCCCGCTTTTGTGGAAGCATACCGGGTTGGAGTACCCGCAATTAATTGAGCGTCTCGTCAATCTTGCCAAAGAAAGACATGAAGAAAAGCAACAGATAAAATATACTTTTTAAAAACATTCGGAGACACGGTTGATTGCCGTGTCCGTTTATATTTGCCGATAGGAAAGTATAACTTTCCTATCAGGCATAAGTGCAACTACGCCTCATGAACCGCCCTAACGGGCGCGCCAATCGGCGAGTTTACTTTAAAAAAAGGAGGGTATCAAATGATTAATCGTTCTTTGAAGCAGATTGCGGAAATGGTTTCCGCTGCAAATGATATCAGTCCGTTTGCTGATGTTATGATTGAGGGGGTTACGATTGATTCCCGCAAAATAGCAACAGGGAACTTGTTTGTTCCTTTTAAAGGGGAGAATGCGGACGGTCATAAATATGTCGAGGAAGCCATCCGTAAGGGTGCAGCCGCAGCCCTTTGGCAAAAGGATGTTCCGAACCCGCCGGCCGATTTGCCGATTCTCGTGGTTGATGACTGCCTGGTTGCCTTGCAGGAACTTGCACGGAAATATCGGAAACAATTACCTGTTAAAGTAGTCGGGATTACGGGAAGCAATGGGAAAACAACGACGAAGGATATGACTGCCAGTCTTTTATCCATCCAATACAAGGTGCAAAAAACGGAAGGGAATTATAATAACCATATTGGACTTCCGTTAACTGTCTTGGGTTTAAGCGAGGATACAGAAATTGCTGTCTTGGAGATGGGGATGAGCGGCAGGGGCGAAATTGAGTTCTTGACAAAACTTGCCTGTCCTGATGCCGTCGTCATCACGAATATTGGTGAGTCCCATCTGCTTGATCTTGGTTCACGGGAAGGAATTGCGGAAGCAAAGCTTGAAATCTTAGAAGGACTGCAAAATGGTGGACTGGCTGTTCTAAATGGTGATGAGCCGCTGCTAATGGAGCGGATTCAACAAATTAAAGGCAATGTCCGGGTTCAAACTTTTGGCAGAAAGGAAACCAATCATATCTACCCGACAGAAATAACGCAAATGGAACAAGGGAATCGCTTCAAAATTAACCGTTCAGAAGTTGTCTTCGAGCTCCCTGTTCTAGGAACCCACAATATTTTAAATGCACTGGCATCCATGGAGATTGCACAGTATTTTTCAATTCCATTTGAAAAAATAAATGCGGGTTTAGCAGGCATCCAGCTGACAAATATGCGGATGGAGCTTGTCGAGGGACGGCGCGGGGAAAAGATTATCAATGATGCCTATAACGCTAGTCCGACTTCCGTGATGGCAGCAATCGAATTAGTGGCCAACATCCAGGGGTATGAGCGAAAAATTCTTGTGCTTGGTGACATGCTCGAGCTTGGACCACAAGAGGAACAATACCATTTTCAAATAGGTGAAGGCTTAGATGCCGATAAAATTGATTATCTGTTCACTTTTGGGACATTGGGAAAAGACATTGCCAAAGGAGCAAGCAAGGTTTTAGGAGAACAACGAGTGTTTGCTTATACAAACAAGGAAGAACTGATTCAAAAGTTAGAACAGTATGTCGATGAAGCGACATTAGTTTTGGTGAAAGCTTCACGGGGTATGAAATTAGAAGAAATCGTAATGGCACTGCAAAACAAATAAAAAAATCGGGAGTAATTGGCAGGTGGAGCAAAGGATGATTGGCTGTTTGTGCATTCATGGCTTTACGGGTGCACCTTATGAAGTGGAGCCGCTTGTCGGCTATTTACAGGAACGGACTGATTGGGTTTTTAGCGTTCCTACGCTGCCTGGACACGGGGAACTTAGCTCTTTAAAGGGAATCCATTACCAAGAGTGGATTGATCACGCTGGGGGTGAACTCGGCAAGCTTAGTGAAATTTGTGATGAAGTGTATGTGATTGGTTTTTCCATGGGCGGCCTTATTGCCAGTTATCTAGCCGCTAATTATCCTGTCAAAAAGCTGATTCTTCTTAGCGCCGCGGCATATTATATTAATCCAAAACAGCTCGCTGCTGATATAAAAATGGCGTTTTTAGATTCCCTGCACGGAAACTTGCGTGATAATGAATTATTTCTGCACTATAAAAGAAAAATAACAGAAACCCCCTTTGCGGCCACCTTGCAATTCCGCAGACTAGTTACTTTTATTAAGCCGTTGTTAAATCAGGTGAAAGTGCCGACGTTAATTGCACAAGGTGAGTGCGACGGGATTGTGCCGCCCAAAAGTGCTGAATACTTATATCGTACCATAGGTGCAAAGGAGAAAAAGCTATTGTTTATTAAGCAATCCAAACATCTTATTTGCCACTGTGAGGAGAACACTGCCCTATTTTCTCAAGTGTTAGACTTTTTGATGGAGCGGTAAATACCGGTTTAGGATAAGATTAAACTTGTATTTATTGCAAGCTGCCAGCAATTGTGGTACAATAACCATCAACGTGTCTAAAGAACGATTGAAAAGGGCATACTCCTGCGGAGAGTGTCTTTTTTTTGGTAAAATAAAGAAGTACCTATTACCGCATTTTGATGCGTAACTTGAAATATATTCAGCACTTTTGCAAAAATATTTTCAAATAGATGAAGGAGAATGAAAACATTGACAAAGTTTGAAGAACTGGGCCTAAGTCAGGCCACTTTAAATGCTGTCCTCAAGATGGGTTTTGAGGAAGCAACACCAATCCAGGCAGAAACGATTCCATTGGGCTTGAAAAATATTGATTTGATCGGGCAAGCTCAAACAGGAACGGGTAAAACAGCTGCATTTGGGATTCCATTGGTTGAAAAAGTAGATGTAAAACAGGATGCCATTCAAGGGATTATCATTGCCCCAACACGTGAATTAGCGATTCAAGTATCGGAAGAGCTTTATAAAATCGGATCCGGAAAAAGAGTTCGTGTCCTTCCGATTTACGGCGGACAGGATATCAGCCGTCAAATCCGTTCGTTGAAAAAAGCCCCACATATCATCGTTGGAACTCCTGGTCGGGTTCTTGACCATATTAATAGAAAAACGATGCGCCTTGATACTGTAACTACTGTTATCCTTGATGAAGCAGATGAAATGTTAAATATGGGCTTCATTGAAGACATTGAATCGATTCTTGCTGCGACACCGTCCGAACGCCAGACGTTGTTATTCTCAGCAACCATGCCGGGGCCGATTCAAAGAATGGCAGAAAAGTTCATGAAGGATCCGCAAATTGTTCGTGTGAAAACGAAAGAATTGACCATGCCTTCGATTGAACAATATTACCTTGAAGTGCAAGAAAGAAATAAATTTGATGTGCTAACAAGGCTGCTTGATATTCAATCACCGGAGCTTGCGATTGTTTTTGGCCGGACAAAGCGCCGTGTTGATGAATTATCAGAAGCATTAACGTTAAGAGGATATACGGCAGAAGGGATTCATGGCGATTTAAGCCAGGCCAAACGCTTATCTGTACTTCGTAAGTTTAAAGAAGGTACAATCGATGTTCTTGTAGCAACAGACGTCGCTGCAAGGGGTCTCGATATTTCTGGGGTTACCCATGTATACAACTTTGATATTCCACAGGATCCAGAGAGTTATGTTCACCGTATCGGCCGTACGGGCCGTGCTGGTAAAAAAGGTATAGCCTTAACATTCATTACACCACGTGAAAAGTCTTATCTTGCCGTCGTGGAAAGAACAACGAAACGCAAGATGGAAAAAATGAAGGCTCCAACGCTTGATGAAGCACTAGAAGGTCAACAAAAGGCAGTTGTTGAAAAAATCGTCCAAACGATTGAATCAAACAACCTGCACTATTATAAGGCAGCAGCTCAAGAATTGCTGGAAGAAAATGATGCTTCAACAGTTATCGCAGCTGTGTTGAAAATGTTAACAAAAGAACCGGATACGACACCGATTAAGTTGACAGAAGAACAGCTTCCGCAAAAGAGAGAGAGAAAACCGCAGGACCGTGACCGTCGCAGAAGAGATGACTCTAGAGGGTCATACAGCGGAGATCGCAACAGAAAAAAAGCACCGTACAAGCCAAGAAGCGGTGAAAAAAGAACCGGCGGCAAATCATCGAAACCTAGAACTTTTAATCATTAATAAAGAAAAGCATGGACAATTTGTCCATGCTTTTTTACATGTCCTTATACTTTTTGGCGGACCTTTTCTTGATAAATCGTTTTAAGGTATCCATTAGTAAATAAAGAATGGGGACACCTTCGATAAAATAGGAATAGGTTGCCCATGATTTTGTATAAAAGCTGGTAAGTGATGCTGAACCACCTGACATTTGCAGTGATAATGCGACCATAACTGCTGCCAGTGAAAAAGTCAGGGGGCGGTGATCTTTCAAACGGAAAAATTGAGCGAGTATTTGAACAGAAAGAAAGAATAAGAGAGAAATTTTTAAATAAACGGTGGTCGACCAAATCGAAATTAAAAAAGGATCTAAGTTTTCAATGAAATCAGCGATACGAATATAGCGAACCATTTCTAACATCGGGTAGGTAATGTGGCTCGCTAAATTTGGTCCAAAGAGTAATAGTAAAAAGACGAAGTTGACAATGATTAATAGTAATCCCAGCACAATAGCCCAAGATACAGATTTAAGGGTTTTATTTTTTTGTGTTAAATAAGGAAAGATAAACACCAATACAATGACCTCGCCAAAAAAGGGAATGGTCATATAAGTTCCTGCAAATATTCCATGTCCGCTATGATTCGTAATAAAGGCCATCCAGCGGTCCCATTTCAATTCCTTTCCAATGAAAATAGTATTGGATATATCGGCAATGAGGGTGAGGAAAAATAAGCCTTGCGCTGTACGAAACAAAGTTTGAATTCCTAATCTCGCGGTTATCGCCACCACTATCCCAAGCATGCCGCCGACAGCCCAGTTAGGTGTTTCTCCAAGATAGGTTTGCACGATAAAATCTTCATATTCTCTTAGAACAAACGCGCTTGTATGAAGAAAGGAAAGGGAATAGAATCCCATAAAAAGAATATGAATCCATTGAGGGAATATTTCCTTTCCGTAATGAAAGAAAAATTCATTAGGTCTTCGATTCGCAAGCTTGATCGTAAAATAGGCATAAATCCCCGCTGCCAATCCGCTAATACAAAGCACTAGTATCGTATCATATTGGGATATGTGGATTAAGTGGCTCGCAGAAAATCCAACCAAGGTGGAATAAAAATAAAGAATTAAAAAAAGTAACAGTTGATTCTGTGAAATCTGTGCAGTTTTCAAGTTAATCCACCTTACCTAAAATTTTCTGTTGGATGGGGGTAAATAGGAATTGAATCAAAGTATTGGGACTTGGCATGTTTTTGAAAACAACTGTCGCAATACAGTAAGAAAAAGACACCCCCATAATGCAAAAGACAATCCAGAACGTTCTCCTTTTGCGATTTTTCCTCTTTAGGTATGCCCACTCGTAACCAAATGTAAATAGAAAGAAGAGAATAATAATCATGATCATGAATTAATTTCCTTTATCCAAATTGGATTATTTTCAGCACCAGGCCGTTTAATGTGTAAATCTACATGAATATTTAACTTCACCTTTTCATGATAAACAGTTGGCCAATCTTCTTTAATGGCTTTCCATATTTTAGGCTTATACCAGGATAAGTATGCGCCGAATTGGAAAACATCTGCTTTCATTTCTTTAGAGGCCTTAATGGCCTCGTTGATTCTGTCCTTAATTTCCTTTTCAGCAATTTTCTCGAGCTGATAAATGTTTTTCGCATTTGTCAAATCGATGTTGGAATAAGACTCGGAAATATCATCTTCTGCGGTGACATAAACGTCAAATGTGAACGGCTCTTTTTGGGATGGGCGAATCTTCGTCTTTGACCTTAAGATTAATAAACTAATGAGCTTTTTATCTGTTGGCGATGTAATGGAAACTGAGGAGTTTTTTATCGAATTTCGCAGCCATAAAGCCCCGCGCCCTTCCTTCAGGCCAATCTTACCGACCATTTTATAACCATGAAACAAAGCCATTCCGTCTGTACCTACAAACATGGCCTCCTTTCCTTGTTCGCTTACAATTTTTTCCTTCTCCTTAGTTAAGTAGCCAACAATCATATCGCCATTTTCTGTTTCGAGAAAGTCCTTTGGGGTCGTATATAAAGTGACCTTTTCTTGGGTGAATTCCCGGATAATCTCACTTGGGAAGCGTTCGAATGCCGGAACAAGATATTCAATATCTTTTGCTTTTCCCGGTGCAACCAATACGGCGTTATTAATGTTTAATTTCGGATCACGCGCAATAAATTCTAAAATATGACCTATTCCTTCCTTTGCCATTTCTTCACTAACGACAATGATTCTAGTATGCCCCCAACTAATTCTTCGCGGTAAATCTATTTGCATTTTTTGATAGGCTTCTGTAATTGTTCTTCCCGTTTTAGAGACTTGTGAATATGGATTTCCAGGTGCTGCAGAACCGCCCGCCGTGCCTGGAACAAGTCGATTTGGGAGCGGAAACGCTAGCGTTAATTCCATTTGACCATTAGCGGCTTTGTCCACATACATAGCCGTAACAAAAGCACAGTCATTGATCTCGACTCTGGACCAGCAGCCTGTTAATAATAAGGTGCTCATTATCATTGCCCACTTTAGCGCTTTCATTTAATCCTCATCATCCTCAGGTATTGATTTTTTGATTGTTAATCGATTGGAGTTAGAGCTTGCGACAAACGAAGGCCGGCGTTTCATTAACCACCATGGTGCACGAATAAATACATCCTTTAAATCCTTCGGACGTAATGGCGCCGTTGCAGATAGATAGGGTATACCAAAAGAATGCAGGTTTACGACGTGAATATAGATAAGAATGCAGCCAATCATCAAACCAAATATACCGAATGATCCAGCTAATATCATGATAGGGAAGCGTAGTAATCGGATTGTAAACGCAAAATCATATCCTGGAATAATGAATGATGCAATTCCTGTAAGCGAAACGATAATCACCATTGGAGCGGACACAATTCCTGCCTGTACGGCTGCCTGGCCAATCACCAACGCCCCAAGGACCCCAATGGCCTGCCCGATTGCTTTTGGTGTTCGGATTCCTGCTTCCCTCAGCCCTTCAAATGCCATCTCCATAATAAATGCTTCCACTAAACCAGGAAAGGGGACGTTGTCTCTTGATGCCGCCACACTAATTAATAAGGTGGTTGGAATCATTTCTGGGTGAAAGGTGGTAATCGCAATATAAAATGAAGGGAAAAGCAATGAAACGAGTAAATAGATATAACGAAGCAACCGAATAAAGCTAGAAAGGAAAAATCGTTGATAGTAATCCTCAGCAGATTGGAGGAACATATACATTGTCACCGGGACCATCAGGGGTATCGGGGTCCCGTCCATAAAGATAACGGCTCTTCCTTCTAATAAGGCGGCAGCGGCAACATCTGGGCGCTCCGTCTTTTGGGTTTGAGGAAAGGGTGATAATGGGAATTGCTCGATACACTCCTCTATATAGCTGCTCTCCAATACGCCATCAATCTCAATCTGGTTAATCCGTTGTTTGATATCAGTGATTAACTCTTCTTTACAAAGCCCTTTGATATAGCCGATTATTACTTTAGTCTTTGTGTACCTTCCAATGACTAACTGTTCCATTTTTAAGTCAGGAGATTTAATTTTTCGGCGAATCATCGTGATATTTGTATGGATATCCTCCACAAACGCTTCTCTTGGCCCTCTGATTACATTTTCATTGACCGTTTCACTTACCGCTCTTTTTTCAAAGCTTGTAAGCGGAATCACAAGCATGCGGCTGTCACCTTCGAAAAAAATGATGATTTTTCCATCAAGGACTGAATCGGCTGCTTCCTGAATATCGGTAACAATGCTAGTGCACATCGTACTTATCGATTGCAGATCTAGAATCTTATGTAATAAATCCTTTCGAGATGAAGCGAAATTCGGTGATACAATATACTTTAATACTTGGTCGTCAAATAATTGTTGGTCGACCATACACTGTAAAAATACGATTCCACAGCGGGTTTGATTGGCTGTTAATTCGTGATAGGTGATATCATCACTGTTCTGAAAGGTGGCATTAAACCACTTCATGCGAATGTCATAATCCTCGCCCAAAAACAGCTGCTCATGGGCGCTGTTTTGGACGGCTTTGCGTTTATTTTTCGAGAAAATTGGCATTAAATTCACCCCGCCGCGAACTTTTTGTTAGAATGCCCATTTTCTTTTTAAAATACTTTTTGGGGGTAAATATTATTCGATGTATACTAAAAATAATTGGAGTTAGGGGGGGATGCATGTATATTGAACCAAAAAAAGAAACCTCCCCCTAAGGAAGTCTTCATGAGGATAAATGTAAGGGCGAATAGGAGTTTACCTGTCCTCATGGAGGTTCATGAGGACAAAATTGGGGCAGAAAAGGATCTGTTATTTTTGCGCTAAAAATCCGATGATGGCGATGATTATGATCACGGCCCAAATCAGCATTTTCACGGGAGATTGCGCGGCAGCACCTTTCCTTCTGCTGCTGACCCAGTTTGTCGTGCCTTTAAGTGAGTCAGCAAAGTCCTTTTTGTTGAAATAAGGAATCGCCCCAAGTAAAAAGCCGCCAAGTAAGCCAAATAGATGGGCGGTAATATTTATTTTTGGCTGTAAAAAGGTCATAATCAAACTGATGACACAAAGAGTAAGGATAATTTGTGAGTTTTGCTTCGATAGCCAATGTTTGCGAAACATGATAATCGCAATATAATAGCCAAATAGTCCAAATATCGCACCGCTAGAACCGACGTGGATATAGGTTAACGGTTCGAGTAACAGTGTAGCAACATTGGCGATCAAGCCGGATAGAAGATAAACGAATATAAACCTGCCGCGGCCAAGAATGCGTTCAAGTGCCGGACCGAATAAAACAAGCGAGAAACTATTAAACAGCACGTGGGCAAAGCCGCTATGCATAAAGGTCGGGGTAATCAGCCGCCAATATTCCCCTTCCATAATATAAAGGTTTACCCCTGAAAGGTTTTCGAAGAACCAATAGTTTGGGAAGAAGGGTAAAGCTGTTAGCAAGTATAAGACTAAATGAATGGCGATTATAATAGAAACAACTGGATAAAAGCGAATGAATTCGCGAAAACTTTCGGTTCTGGTAAACATAATAAACCTCCTCTCACTAACCATAATAGCCTTAATTTCCGTCTTGTACACTATTATGCTGTTAGGATAATAAATAGAAGGAAGATGAACGATGATAAAAGGTATTGGAATTGATATTATTGAACTTTCGAGGATTCAGGAAATCATTAGCACACAAATGAAATTTGTTGACCGCATCTTAACACCAAAGGAAAAAGTTAAGTTTGAAGGGTTGTCCTCCCGCAGACAGGTAGAGTTTTTAGCAGGAAGATTTTCTGCAAAGGAGGCCTTTTCCAAGGCAGCTGGCACCGGGATTGGGAAGGAACTTTCCTTTTTAGATATTGAAATCGAAACGAACAGTTTCGGAAAGCCTTTTTTTGCAAAGCCTGAGGTTCAAGCCCATTTGTCCATCTCGCACAGCAGAGACTATGCGGTCGCCCAGGTTGTTATTGAGGAGTAAAATAAATATAAAAAGCGTAGAAACCTTTTTCGCATATTCCCCTAGGTTGTCTCATATATTCATAGGGAAATAGGAGAGACAAGGTCAGCTATGGTCCTTCCCTGCCTTTCTCTTCTTTTAATCATAAGAAATGAGACAAGAAGGGGTTGAAGGAATGAGGAAAAAGATTTTGCTGCTCATTACAGGGCTGATGGTCGTATTTATACTAGCTGCCTGTGGCTCTAAATCACAAGGTGATGTGGTGAAAGAGCTAAAGAGTAAACAGGAGGACTTAACAAGCTACAAGGTGAATGCAAAAATGACGTTGAAAATGGGTACTGATTCACAGAGTTATAACGTAGAAATTTGGCATAAAGATCCTACCTTCTATCGCGTCAATTTGAAAAATGCTGAAAAAGATCAGAGTCAAATGATTTTACGAAATAATCAAGGCGTATTTGTCCTAACTCCGGCACTGAATAAAAGTTTCCGTTTCCAAAGCGATTGGCCGCAAAACAGCAGTCAAGCTTACCTGTATGAATCATTGATAAAAGATATTGTTATGGATAAAGATGCTAAATTCTCGACCACAAAAGATTATTATATATTTGAAACAAAAACCCGTTATCAAAATAATAGTATGCTGCCATTCCAAGAGATTAAGCTAAATAAAAATGATTTATCACCTGCTGTCGTAAAAGTAATGGACCCCGACCGGAATGCTCTTGTGACGGTTGAATTTTCTAAGGTTAAGTTTAAAGCGAGCTTTAAAAAGGACGATTTCGATATGAAGAAGAACATGACGCGTGCGCAGGTTGGGCTGCCTGCAATGGCGGATGCTAAAGATAATGCGTTTACTGTTAAATATCCAACTTTTGAGCTTAAAGGTACAAAATTAATTGGTGAAAAGGAAGTAAAGATTGAAGATGGGAAGCGGGTTATCCTCACCTATGATGGTAAAAAGTCGTTTACACTTATCCAGGAAAAAGTAACAGCGAAAACGGTATTAGCCACTCCAACCTATCTAGAAGGAGATATTGTTGACTTAGGAGTTACGATTGGAGCCGTTTCTGACCAATCTATTTCTTGGTCCGATGGCGGTGTGGATTACATGATTGCATCGAATAACCTAACCAAGGAAGAACTGATTGAGGTCGCAGAATCTGTTCAAGGCGATTCAGTAAAATAAAATATCTTATACAGCAGGCTCTTTTAAGGGCCTGTTTTTTTTGAATCTAGCTCCAGCGCCCTAGCGGCTAGTGTCCTTCACGCTCCGCCCTACGATAAGTCAACATCGAATCGCCTCCGGCTCTTCGTGTTTCCTTTATCTCAGTTGGAGCGCTCCAGGCCATACGCCGCTGACCAGGGCGCTTGCGCTTTTTGTTCTGCTAGAGGTTCTAATTTTTACCTGGTCCAACAAAAAGCAGTTTTTTTCATAATATGATAAAATGAAGAATGTTTTAATTTTAGTCAGTAGGAAGTGGAAGTATGGATGAGTTAGGATATTTCTATCGGGATACATGGGCAGAGGTCGATTTAGATTGTATCGCTGAAAATGTCATCTCCGTAAGAAAACACCTGCCTAGACAAGTAAATATTATCGCAGTGGTTAAAGCGAATGCTTATGGGCACGGGGATGCCCAAGTGGCAAAAACAGCACTAGAAGCAGGGGCAAATTATTTGGCAGTTGCTTTTATGGATGAGGCCATTGCACTAAGGAATAAAGGAATCAAAGCGCCCATTCTAGTCTTAGGTGCTACACGGCCTGAAGATGTGCATGTGGCAGCTAAATTTGCGATAACCCTTACTGTTTTTCAGAAGGAATGGCTGGAAGAGGCATTAAATCATATAAAAATGGATGAAAGAATTTCATTGCATATCAAAGTAGATACAGGGATGGGTCGACTTGGAGTTCGGACACCCGTGGAGTTAAGAGAAATTGAGCAAATCATTGTTAAGAATGAACGGTTCCATCTAGAAGGGATTTATACCCATTTTGCGACGGCTGATGAACTGGATATGACCTATTTTCAACAGCAATTGTCGGTATTTGAAAAGATGATAAGCATTTTAGCAGAGCGTCCTAAGCTTGTGCACTCGAGCAACAGTGCAGCAGCTATTCGCTTTCCTGGTGCCTATTTCAATGCGGTTCGAATTGGAATTGCGATGTATGGGTTGACGCCATCCATTGAAATGGAAAAAGAAATCCCCTTTTCATTAAAAGAAGCCTTTTCATTACGATCAAGGCTTGTTCATGTGAAAAAGCTGGAAAAGGGAGAAAAGGTCAGCTACGGTGCAACTTATGAAAGTGCGGGGGAAGAGTGGATTGGCACAATCCCGATTGGCTACGCAGACGGGTGGATCCGTAAGCTTAGCGGCCAAGATGTGCTAGTGGACGGCAAGCGTTCGCCGATTGTCGGCAGAATCTGCATGGATCAATGTATGATTCGTCTTCCGTATTATGTTCCTGTTGGCACGACGGTTACGTTAATTGGCGGTCAAAAGAATCAATTCCTGTCGGTTAACGAAATTGCTGCTAAATTAGAAACCATCAATTATGAAGTGCCGTGTATCATTGCTAATCGCATTCCGCGTCTTTATAAACGGGGCGGGCAAATTGTCGATTTAAAAAATGCGCTTCTCAACAATTAATGGTCGTAAATAAGAAATATCCAACATATTTATGATATTGCGGTAATTTGTGCATAAAAGCACCTTTTATTGGCTTATAATACAGTAGATTATATTTAGTCTATGCAGTAGGCATGATTAGTGTTATTATAAAATATGGTACAGCTATAACTCGTCGAATGGCGCATCTCTTAAGATTGCTTCATAAGGCGTTGTATTTATGCGTTTTAAAATGTAGTTCTTGTTAGATAAAAAATTGGTGTGTAGTGATGGTGGAGGTGTATGTTTGTGTCTGAATCCGGCGCAACTACGGAAATCTTAGTGAAGTTACCGCAACATCTTTTAACTGAATTAGATGGTTTTGCTAAGCAAGAGAATGTAAACCGCAGTGAGTTTATCTACCAAGCAACAAAAATGTATTTACGCGAACGAAAAAAGAGACAAATTCGCGAGTCAATGAGACGTGGCTACATGGAAATGGCAAAGATCAATCTTAGAATTGCATCAGAAGCATTCCAAGCAGAATATGAGGCAGAACACACAGTTGAACGTCTTGTAAGCGGAGGGTAAACCTTTGATTGTCAAGCGTGGTGACGTTTATTTCGCGGACCTATCCCCAGTTGTTGGTTCTGAACAAGGCGGCGTCCGACCTGTACTTGTCATCCAAAACGACATCGGGAATCGGTTTAGTCCCACAGTGATTGTTGCAGCGATTACAGCTCAAATTCAAAAAGCGAAGCTTCCTACTCATGTAGAAATTGATGCGAAGCGCTACGGATTTGAGCGAGATTCGGTCATTCTGTTAGAGCAAATTCGTACAATTGATAAGCAGCGGTTAACCGACAAAATCACCCATCTCGATGACGAAATGATGGAGAAAGTGGATGAAGCCTTGCAAGTAAGCCTGGGACTCATCGAATTTTAGTTAAACACACGCTCTTTTTTGGAAGAGCGTGTTTTCGTACATATCTTGACCTCATACTCTCATTCTGCCCAGCAAGCTAAAACAGCTTGCTTTTCTTTTTGCGTGGAAAAGGGGCAGAGCGCCCATAAATGAAATGGTCCAGTGGTTCTGTTACAATAAGGAAAAAAGGATGGAGGACTGTTTTGTGAATGATACAGTTGTAAAGGATGAACAGCTTTTAGGTAAGATAGCTGCGGAGCAAGCAATCTCTTATAAACAAGTGAAAAGTGTTATTTCGTTATTAAATGAAGGCAATACGGTTCCTTTTATAGCGCGTTACCGAAAAGAAATGACGGGTGCCCTTGATGAGGTGCAAATCCGAAACATACTGGAACGGTGGCAATACATACAAAATCTTGAACAAAGAAAAGAAGAAGTTCTTCGGATTATAGAGGAGCAAGGGAAACTGACAGAAGAACTTAGCCGAGCCGTTACGAAGGCGGAAAAGCTTCAAGAGGTGGAGGATTTATACCGACCATATAAACAAAAGAGACGGACAAAGGCTACCGTTGCTAAGGAAAAAGGACTCGAACCTTTTGCTGAATGGCTAATGACTTTTTCAAGGGAAAGCGTCACTGAAAAAGCAAAGGAATTTTTAACCGAAGAAGTTGTTGCTGTTGATGATGCAATTGCCGGTGCCAAGGACATCATCGCTGAATGGGTTTCTGATGATGCAGAGAGCCGCAAGTGGATTCGGAAAGAGACATTTAAATCTGGTGCTGTTATTTCTGTGGTAAAGGATGCGGAAAAGGACGAAAAAAATGTCTATGAAATGTACTATGAGTACGAAGAACCGGTTAACAAAATCGTTCCCCATCGAATTCTTGCCTTAAATCGCGGTGAAAAGGAAGATATTCTAAGAGTAGCGATTAAAATGAATGCAGATGTAATAATGACCTATCTATCAAGAAAGTGGATCAAGATTCAGCACTCTCCTTCAGCTCCAAGCGTGTTAGAGGCAATTGAAGACAGTTACAAACGATTAATCCAGCCATCGATTGAACGGGAAATTCGCAGTGAATTAACCGAAAAAGGTGAAGAGCAGGCCATCCATATCTTCTCTGAAAACCTAAGGAATTTACTTCTGCAGCCGCCGTTAAAAGGAAAGGTGGTCATCGGCGTCGACCCAGCCTACCGGACAGGCTGTAAATTGGCTGTCGTTGATGAAACGGGCAAGGTGTTGAAAATAGATGTCATCTATCCGCATCCACCGGTCTCGAAAACAAAAGAAGCGCGCGAAAAGTTTATTCAAATCTTGCGCGAGTATAAGGTAGAAATGGCCGCGATTGGCAACGGGACGGCATCAAGGGAAACTGAACAGTTTGTTGCCGATATTTTAAAAGAAATGCAGGAAGAAATTTTCTATTTGATTGTTAATGAAGCAGGGGCCAGCGTTTATTCTGCCTCTGACCTTGCCAGAGAAGAGTTTCCGAACTTCCAGGTCGAAGAGAGAAGTGCTGTTTCGATTGCGAGGCGCTTACAGGATCCATTAGCCGAACTGGTGAAAATAGATCCGAAATCAGTGGGTGTCGGTCAATATCAGCATGATGTCTCTCAAAAGCGACTTTCTGGCTCCTTGCATTTTGTCGTTGAAACAGCGGTTAACCGTGTCGGGGTAAATGTAAATACCGCCTCATCCTCGCTTTTACAATATGTTGCTGGGTTGAACAAAACGGCTGCCAACAATATTGTTAAAAAACGCGAAGAGGAAGGAAAATTCACGAGCAGGGTTCAACTAAAGAAAGTGCCGCGCCTTGGTGCGAAAACCTATGAACAGGCGATTGGCTTCTTGCGAGTATTAGATGGAAAGCAGCCGCTTGACCGGACAGGAATCCATCCAGAAAATTACGATGAAGTGAAGAAGCTATTAGCCAGCCTAGGTTTTACAACGGATGATTTGGGTTCGGAAGAGTTGAAAAAGGCACTAAGCGGCCTTGATTTGAAATCTGTTTCTGAAGAACTTGCGATCGGTGAATTAACCTTAAAGGATATTATTGATGCCTTAGTAAGACCGGAACGTGATCCGCGTGATGATTTACCTAGACCGCTTTTGAAAAAGGACGTCTTGAAGTTAGAAGATCTGAAAACGGGAATGGAGCTGCAAGGGACCGTTCGAAATGTCGTTGATTTCGGTGCGTTTGTTGATATTGGTGTGAAACAGGATGGACTTGTTCATATCTCTAAGCTCAGCAATCGATTTGTGAAACATCCACTGGATATTGTCTCCGTAGGAGATGTAGTAACAGTTTGGGTTGACTCGGTTGACATGAAAAAAGGGCGCGTCGCTTTAACCATGTTATCTCCTTCAAATTAATGTTAAAAACACTGCTTCTAGGAGCAGTGTTTTTTTCTGTAAAAAAACCAGCATTGGTTTAACAGCTTAATCTGGTAGCGGTCCTTCTCATAGAAAGCTCTTTTCATTTGGTTTTGCAACCAAGTTGGCATAGGGAAACCTCCCGAAAAGTTCATCGTAAATAAAGTATATATAATGATATGCTATAATAGGTTGTCACGTTCGCTCGGAAAGTGTGGGGAGTAAAATGGAACAGGCAGAACTTCAATTATTGGTCGAAAAAATATCGGTTGAGTCATTTGGTAAACGATTTAACCATCAAGCATCGTTCAATCCGAGATTAAGGTCAACAGGCGGGAGATATCTTCTTAGCTCACACAATATAGAAATTAATAAAAAATATTTAGATGAACTGGGTGAAAAGGAGTTAATCGGCATCATCAAACACGAGCTCTGCCATTACCATCTTCATCTTGAAGGGAAGGGCTATCAGCATAAGGATCAGGAATTTAAGGATTTATTAAAAAAAACAGGGGCACCTCGATTTTGCACACAGCTTTCTAGTCGCGAGGTAAAGCGTGCAGTAAAGAAAATCCTTTTATATCAATGTACAAAATGCCAGCTTTCATATAGAAGGAAAAGAAGTATTGATACTAACAGATATGTTTGTGGAAAATGCAAAGGCAAATTAAAGAAAATAAAAGAAGTAACCTTGGAATGACGTAAGAAATTGGCAAAAATCTTATTGAAAAATCATATTGACTTTAGCTTGTATCGTCATTATAATGTAAAGAGTCGATAGGGCATTTGCCTTATTGTTTTTAATTATTCCGCAGTAGCTCAGTGGTAGAGCTATCGGCTGTTAACCGATCGGTCGTAGGTTCGAGTCCTACCTGCGGAGCCATTATGGGGAAGTACTCAAGAGGCTGAAGAGGCGCCCCTGCTAAGGGTGTAGGTCGGGTAACCGGCGCGAGGGTTCAAATCCCTCCTTCTCCGCCATAATATTATCGGCCCCTTGGTCAAGCGGTTAAGACACCGCCCTTTCACGGCGGTAACACGGGTTCGAATCCCGTAGGGGTCATCAGGAGCGGGGAATGACATTGAATTCATTTCCTGTTTCTTAAACTTTATCAACATTGGGCTATAGCCAAGCGGTAAGGCATCGCACTTTGACTGCGACATGCGTTGGTTCAAATCCAGCTAGCCCAGCCATTACTTTTTTTATTCATAAGCTTTATTACGCGGGTGTGGCGGAATTGGCAGACGCACCAGACTTAGGATCTGGCGCCGCAAGGCGTGGGGGTTCGACTCCCTTCACCCGCACCAAACATTTCCTCTTGTGTTAATGTGGTTAATGTGTTATGATTGTCTTTGTCGCTAATTATCATGCGGTCGTGGCGGAATGGCAGACGCGCTAGGTTGAGGGCCTAGTGGGTGAATAACCCGTGGAGGTTCAAGTCCTCTCGGCCGCACCAAAAAAAGTGTTGACATCAGAAAATGAAGATGCTATACTTTAAAAGTTGCTTTAAGAGATGCGCCCGTAGCTCAATTGGATAGAGCGTCTGACTACGGATCAGAAGGTTGTGGATTCGACTTCTTCCGGGCGCGCCATATAAACGGGAAGTAG
>NZ_JBHVSI010000013.1:0-175614 GCF_042885335.1 Neobacillus sp. NPDC058068 | reverse complement strand
TGGAAGGCGCGAGACTCCTGCGGGAGCAGCGGGACAGGTGAGACCCCGCAGGCGCTTTAGCGCCGAGGAGGCTCACCGCCCGCCCCGCGGAAAGCAAGCGCCTGGAACGGAAATCAACATTCACTTTTAACAGAGCTTATTTAAAAAATTGAAGAATTGTTTCCACCGCTTTATATTTAATAATTGCTTTACCGTATTCAGCTAACACGAACGGGCTTTGAATGGAAGGATTGCCGTATTCTGATAAAATGCAGGCAGTCTTATCTTTATTTACAGTTTCTGCTTTATCCATCAAAATGTAGTAGTAATTCCCCATTGAATAGAGGCTACCGCCAAAAATATCTACCGAGGACAGTCTTTTTGAAAGACTAATAATATCCTCAAATTCTTCAAACTCATATAAGAGGTCTTCACAGCCTTCAAGCCTTACCTGCATTTCAATATAACCATCATATAATAACTGTTCATCATCTTTTCCTTCATCAACGGTAATAATCAAAATCATACCTTGGGCCTGAAGGGAAAATATTTCAACTGCAACAGAACCCTGTATATCAACATCAAATTCTTCACTCGCCTCTTCGAGCATATCATGAAAGAGCTGATTCCATTTGCTTGAATCCTTCCAAATATCTTCTTTGGAAAGTCCCCTTTCAAACAAATCATCAGAGGTTAAAAAAATTTTAATTTTATTGGCCGTTAAGCGTTCTAAGCGCATGCTTTTGCCCCCTGCCGTGACATAAACTTGTTTTCAGTGTATGCCTTAGGGTTCTATTGGTGAATTGTCTACATCAATCAAAACCGGTCATTACCTTTTCTTAGCGTAATTAAATGAGTTTCTGCTGGTGCTCCAAGCCTTAAAGGAAGTGACGTGGTTCCGTAGCCATTACTAATTAACAGAATCGTGTTTTCTAGTTTTTTTATGCCGCCTCGTTTTTGGGGGCTATACCCGAAGATATGTATTTGTCCCCCATGCGTATGTCCGGATAGCACAAGTCGAATATCATTTTCGGGTTGAATTTTAAAAGTTATGCTTGGATAGTGGCTTGCTAAAATTTTGAAACTCGCAGCCTCCGCATCTAATAGTGCCAAATCAAGTCGATCCCGTTTTTGATTCAAGTCATCCACTCCGAGTAAAGATAACTTCTCCCCTTGTTCTGATTCAAAGGTAACGGCTGTATTATCTAGTACCTTTATTCCTGTCTCGAGAAGGATTGCATCTAATTGATGATAATCAACTTCATAATCGTTATTACCCCAAACAAAGTAAACGGGACCAATTTGCTTTAATTTCAACAGGTTTGCTCTAACGCGTTCAAAGGATACACCCTTTTCCGTGAGATCCCCTCCGATGACAACGATATCAGCCTTCCCTTTAACGCCATTAATAATTTTGTCCGAAATGGTTCGCCTGTGAATATCCGAAATAAAAAAGAGCGAAACACTACCAAATGTGTCTGGAAAGTCAGAAAAAAATAATTCGTGTTCCTTTATATCGTTTAAAAATGCTTCTCGGAGCATATATAAGAGTAGGCTTCCGCCAATTATAAACAGGACAACAAAAAGAACAAGCATTTTCTCTTTTCCCCATTTCCTAACTTAATGTTGTACAGAAATCATAACATAACCATATGGAAACTAAAAAAACATAAAATCCCTCCATACAATGTATGAGAGGGATTTGAAATATTCACCAATTCGTTTCATTAGTCTTCATCAATACTTAAGATACGAAAACCATATTCTTCAAGCTTCTTGGTAAACTTCTCAATATTATCCTTCTTTTCAATCTTCATGACGATTCTTCGTACAAGTTTATCAGTTTCATCGAAAGTAACAAGTGAAATGATGTGCTCATGGAAGTGATGGGCAATTTCTGAAAGACGAGCAATCCGGCCTTCTGTTTCAACAGATGTAAATGCAATTCTCACACCTGGGCGATTTACCCCAAATGCACTTTCGAATGAACTAAGAACATCCGACCGTGTTACTGCACCAAGAAAATTCCGCTTATTGTCGACGACAGCTAACAGCGGGAAATCTTTCAAATTGAGAAGTGTTTTCTCAAATACTTCTCCACCCTCCAAAAACTTTTCTTGATGTGTTGCAATATCTTTAACGTAAGTTGAATTTAAATATTCATCCTTGGTTTTGTCAGACAGAAAATAACTTTCATAAATAGTATATCTTGTTGCAATACCTAAATATTTATCGCCGCTTAATACCGGGATTCCATCAATTTGATACTTTTCTAACATTTCTAAAGCTTCTTTTAGTGTTACACCTTCCTGTGCCGTATAACACTCATGCTTGGGTATCATCATATTTTTTACGAACAATTTGCATCACCTCAAAGTATTAATCTTTACTTCTTAATAATACTTCGACAACCAAGAGAAAAACCCTTTAATATCTTAAAGTTTTATGACATGCAGCACAAAAAAATTTCATATGATTAATTGATGTTGAATATAGGGAGGGCAACTATGAATACCCATCAAAAAACTTATCATCCATATGCCAGTCCATTCGACCCTTGCAAACCATTACTTGAAAAAACTTATTCTACTCCACCTCATTTATATATGGGATTTCAACCACCTAATCTTCCCCAATTCACGCCTGCTGAAGCACTTAGAGCGGGCACGCTTTGGAAAGACTTTTATGATCCGTATTATAACCATTTCGAAAAGGCACAAGGGGGACTTCAAACATGAAACAAGTACCCGCCGAGTATTATCCATTAATGGAACAGCTTCAAACGGTTGATTTTGTTTTAGTCGAGCTTACACTTTACTTAGATACCCATCCGGATGACATGGAAGCAATCAATCAATTTAATCATTATGTCAAAGAAAGAAAAAAAATCAAAAAGGCATTTGAAAGCCAATTCGGACCATTACTGCAATATGGAAACAGCTACTCCGGATATCCTTGGAATTGGAAAGATACACCTTGGCCGTGGCAAATTTAAAAGCGGAAGCGCCCGGTTAGCGGCGTATGGACTAGACCGCTCCGACTGAGATAAAGGAAACACGGTGAGCGAAGCGAGCCGATGTTGACTTATCGTAGGGAGGAGAGGGCTAGTACAATAGACGCTGGGCGCTGGAGCTAGACAGTATTCGAAGTATAAAAGGAGGGACCGAGTAAATGTGGGTTTATGAAAAAAAACTGCAATATCCTGTCCGCGTCAGCACCTGTAATCCAACGTTAGCAAAATATTTAATTGAGCAATATGGCGGTGCTGACGGTGAGCTTGCAGCGGCACTTCGCTATTTAAATCAAAGATATACCATTCCTGATAAAGTAATCGGACTTCTTACGGATATTGGAACGGAGGAATTTGCACACCTTGAGATGATTGCCACCATGGTTTATAAATTAACGAAGGATGCCACACCTGAACAAATGAAAACGGCTGGACTTGGCGATCATTATGCTAACCATGATGGCGCTCTGTTCTATCAAAATGCAGCAGGCGTGCCGTGGACAGCCTCCTACATTGCTGCAAAAGGCGACCCGATTGCTGATTTATACGAGGATATAGCGGCAGAAGAAAAGGCCAGGGCCACATATCAATGGCTCATTAATCTAAGTGACGACCCTGATATCAATGACAGCCTTCGTTTCTTGCGGGAGCGGGAAATCATTCATGCACAGCGGTTCCGTGAAGCCGTAGAAATCTTAAAAGAAGAAAGAGATAGGAAAACGATTTTTTAAAGATATAAGAAGCAGTTTAAGCCTGCTTCTTATTTTTTTTCGTGATAAAGGTTAATGTCATATTGTTTTTTCATGATTTCAAAAACAATATGGCGGTTTTTCCATTCTTCCTCCCTCTTCCATAAATCCTTACTGCGGTCGACGATTTCACAACGCAATTCTTGAAATTCCTTCTCCTTTTTCTCCTTTTGTTGTTTTAAAAGATTCATTGCTCCAAACCCTATAATCGTCAAACTTAATAACAAAACATTGATGGTATCATTTAAAGTAGCCGATAACATCGCTAAAAAAGAATAAGAATAATGTTCAGCAATTGTAAAATAGAAATAAGCCAAGAAAAAAAAGGCAAACAAGAGTGTCCCATATATTGAAAAATAATGCCATCTTTTTGTGTCTTCAAACTTTTTCTTTCTTTTCCTTACATTTTCTAACATTTGCTTCGTTGCTTGATCGGTATTCTCAAGTAATTGGATTGGAGAATCCATTTTATCAACCTCCATTTCGTACAAACCGGCGCTCCGCCCCTTTTCCATATATTCATATGAACTTGTCCTCTTCATTATGTTTTTTAAACGGAAAAAAACCGATCTAAGATCGGTTCAGATTGTCGAGAATGGGGATATTTCTCAACAATTTTTTATTAATGGATTGTCCCTGCTAACTGGCCTGTTGATTTCCGCTCCGGGCACTCGCTTTCCGCGGGGAGGTCCGGGAGCCTCCTCGGCGCTTTGGCGCCTGCGGGGTCTCCCGTGACCTCTCTATCCCGCAGGAGTCGAGTGCCCTACGCTCCAATCAACAGGGGGTCAAAATCAACCTATAGAATTGCAACACACTTTTTCTAACATGGCAAAGTGTGTCGCAACCTTTTTTATATATTCAAGCCTAAAACCAGCGATTGGCGACTTTTGTTCTTATTTCCATTTCTAATTGACGTTTAGAACGGATGCCATAAAGATAAACAATTAACATCATTTAAAAAAGAATAAGGGGATCAGTAGGGCATCCGTTATCATCGCTATAATAAGGACGTACTTTTTTAAGAAAAAACAAAAATTGAAATATTTGACAATCAAAAGAAAAAGGTGGATGTCTTGAACTAATTCATCAATAGAAACAAATTCAAATTCACTTTAGCTAGGATCTTTTGGCTTAAACCTTGAATTCACCACTTATTTTTAAAATTTATTGGTTAAGTCGAAGTCTTTATTAATACCGCACTGTTGATTGGAGCGGAAGGTGGCGAAGACTCCTGCGGGAGTACGGGGCAGGGGAGACCCCGCAGGCGCTTCAGCGCCGAGGAGGCTCCCCGGCACGCCCGCGGAAAGCGAAGCCGCCTGGAGCGCAAATCAACAGACCTGTTGAAAAGACCGTATACAAATAATATTAAAACAAATTAACGCGGTGAATTATTAAAGAAAATGAATGAAATAAAAGGCTATCGAAAGTTTTTCGACAGCCTGAACCGAGCTAGGATCGGTTAGTTGTTTAATGGTATTTTCAAAACTTGACCAACTTGAATTTGGTCACTGTGCAGATTGTTGGCCTTCTTAATAATATCAATTCCTTTTGCTGAATTATAATATTTCTTCGCCAGTTTAAAGAGAGTTTCTTGCGGCTTGACAGTATGGTAAATAATTTTATCTTGCTTTGGCGGCGTATTAGTTTGGTTATTTGTCTTCTGCTCTTGCTGCGGAATATTCTTGTCTGAGTCCTGCTTATTCACATTGGCTGCATTAGATGCAGGGGGCGGAGAGGAAGAATTGGCATTATTAGTAGTTACAGGCTGGTCATCCTCAACCTTTGGCTCTTCGCTCTTTTCTTCTGGTGTAATCAATTCCGTACTATCTACCTTTATTTCCATCGGTTGGTCAGATTTGTCGGATTTGTCTACTTTACTTTCGTCATCTTTCTTTTGCTTTTCAAGGTTGATTGTTTCATACCCTACTGAGTCTCCTGAGTTTCTTTCTGTTCCATTGATTTTTTTTCCACCATCACTATACAAAATTACACTATAAATAATGACGGGAAGGAGGATAAATGATAAGACTAGAAAACTAATAACTGGATATTTTATCTTCCATTTTGTTTTCTTTTTCTTTTGACGATGAATCTGCTCTCTTGGAGGTAATTTGTCACCCTCCTCGACAATTTCATTTTTTTCATTAATTTTTTGAATCCGCTGTTTCAATCTCTCTGCTTGATCTCTATATGGTTCTTCTTTGTTCACGTGGCAACTCCCCCCTGTTCATCAGTCATCTTTCTTCGTCTTAATTTAATATATATGCCTAACAGAAAATCGATAACAAAATGCATAACAATCGTAACCGCTAAATTATCTGTCCACTCATAAATAACCCCAATAATAAAGCTTAGCAAGATAATATTTAAAAATAAGAACCAATTAAACAGGTATCGATAGTGGATAATCGCAAAAATAATGCTTGCCAGGATGAGTCCAACCTTTGTTTGAATAATTCCGCGGAATAGTAATTCTTCACTAAATGCGACAAACCCAGCAATCACCATTATATGGATAAAACTTCTTTTTCTGAAAATCCTTTCATTAAGTCCCCCGTCATCATAAAAAGAAGCAGGCAGCAATTTCATTAAAACAATATCAATGATAACCACCGCAACACCAGCAGGGATGCCTATAATAGCAATATGAATGTCTTTCAAGTAAATCTTGCTCAAATAGAAGAAATGATCAAATAAGAGAAACCCTAAGATGATCGAAATTGCCAGAAGAATAATTTGAGTCATATATAAGTGAAATAGTAATTCTTTATCCGTTAAATTTGTGATTAATTCATTATACTTCTTTTTCATTTGCTCAACTCACGATTAATTAAGATTTTAGCAAGATAGTCCTTCCACAACTCCTCATTTGCTTTTGGCATTAGGGCAAGGTGTCCGATTTGGTAATCGTTAAGTTGCAGTCCGCATTGGTCACAGCAGAATGGAACCTTTCCAGACGATGCTTCATCAAAATATTGCAAGATTAATTCTCGTCGGCAAGAAGTGGCTTCCACCCATTTTTTCATTTGAAAAATATTTTTTTTCTTAACGATAAATCTTTCATTAATAAATTTCTTAAAAGCCGCTTGCAGCTCTTCAAGCCGACTTTTATGTCGATGCGGGCTATAAACAAAGTCCTCGATAATTCTCCATTGAATTTCTGAAAAACCACCAAGCTCCTTAAATTGATTAGGCAATTGCACTCCAACATCCATTGATCTTTGTTCATCCGATAATCTGTTGAACAGCCAATCAATTTGCTGCTCTGAAGGCAATTCACCTTCTGCAAGATGGATTGGAAGCTGCTCATCTCCAGGTGAATACAATAATACCGCAATACTTGGGAGCCCATCACGTCCTGCCCTGCCGATTTCCTGAAGATAGGATTCCATTTGCATCGGCATGTGATAGTGGATAATAAACCGAATATTTTCTTTATTTACCCCCATCCCAAATGCACTTGTTGCACAGATTACATCCAGCTGCCCGTAGATAAATTGTTGTTGGATTAAAATCCTTGAATTTTGATCCACTCCTCCGTGATAGGGCATTGCCCGGCAAATCCCTTTATCCACTAGCAATGATGCCATTTGTTCTGCCGCTTTTTTGCTAGTAAAATAAATGATTCCTGGTTTTTGCAGACTAGTTACCAGCTCAATTACTCTGTCTTTCTTATCATGAAAGTCGGGTAAGTTTTCAACATACATCGCTATATTCGGGCGGTCAATCGTCGATTCTATTTTGTTTATTTCTTCTATTCGAAGAGAAGCGATAATATCCTCTCTTACCTTGCTTGTAGCAGTAGCGGTAAGTGCAAGGGTTAGGGGATCCCCTAATTTTTGGCGAATGTCGCCCAGTTTTGAATAATCAGGACGAAAATCATAACCCCATTGTGAGATACAATGTGCTTCATCAACAACAAACAATGAGATGTCAAGGCCTTGCAGTCTTTTCATTATAAAGGGCATCCTGAGCATTTCAGGAGATATGAAAATAAACTTATAACTGCTTATGCTCGTAAGCACATTATTTCTTTCCTCTGTTGAAAGAAATGAATTCAAGGCAATGACCCTTTTTTCGCCAAACTGTTTAAATTGCTCTACCTGATCCTGCATGAGGGAGAGAAGTGGGGAAACAATTAAGATTTTCCCTTTTAAAATAAGCCCAGGAAGTTGGTAACACAACGATTTACCTGTCCCTGTCGGCAGCATCGCCAATGTATGATTTCCGGCAAGGATGGATGAGATTACTTCCTTCTGCCCGGTTTTAAACGAATGATAACCAAAATGCTTTTCTAAAATACTTTCTAATTCCATTATCGATCACCATACTTCGCCAGCACTAACCTTATTTGAAAATAAGTGGCTGCCGGCACTTTCTCCCTTATCAGCTTTAGCTTTTTAGTAGCAGAATGTTTGGATATTTCAAGAATTTTCGTTTGCAGCTCTGAATCCACAAAAGTATCAATAGAGAAATCATCAACATTTAATGCAAATTCAACAAAGTGATCTTCAATTGTACTTAACTTCAGATGTCTGTAATTTGCAATCATCTCTGGGGAATATCCTTGATTTAATAGTTTTTGCGTTTTCCTTGAAGAAAGTGTTAATTCATTTTCTTGTATTAAATCCTGCATTAAATAGGCTAAAACCGTAAAACGATTAGCATTTTCGCTAATATTTCGAATCAAGTAATGTAATGTATTAATGAATCCGATATGGTAATCATGATAATCCAACTGTAGTCTTTTAGCTGCCTGCGATGCCGTTAAACCAATCTGTTGAAAACCTGTCAGCCGAAACACCAACAAAGAAGGATCGATTTCATTGTCACCACTGAAGCATTCCACTACCTCGGAATAAACAATTGTCCCCATTTCATTCCTTGGTACTCTGATTTCTTTTAAAACAGATTTCAGCCATTGATGAACATGCTTATTTTTTTGGATAGGTATGTATCTTGATTCCTGGAAACCAAGATTCGAAGTGACCTGTATAAATAAACTCAGCCTTTCCCAAAACTGCGTAGTGAATGAGTGATGGTCCCAGCCATTTAGATATTTAGGCAATGGATGGTTTCCTAAAAAAGACTTACCTGTGGGCGTTGGAAGGAATCGCTGCTCGCCACAATTATAGATCCACTCGCTTTCTTGCATCATTTGAATGATGTCTTCGAAGGATTCTCTTGTTAGAGGTTCGTATACTCCAAAAAAGTTTTTCAAAGAAAATAAATGAGCATCTTGGATGGTTTGGGATGACTTTTTTCCGTTCAAAAGATGAAAGATAGAATATATCGTCCGTTCTCCGTTTAATTGTGTTAAACAGTACAGAATTATCGATGCTAATTGCGCCACCCAAGCTCTCCTCCCACACTTTTTCGAATTATCTCGACAAAATGTCCTTTTTTTCTTCCTTTTATTCTACCATGAAATGATGATTCTCGTTGCTCGAAATTGTGGAAGTTTATTAAATTCAATTAAACAAACAATAGTATTTAAAAGCATTTTTCTATTGAAAAGTTGCTCATACAGTTTTACAATAGATATGAGTAATGCGTTTCCATTTTCACAATGGAAAACGAGGAAGAATAATTTTGTTATATTACTGGGAGGTTTTTTTTCATGGCAAAGTATACGATTGTGGACAAGGAAACTTGCATCGCTTGCGGGGCATGTGGCGCAGCAGCACCAGATATTTATGATTATGATGATGAAGGCATTGCATTTGTAACTCTTGACGATAATGAAGGTATCGTTGAAATTCCAGATGTATTAATCGATGATATGATGGATGCTTTTGAAGGCTGCCCAACTGATTCAATCAAAGTTGCCGACGAAGCATTTGATGGCAATCCAACTAAATTCGAATAATATTTTGTCAAAAAAGTATTATTAAGCTACTAGCCCCCTTCCTCTTCGACGGGGGTTTTATTTTTTTCATTTAAGAAGCAACCAGGAGGGTATCCTGATTGCTTTATCTATAATTATACACTTTTCACTGTGGAAAATTTCTTAATCCATGCCTGCATCCGGGTGAACAGTAACATAAAGACGATCGACATGACAACACCTTTTATGATATTGAACGGCAGGATTCCAGGTACCACATAGTTACGCAGATCAGGATAATGTAAGAGGGCCGTATAGGCAGGGAGTATAAAAAAATAATTTAATACACTCATCATAACCGCCATTGTGGTTGTGCCAAGTATTAAAGCAAGTGTCATGCCTTTTCGCGTCTTTATTTTATTGTATAAATAATAAGTCGGCAAAATAAACAGAATACCCGCTAGAAAATTAGCAATATGGCCTACTGGAATCCCTGTTTGACTTCCAGTCGCAATATAATTTAGAACATTTTTGAAAAACTCAACTAATATTCCTGCAATCGGTCCTAAGAGTAACGCTGCAATCAATGCGGGGATATCGCTGAAATCGATTAATAAGAAACCTTGGAACGGCGGCAATGGAAAATTTAATAGCATTAACAGATAGGCAATACTGCTCAGCATTCCAATTGTCACCATAGTTTTTACTCTTGTGTTCTTCATTTTCCTCTCTCCTTTTTTGATCCATCGCTTAAGGAAGAGAGGTTCAGCAATTCAGATGCCCTTGTAAAAAAAAATACCCTCAAGAAATTTTCTCGAGGGAGATTTACGAAGGCATGCTTAATAAACGTTCAATCGCAAAAATTTTTTGAACGTCTGCAGAACCTCCATCTTCTCCCATCCAGACTATACTGTCGGCTTTGGAATCACACCAAATCCTGCCTAAAAAGGCTCGCGGGCTTAGAGTATTAACTACTCAATACCGCCGATCGGGAATTTCACCCTGCCCCGAAGATAGATCGATATTAAATTACAAGTTTATTATACTGGAGAAACGTCATTTTGTTAAGCGAAAGATCTCACGTTTCAACTTTTAGGCTTGTTTTTCAACATTTTCATAACAAAACCCGTGGACATATTTGCCACGGGTAACTTATATTCAGTGAACAACTAATATTTGTTTCGGTCTAATCAGATCAGAAGTAAGGTGGTTTAATTCTTTTATTTTCGATATTGAAATCCTTTGTTTCTTTGCAATCGAGTACAAGGTATCGCCTTGTTTAACGATATAGGCGGCATCATTTGATAAATTAATTGATCGCGGTTTGCTTTCAACTTCCGGATGGAAATGGGAGCTTGCCGCTAAAACGTTATCACCAATATTTGCGATTCCACCCTGTACAGCTTCGCCGACGTCTGCTTTTCCGAGGAGCCTTTCCGGATCCATTGCATACCTTTTATCATATCTCCATTCCATTTGATGGGCCTCAAAATGGAGATGAGTTCCGGTGGCTACTCCTGTTCTTCCCATTTTACCGATAACTTCACCTTGTTTTATCGTTTGGCCAGTTAGTACATTCCGCTTATTTAAGTGGGCATAAACGGTTACCAAATTATTTGGATGTTTAACAAATACCACATTCCCATATGTATTAGAATAATAGGCTTTGACTACTTCTCCCCCATCAACAGCAAGCACGGGAGTATCGATTTTCCCTGCAATATCAATTCCTTTATGTTTCCCCTGCCTCGTTCCATATGTATCAGATATAACACCATCTGCCGGCCAAATCCAGCGATCCTTCATTTCTTTTGTCTCTAGCATACCCGCAGCCTCCGAATGTTTGCCGCCTATGAACAATAAACTGACACAAAGCGCCATAATGATGGCAATCAAAAACCTCTTTATGTAGTCACGCATATTTCCCTTTTCCTCCTTATAACTTGACCGCTCTCTTCCACACCATATGTTCGTTTAATCAGGTTTAGAACATCTGGATTTGGGAATCAGGACTAGAGCATACTTGTTATAATTTGGAGTACACAGCAATTTTATTCAAAAAAAATCAACCTATTCGGTTGATTTTTGAATTTTATTGGATATCACGGAGATTTGGAGCCACTGGCACCTTGGTTTCTTTAGTTAAATCAAATGGTCCAAGATGTGTTAATCGTGAATCCTTCACCACTACTTTTTCCAAGCCAAATTGCTTAGCTGTTAACAATAACGCCTCAAACGATGCTAATGTAAGCTGATCATCCTTCATGTCGATAATGTCCTTAAAGGAAACAAATAAGGTATTGCCGTTTACGGTTACATCAGATAACGGCTGTAAATGCTCCAGAGAGCTTTTTAGCCAGTACGTAGGGTTATCGGTTTTCATATCCTCAAAGGCGCTGTTAATATCGCTATACGTACCTATTGAAGGTGCTAAAAATGGCAGTTCGCTTCCTTCAGGAAAATGAAAGAAAAAGGCATGTTTTTTCACGTCAATAACATCCTGATTTTTTACTCTTCCTGTATTACCGAACTCAATACCTGCTTCGTTATTTGTAAAGAAATTCAACTTTTTAATAGTGCTATTTGAGGATACATCATTATTTAAGGTTTTAATAAAACCGGTTTCCTCTGTTGATCCTTGTCCGTACTTATGGTCTTCCGGAACCACAACGTCCACACTATTTGTTTTTTCATCGAGCTTCATTGAAAGTTTGAGCGGATAGTAATCAGATAATCCCCACTCTTCTTCCTTTAAATTCGCCATATTATCAACAAATAGTGTTAGCCAAGACTTATCCTTTTCAGCAGGAACGATGATCGAAACAGGAACGAGAATCTGCGCCTGTGAGTCCGGAATCCAATAGGTTAAAACCGTTCCATTCCCCACTTCATCCTCATAGACTGCTGTTTTGGTGCTTCTTGCGTCCATAAGCTCCATTTTGTTGCTCGTTCCGGACATCGACTTACTCTGTGAAGAAGCTTCGTCTTTCATTGCAATGGTTGAATCCTTATCCGCTGCCTTCATAACTTGGTTGTTCCCTGATGATTTTTCCTCGTGTGCGGTATCGTATGAGAAATTTGTCCCATCGATCATTTTAGGAACTAAGATGAAAAAAAGCAGCAATGCAGCTGCGGCAGCCAAGCCTGGTAACAGCCATGTTTTCTTTTTACGCTTTTTTAGTGAAAGATTTTGATAAATGTCACGAGGATCGCGATGATCTTTAATTGTTGGCATTTGCATTAATAGTTCTTCGAGCTCTCTATCGCTCCACTCCGACTTTTCCACTAGTTACTCCCTCCTTTTCATAGGACATTTCCATTTGCTTCTTTAATACCTTTAAGGAGCGGTGTTGTGTTGTTTTAACTTTACTTTCCGTCCAGCCTAATGCTTTTGCTGTTTCAGCAATAGATAAATCCTGCAGATAGCGCAAAATAATGACGGCGCGTTGATCCATTGTGCAAAATTCAAGACATTTGTAAATCCATTTGATTTCTTCTTTCTGGACGGTAATCTCTTCTGGTATTGGATACTCATCCTTTACCTGATTAGTTGACCAATCAAATTTTTCGAGTATTTTTTCTTTCCAACCCTTTTGTTTACGGAAAAAGTCGATGGCTACGTTTCTAGCAATCGAAAACAGCCATGTCTTTTCGCTGCTTTTTCCTTCAAAACGATCATAAGACTTAAATACCCGAATATAGACTTCTTGAACCAGATCCTCTGCATGTTCTTTATTTCTAACCATATAAAATAGAAATTGAAAAACGTCATTATGATATTTTTGATAAAGTTCCTCGAAAACGGAGTCCATCAATTCCCCTCCCCGTTCATAATATTAGTCGTTTTCTATGTATAAAAGGTTACACCCTATTAATATAGACTTTTTTCAGCCGAAATGGAAGGTATTAACTCGTAGTAATTTGTTTAAAGTTTATGGATTATTGGAAAAAGCCCATCCCAAAGGATGAGCTTTTTATTGTTCCCCGTGAATCAAGAACAATCGGCAAATTACTTGTTAATCTTACTTTTTTCGAGGGAGCAGGAAGGAGAATGTCGTTCCCATCCCGACTTTACTTTGAACCGAGATATGGCCCCGATGTGCATCAATGATATTCTTTGCAATCGCAAGCCCGAGCCCGGTACCAGCTCTTCCCCGTGTCCTTGCTTTATCTGCTTTATAAAAGCGCTCAAAAACAAACGGTAAATCTTCTTCAGGGATACCAGAGCCAGAATCTTTTACTTTCATCCTTATGCCATTATCTTCTGAAGTAATCGTAACCCTAACTGCCCCTTCTCTTGGGGTATGCCTAATCGCATTATCAATTAAATTTGTTAAAACCTGTTCAATACGATCAGGGTCAAACGAAACAGAAGTAATTTCCTTCTCTATTTCAGCATCCAACTGAATGTCATGGTCTTTTGCCAATCCTTGAAACTTATGAATGATCCTGCTGATAAATGGCGAAAGATCTATCTCTTCCATGGTTAATTGTAAATGTCCAGCTTCCATCCGTGCCAGATCCAAGAGTTCATTAACCAGCCGGCCCATCCGCAATGATTCATCATAGATGACCTTTGCCATTTCCTTCTTTTCTTCCTGTGATTCAGCAATATCGTCTACAATCGCTTCACTATAGCCCTGGAGCATGGAAATCGGTGTCCTAAGCTCATGTGAAACATTGGCAATGAAGTCCTGTCTCATCTTTTCTAATTGTCTTTCCTCCGTCATATCCCTTAAGACAGCTACTGCGCCGCGGATAAACTGGTTACTATATAAAGGACTCACCAAAATGACCCAATGACGACCTTGAAGTGAAATTTCACCAATTTGCTCCTTTTCAGTATCAACAGCCTGTTGAAAAAGCTCCATAACCTGGGAAGGAATAGCCTCTGAATCTGATGTAAATTCACCTTTTTCATAATACCAATATTGTAGAAATCGGTCTGCAGGAGGATTAGTGATTAAAATCGTTCCATCGCGATTAAAGGTAATGACTCCATCTGCCATACTGCTTAAGATACTGGCAAGCTGCTCTTTTTCCTGGCTGAGGGCATTCATGTTGAACTTTAACTGCCTGCCCATTTGATTAAAGGCCGTTGCCAGCTCGCCAATTTCATCATGAGTAAGGATAGGAACCTTCGTATCAAATTTTCCTCTGGCCACTTCAAACGCAGCCTCTCTCATTTTTCTAAGCGGTGCAGTAATTCTTGTAGACAGAAAGAAGGCAAAAATAGTTGTTAGAATAATGGCAACACCAGCAACAAGCAGAATAAACTTTGTCGTTGATTGTGAGGTTTCCTGCATAACTTCTAAGGATTGATAAATAAATACAGCGCCATCTTTTTCACCTGGCAGATGCAGCGGGACACCTATTATCGAATAATTAGTACCTCTCGTCCCATCACTAGCCGAAAGGTCAGAAACTTTTTCAACCGTTGTGTTTTTGCGAAACACCTTTGATAATTCGGGATCACTTTTGATATCTTTTATCGATAATTTTTTTGCACCTTCTGTATTTGGAGAGTAATAGATTTCATCATCATTTTTTACTATGACAACTTTGGTTACATCATCGATAATTTCCCAAGATATTTCTAAACCAATAGGTAATTTATCGTTTGGATGTCCTTCTAGGACATGAGCGATTTTTTCAGCTGTATGGGTTAAATCCTTCTTGGTTTGTTGGATATTATAATTTTGGAAAAACTCAAGCAGCATGACTGTTAAGATAAACAGGATGAATGAAACTAATAAAAGAATGGTAATCCAAAGTTTACCTACAACACTTCGTAAAAAGGTCATTCATTAACTACCTCAAATTTATAGCCGACTCCCCAAACCGTTACAATCATTCTGGCAGCTTGTTCGGAAACCTTGTTTAATTTTTCACGCAGGCGTTTTACATGGGTATCTACCGTCCGTAAGTCGCCGAAAAATTCATAATGCCAAACTTCTTTTAGTAATTGTTCACGGTCAAACACTTTATCCGGGGCTTTTGCCAAGAAATAAAGCAATTCATATTCTTTTGGTGTTAAGCTAACTTCCTTGCCATCAGCAGTTACCCGGTGGGCATCATTGTCAATTGTCAAATGTGGAAATACAATAACATCCTTAGTGGTCGTTTCTGTTTGCAGATAACTTGTTTGTGATGCCCTTCTTAACAGCGCTTTAACACGTAAGACAACCTCACGAGGGCTGAATGGTTTGACTATATAGTCATCTGTGCCCACCTCAAAGCCCTGAACACGATTAATTTCCTCACCTTTTGCCGTTAACATAATAATAGGAGTTGCCTTTTTTTCTCTTAATTCACGACAAACCTCAATTCCATCCTTACCAGGCATCATTAAGTCGAGCAAAATAACATCATAATCATTTGTTGTTGCTTTGATTAAAGCCTCGTTTCCATCTTCTGCTTCATCAATTGTATACTCTTCACGCTCTAAATACATTTTTAATAAACGGCGAATTCTTTCCTCATCATCTACTACTAAAATTTTCACGTCTCGATCCATTATTAATCCCCCCATAGAGTTTATTGTACAAAATGGTATGGTTTTTTGCTATCTTTTCGTGGTATTTACACCTATTAAAAGTGTCAATAATTTGACAAAGTCAAATATCAACAATAAAGGATTTTATATTTTTGATAAAAAGCCTTCACTTATCAGAAAGTGAAGGCTTTTTGATTAAAGTTAGCACCGCCGGATTTTAAGAACCCGCATAAGAATGCAGACCAGCAATAATCAAGTTAACAGCAACAAGGTTAAACATAATTATAACGAAGCCGATTACAGCAAGCCAGGCTGATTTTTCTCCGTGCCAGCCTTTGGAAAGACGAAGGTGCATAAAGGCAGCATAGAATAACCAAGTGATTAATGCCCAAACCTCTTTTGGGTCCCAGCCCCAGAACCTGGACCAGGCCATTTGTGCCCAAATCATCGCAAAAACCAGCCCTCCGAGAGTAAATACCGGGAAACCAATTAACACGGATCGATAGCTAATTTCATCAACAAAGTCGAGGTTAATGTTTTTCACGAGCGGTTTTAGCGCTGCGGCAATCCGCTTCCGTAAGACTAATCTAATTAAGCCATAAAGGATTAAACCTGCCATTAATGACCAAATAACAGTATTTAATTTTTTAGCATTAATGATTGCTGGCATTTCGACTAGTGGTTTAAAGCCGTCTTTTGTCAGTAATTCTCCTTCATTTGGTCCAGTAAGGGCAGGCATGGTGTATTCCATAACAGTTACTTTCCCATGTTTATCTGTCCAATTAAATGTTTCATGATAACCGGATGCCGAGAATACCGTTGAAACGGCAACAAATCCAAGTACCGCCACTAACGAGAACATCACTACTTCCAGCCAAAAGGTTCGCTTGCTCGATTTTGTTTGATCAATCGCCTTAACGAGATAAATCACACCGGCTGCAAAACTAATTGCCAAGATGGCTTCCCCAATTGCAACCGTCGTAACATGAATATGGAGCCAATAACTTTGTAAGGCTGGAATTAAGGGAGTAATATCTTTTGGGAACATACTAGCATAGGCGATAACTAAAATGGCCACAGGCATTGTAAATAATCCAAGCAAAGAAGTCCGATAAATAAAATAAATAACAATGAACGCACCTACAAGCGCCATCCCAAAAAACGTTGTAAACTCAAACATATTACTGACTGGAGCATGTCCTGCTGCAATCCATCTGGTAATAAAATACCCCAGCTGCGAAATAAAACCAACAATTGTTAAAGCTACAGCAATAACACCCCATTTGTTAGTTCCTTTATTTTCATTAAGCTCCTTCTTTGATTTTATCGCTCCCCCATAGAATGGGGTTGCAACTAAATAAAGAATAAAAGCAATAAACAGTAAATTACTACTTAGTGATGCCAACTAAATCCCCTCCTTGTCCGTCTTTTCACTTTGCTGCTGATCTTCTGGGATGTTTAGTTTAGTATCCCTAAGGACCTTTTCGATTTCTTGTTTAAGGCCATACCAATTTTTGTTCGTGTGTGCCGCAATCCAGACCTGCCCATCTTTTTGTTGGATCCAAATTCGACGATGGTTCCAGTAGGCGCCTTGGATAACGCCAATCATGAACAGGATTCCACCCAAAATAATCGCCCATAATGTTGAATCCTTGCGAACGATAAATCCTGAGGTATTTTTAGTTTCAATCCCCTTAAATGCCATCTTATACGTATTATCGCCAAACGGCTCAATTGTCTGCTTGATGGCAACAAAACTCGTTTCTCCCTCCGGCTTTTCAGGTGAAATCATTTGAAAGACAAAAGCTGGATTATTGGGTACTCGCGTTTTCGTAGTCGGCTCGCCGTCTTTGGCGAATTCAAAGTCTGGAAAATAATTAAGAATTTTCACTGCATAGCCATTTCCAAGATCATACTTTTCCTTTGGATCTTGAAGATCAATTTCCAGTTCACCAACGGATTGGCTGGTGTCTTTATTTAGCAAGAAAAAGCTCATCGCTTTTAGCTCACTTCTATATGAGGCCTGGAAAATTGAATAACCCTCAAAGGTTAATGGGTGATTCACACGTACCTGATATTCTTTAACCTTTTTAAGTTCAGGTTTTTCCCCTGGAAGATTATCGCTAACCCGTTTATAAAGGACGACATTTGATTGATAATTTTTCACCACATCACCAGTGCGTTCTAGGGCTTTTTCAAAGGTCTTATTTTGGTCTTTATCATAGTGCTGCAAAATAAATTGATTGTTTTGCAAATAAAATGTTTCTCCCGTTTCTGGGACAGCAGCGGTTTCCCCCTCTTTCACCCACAAGTTCTCATTCACATACATCCCCGGTATAAAACGGAGCATGCCTCCGAACAAGAAAATGATTAAACCAACATGGTTTACGTACGGGCCCCAGCGGGAAAAACGGCCTTTCTCTGCTAATAAATCGCCATTTTCTTCGCGAACACGGTAGCGTTTTTCCTTTAAATGTTCCCTCACAGTATTTAAGTCTTTATCATCTATTTCGGTATTGGTTCCAAATATACGCTGGCGCTTGAGGAATCCTTCATGTCGGGTTACTCTTTGCGCTTTTAAAGACTTATATAACGGTACAACTCGATCAAGACTACAAATGACGAGCGAAATTCCAATCATCGCTATTAATAATAAATACCACCATGAGCCATATAAATCATGTAATCCCAGTTGGTAGTATAGGTTCCCAAACCAACCGTACTCTTGTTCGTAATACACTTCCGGCGGCAGTTCAATATACATTTTCTGAGGCAGGATTGTTCCTATTATCGATGCAAGTAATGTAATGATAATCAGCCAGACGCCAACCTTTACAGACGAAAAGAAATTCCAGATTTTATCAACAATCGTTTTATTATAGGTTTGTGAACGGCGTGCACTGCCTTCATAGCGCATATCCAGTAATTGATCTTTGTTTTCCCGCTCATCCAATATCTTACCGCACGCTTCGCATAAAACGGTTCCATGTGGATTCACGTGCCCGCATTCACATTTCACATCTTTCATTCTAAAAAACTCCCTGCAACCTTAAGGTTTAATTTTCTCCATAAATCCCCTAATCTTATTTTCAGTCAGCTCGCCTTTATGATATTTTACGACTTTGCCATCTTTATCAATTAAAAATGTTGCCGGCAGCGGGTCAATACCATACACATTCATGACATCTTTATTAGTGTCAATCATAATTGGAAAATCAAGCTTGAGGCGGTCTGCAAATTGATTCACGGCGAGTGCGGATTCATTGATATCTATTGATAATACCTGAACCCCTTTGTCTTTATATTGATGGTATTGGTTATTGATATAAGGCATTTCCTTTTTACAAGGAGGACACCATGTTCCCCAAAAATTCAGGAATACTCCCTGTCCCCGATAATCCGAAAGACGATGCTTGTTTCCCTGCATATCTACTAGGGCAAAATCAGGCGCCATTTCACCAACTGCCACTTTTTGTTTATTATCTTTTGTAAAATTCGCATAAAGCGTATAGGCAACGGCAGCACCTAATACCAGTAAAATGATTGTCCTCATTACTAATCGCCGTTTTTTCAAGAAATATCCCCCCAGTAAGAAAAGCGCAAGCGCCTTGGTCAGCCCCGATATAGGGAGACTTTGTCGATTGGAAATCGACTTAGTCTCCCTATATGCGTACAGAAAGCGATAGCTTTCTGTAGCCAAGCATAAGACGAGCCGGCCGAAAGGTTGCTTTTTAACCTTTTGGACGGATTGGCTTATGACCTCGAGGGGCTAGGCGCTGGAGCTAGACATGTCTCCTGTCACAGTTTGTCTAAATTATATCATTTTACAATATCGATATAGTGTTAATGGAAGAAACTAAATGTGACGATTCTATGAATTTTTTTTAGATTTATCACTGGCTAACGCTCTAAGCTGCTTTACCTCATGCGGAGTCAGTTCCCTAGCTTCGCCAGCTTTTAAACCGCTCAATGTCAGTAATCCATATCGTTCACGCTTTAATTTCACCACTTCATGGCCGATCGCTTCAAACATCCTTCTAACCTGCCGATTCCTGCCCTCATGAATACTAATCTCAACAATTGCCGTTTGTTTTTTCTTATCTCCTGAAAGCATTTTCACTTTGGCCGGTGCTGTTTTCCCGTCCTCTAACCGAATTCCTTTTTCTAGTTTTCTTAAGTTCTCCCTTAAAGGAATTCCCTTGACTTTTGCAACATACAGTTTTTCAACCTCATTGCTAGGGTGTGTCAGTAAATTGGCAAATTCCCCATCATTCGTTAACAGCAATAATCCTGACGTATCATAATCCAGGCGCCCAACAGGGAAAATTCTTTCTTGATAGTTTGAAAAGAAATCTGTAACGACCTTTCTCCCTTTATCATCACTAACACTTGAAATGACCCCTCTTGGTTTATATAAAAGAAAATAGACTGGTTCTTCTTTCTCAATTTGGACTTCATTTACTTCAATCTTATCTGAAGAAGTAACCTTTACACCCAATTCGGTAACGACCTTGCCATTAACCTTTACTCTGCCTTCTTTTATCAGTTCCTCCGCTTTTCTTCTGGATGCAATTCCAGCTCGAGCAATCACTTTTTGCAATCTTTCCATTTATTTCACCTCAAAATTTTTCCGAATAAGCAAGCTTGGCTCTATTTCACTATGCTTTGTAAATAGGAAAACCTCTTTTTTTATCCTTAAAGCCTTTTCACCTTACTATCCTTATGAATTATGACACAATTTCTCCACTTTTCAAAGTAACGGGCTTTTATTACTAAAGAAAAAAAGTAAGCTCCCCAATTTGAGAACTTACTTTCTTGGCCGATAGGAAAGTATACTTTCCTATCAGGCATAAGTGCAACTACGCCTCATGAACCGCCTAACGGCTCGCCAATCGGCGAGTTTTCTTTATTTTATATTTATTTTGTTCCAAATACCAGGACCACCACGACAATAGCAGCAACTATACCGACTACATCTGCAAGCAGCCCGACTTTAAGGGCGTCCCCCATTTTTTTAATTCCAACTGCACCAAAGTAGACGGTTAATACATAAAAGGTCGTATCCGTACTTCCTTGTAACACCGATGCCAGACGGCCAATAAACGAGTCCGGATGATGGACGGCTATTAAATCGCTTGTCATTCCGAGCGCGGCTGTTCCGGAAATCGGCCTAATGATTAATAATGGTACAATTTCTGCCGGCACTGCCAGAGTATTCATTAAGGGGCGAATCCAATTCATTAAGGCGTCCAATGCTCCAGAGGCGCGAAAGATGGAGATTGCCACCATCATCCCGACGAGAAACGGGATGATCGATACCGCTATTTTTATACCCTCTTTTCCACCTTCAACAAAGCTTTCATAGGTTGGCACTTGTTTAAATGTTCCATATAATAGAATAAATCCGATTAATAAAGGGATAAACGTTAACGAAATTACCGAGATTAGCTGCATACTTTATCATCCTTTACGGCTTCTGCGATAATAAAAATATCGGTCAATCAGTATGGCCCCTATTGCCGATATGATCGTGGCAATGATAGTTGGTACGACAATTTCGGTAGGCGAGGCTGATTTATAGTTCATGCGAATCGCAATGACAGTAGTTGGAATAATTGTTATGCTCGCAGTATTTATCGCCAAAAAGGTGACCATCGACCTGCTCGCAGAATTCTTCCCGCCATTTAATTTCTTTAGTTCTTCCATCGCTTTAATACCAAGAGGTGTAGCCGCATTTCCCAAGCCAAACATATTAGAAATCATATTCGATAAAATATAGCCCATCGCCGGGTGGTTCGTTGGAACTTCAGGAAAGATGATTTTTACAAACGGGCGAAATAATTTAGACAGTCGTTCAAGCAGACCGGACTCCTCAGCAATCCGCATCATTCCAAGCCAGAAGACAAGGACACTAATTAAACCGATACAAAGCGTGACTGCTTCCTTCGCTCCATCGAATATTGCCTTGTTCACTTCCTCCATTGTTCCATTGAAAAGCCCAAAGATAATCCCTACTATCGCCAAAAACGCCCAGATATAATTAACCATTGGCGTTCACACCGATGACTGCAAGGAAAATTTCTTTGAAAAAGTGAAACAATCCTTTCTTCTTTTCAGGCTCGTTTTCATAGTAAATCGGGGTTTCCTCGACCACCCTGCCATCTAAATATACGGCTGCCTTGCCAACAATTGTTTTGGTTTTCTTTGAAGAAAGCCACTTTTTCTCTGGCTTTGATACCTTATATTTTACTGAAAACAAGTCTGTTTCAGCGCTTGTCGCAGGGTAGACAATTGATTTTTTCACGTATAAATGATTTTCATAATCATTGTTTTTGCCTATATCAATTTTCCCCTTTGATACTACTTCAAACATGTCGAATCCTTTAAATCCATTTTCATACATGGAAATATGATCATTCCAGTCATCAGGTCCATTTAAGGTTACCGCAATCAAACTCATGTCCCCTTTAGTAGCGGTTGTGACCAGCGTCCTTTTCGCCCGTTTTGTAAAGCCTGTTTTCCCTCCTGTGCAATTCTTATATTTTGTGAGCAGGCGATTTTTGTTTTTCCACTCGCGGTCCCAATTTTCAGTTGGATTTGGAGCATGATATTCCTTAGTACCAGATATCTTTTGAAAAGTCTTATCTTTCATGGCATAGCGCATTAGGATGGCCATATCATAGGCTGTTGAATAATGATCTTCATGATCATCAAGTCCATGAGGATTAGCAAAATGTGTATTATACATTCCAATTTCCTTTGCCTTTTGATTCATTAAATAGGCAAAGCCATCGACACTACCGCCCACATATTCGGCAATCGCTACAGCCGTATCATTTCCAGACCTTAGCATCAATCCATATACGAGATCGTTCAGCTTGATTTTTTCCCCTGGTTTTAAATAAACAGATGACCCTTCTGCATGGGTTGCTTCTTCACTTACCTTAACCTTTTGATTCATTTTCCCCGATTCAATTGCAAGAATGGCGGTCATAATTTTTGTTATACTGGCAATTCTCCTTTTTGTGTGGGCATCTTTCTCAAACAGGACACGGCCAGATTGCTGTTCGATGAGGACAGCACTAGCAGCACTTACTCCAAGGGAAGCATCCACCTTTTGAGGAATGTTTGCAATGAATAATGAGACCATGAGGAAAACAATTACTAACTTTGAAATCATTCTCATCAGATTTACCTCGTCCCCTTCTTTACTGATTTATCCTTGTACAATTTTATGCGGGACAAGGTCTATTATGACTAATCATGTTTAGAAAAAACGAAGCATCCGACGGCTGTCGCATGCTTATCTTAGGAACTATCCACTTTTATAGTGCCGGCCATTTAATGTCTGCTGCTTTTTCAAACCTCATTTCAACATCATGCCAATTAACGATATTCCACCATTTGTCCACGTATTCCGCCCGGTTGTTTTTGTATTGTAGATAATAGGCATGCTCCCACACATCGAGGACCAGAAGCGGGATTGTGTCCCACTGGGTCAGGAGCATATGCCGTTCCGATTGTAATACCTCTAAATGCCTTGCCCTTGGTGACCATACTAAAATGGCCCAGCCGACGCCTTCCACTTGTTTAGCTGCTTCTGAAAAATGTTTTCTAAAAGCGGAAAAGCTGCCAAAATATCGATCTATTTCTTCTTTAAGCTGGCCACTTGGCATTCCACCGCCATTTGGGCTCATGTTTTTCCAAAATATCGTATGAAGATAATGTCCTGACCCGTGAAAGGCAAGCTCTCTAGACCAATGCTTTACTAATGAAAAATCATTCGTCTCCCTTGCTTCCTTAAGTTTAAGCTCAGCTTTATTTAACCCAGCAACATAGGCCTGGTGGTGCTTTTCATGATGCAGTTTCATTATTTCTTCTGAAATATAAGGCTCTAATCCGTTATATTGATAAGGAAGCTCTGGGAGGGTATGGCCTCCCGGTGGAATATGTTTTTCAATTACCCAAATGGCTCCTAACCCTTTTTCTTGTTTTCTTTTAAAATAATCTTCTAAATGTTCATGGATATGCTCAGCTTTTGTTTGAAGGAATAGGAGCTCCTCATTTGATAACTCGCGGTTTGTGCTTTCAATCAATTCGGCAAAATCTTCAAGCTCCTCCCATAGCTCAGAGTCCTGACTAACCTTCTCAGAATTTAAAAACTGTTTCATTTGCTCATTCCACTCAAACAGTTCATTGACATAACGACTAAAGCGATCCATCTTACCCCTCCATACCATCGCTGTATTACCGGTGGAATTTAAGTAGTCTACCTAAATGGTATGAAAGCTGCGATTTTTTAAGAACGGATAAAAGGCTGTCCTGTAAAAAAAGGACAGCCTTTTCGGAAGATTCATTTATTCGATAAAACTTATATGGAATTCCTGCCTGTTTAGGGCTGAGTTGCTATCCCTCATTATTTAGGCTGCATGATGAATTCAAGCGGCGAACGGAGCTGATAACCTTTATTTTGTGTTAAAGCAAGAAATATTTCAGGCAGTTTATCAAAATTAATATCTTGAAAATATGAAGCAAATTCATGCTTGGAATTGATATAGAGGCGTTTCCGCCCGCGCAAACCAGGATTTTTCAACAGGCAGACAAGTGCGACGATATCCTTGAACTGAACCTCATTTCCGTCTTGAACCATGATTGGGTTTTGTTGATACGGAGTAAACTCCTGGAAGATTTCATCAAAATAGCGAACATAAAGAACGTGTAGCGTCTTTTCCTCGCCGTCTTCATTGAACGTTACCACACTCCGGTTAAAAAAGTCCTCCGAAGTATTTGATTGTTCCTTTTCTAATTCAAACCCTTTACACTCTTTAATTAGCAACTTAATCCCGCTCCTTATCGAAATCCTCATTCCCTTAAAAAACCAGTTTAAAACTTTATACTTATTTTAGCATATATTTTGATTGCTGTATGAAGATTAAGAGTTAATCGTTTCCTGAAACTTAGAAAAGAATAAATCGGCTTCCTCTTGAATAAATTCGTCTTCCACTTTTTCGGGAAGCTGTGGAAGTTCTTTCAAGCTTTTTAGACCAAAATAATCGAGAAACTCTTTCGTTGTCCCATATAGATAAGCTCTGCCGGTGCCTTCCGCCCGGCCGACATCTGTTATTAACACTTTTGATATCAGTGTATGTAATGGCCGCTCTGTTTTCACACCACGAATTTCTTCAATTTCCGCCCTAGTAATCGGCTGTTTATAGGCAATGATTGCCAGCGTCTCTAAAGCAGCTTGCGACAAAGTCGATGTATGCGGGGAATCTACCAGCTTCTTTAAATAGTCCGCATTTTCTTTCTTGGTTGCTAGCTGATAGGTACCTGCCAGCTGAATAACCATAATTCCTCTTTTGTCATCTCGTTCATATTCTTGTTTTAAAACCTCAATTATTTCACTTGCTTTTAGCTCATCTACATCTAATACCTCTGCTATTTGCTTTAGCGAAAGCCCCTCATCACCAGCTGCAAATAAAAGGCTTTCGAGAATGCTCGACCAATTAATAATATCCAACCAAATCTGTCCTTTCCTTTAAACCGCTTCTACATATATATCTCCAAAGTTTTCTTGCTGAAAGACATCAATTTCTTTCCTTTTGATTAGCTCCAAAACGGCCAAAAAAGTAACAACTTTATGCCCTTTGGCGGGAACGGGAAATAAATCATTAAAATTCTTCCGGCCTTTAAGCTGTTTTAAGTCATCCATTATTTCCGTCATTCTTGTTTCAATTGATATTTCATGGCGGGCAATTTTAGTCGCCATGGGGCGCTTTAGTTTCTTCCGTCGTAATAATTTTTGAAAAGCAGCCAGCATATCATAAAGAGAAACATTTAACTCTGATTTTCCAGGCTGAAGGTCCTTTGCATAATCAGATAGGTCACTTGGCGGTTTTGTATACATTAAGCCGCGTTCTTCTTCCATTGATTTTAAATCATGTGCCGCCTCTTTGTACTTTCGGTACTCTATTAAACGCTCAACAAGCTCGTCCCTTGGATCATCCTCATAGGACATTTCCAGACCCTCTTCAGCGAAAACCTCTTCATTCTTTGGTAAAAGCATTTTACTCTTAATCGCAAGCAATGTAGCAGCCATTACCAAAAATTCACTTGCAACATCAAGTTTAAGCTCCGTCATTGTTTTAATATAGATTAAATATTGTTCGGTAATTTGAGCAACTGGGATATCATATATATCAATTTCAAGCCGGTTAATTAAATGGAGCAGCAGATCTAGCGGCCCCTCAAACGCATCAATTTTCACCTGATACGGCATAATCTCTCACCAAAATTCTAAAAAATTTAATTCATTACTTAATTACTGCGACTATAAATAGTATAGAGGATTCAATTGGGTTATCCAATAGAAAAATAAACCTACAAGGGCTTTATTAAGAAATCGTGATGTTTGCCCATAACAATGGACAATTCTCTTACATATGATGACAAAGAAAAGAACAAAAACTTTTTAGGAGGTAATAAATATGGATGGCGGTTTCGGAGCCGGATTTGCATTAATCGTTGTTCTATTCATTTTGTTAATTATCGTTGGGGCTGCTTGGGTCTATTAAGATAAAAAAGAAGAGTACCTGCGAAAGCCAAGCTTTATGGGCGAAAATAAGAGTAGAACTTGTAGGGACCCGTCATCCTGACGGGTTTTTTTATCTTTTCAATTTGTGGATGCCTTTTTAGCCTAGGAACTCACTCGGGTGTGATAAACTGGATATAAACCGCTTTATTAGGGGGATTATATGTATCCGCAAGAATATATCCAATTTTTAACCCATTTTCATGGTGACAGAGATTATTTTGAGTGTCATGAAGTACTTGAAGAATTATGGAAAAAGACAGATTCCGGCAACAAAGATTCCAGCTGGGTCGGTCTAATTTTATTAGCCGTTTCTACCTATCATCACCGCAGAGGTAATTTTAAAGGGGCAAAACGAACGGTAGAAAAAGCGTTAAAGATTTTTGAAACGCCGGCCAATCTTGGTTTAGATATACCTCGTCTTAACACTTTATTAAAAGAACGGTTAGCGTTAATTGAAACAGAAACTGCCTATACCAGCTTTGAATTACCAATCTGTGACCCTGTCTTATTAGGAGTATGTAAAAAATCCTGTGCCAGCGCTGGATTGGTTTGGGGGCAAGGAAGTGACATTACGAATTTGAGCCTGATTCATCGCCATAAACTAAGGGACAGAACAGACGTTATTCGAGAACGTGATCAATCATTAAAGATGCGAAAAGGCAGCGAATAAATTTTGCTCGCTGCCTTTAATGTATTACTAGCAAAAATCACACTTTTCGATAAATCCAGCTGTATTTTCATTTGCGATAATTTCTTTATCGGCATACATTTCTTTCAATGCTTTGACCATCCGTTTTCCAACGCCTTGAAAACGGTGGGAAGGATTAACGGAAATATGCTGAATTTCAAGGGAATTTGTATCCTTATGATATAAGATACCAAGAAGACCAATAATATCTTCTTCTTTCCAAAGAAAAAGCTGCCAATCCTCTTCAGATTCATATTCCCTCATGGTTTGCTGGAGCTTCTTTAAGTCCTTTTCATTCGGCATAAAGGACAATAAACCCATTGCAATTTTTTCGAATGTTTTCTTATAACGAATTAACATTTAGATCCCTCATTATTTCAAATAAACCGATGAAATCCCTGGTTTAGCAATAGTATATTTTTTTCTAAATAAATCATTAATAAACCTTATTCATTATATGTAGTTGAATTTATAATGTTTCTCTAATCACAATCATACATAATAATTGGTAAATCATCAATTAATAATCTAGCTATGGTTAGGTCCAATAAAAATCCAGTAGATAATTCCCCAAATAACGGATAGCCCGATTAGTATACTAAATAAGATCCAGTTGTTTCTTTTCATTCAAAACTTTCCTCCAACAAGAGTTCTTCTGTCCTTCATTCTACACCATATATCAGAAATAATCTATTTTCTCTTACAAAATCTGCATTTCAATCAGTAAAGTTATAAAAACTATGAAACTTCGAGGTTAAAATATACGTTTATATTATTGGTTTCGGTTATATTAATAAATGAACACTCTTTTGACTAGCATGAGATGATCCAAGGAGGAAAACAATGAAAAAAGTACTTATTATGCTAATTACCACTTTTATGCTCGCAGTTCCTATCCGGGGCTGGGCCGACATGGCTGAAGGCGACATGATTGTAACTCTAGGTGAAAATTTAACAGCTGAGCAAAAAACCAAGTTATTATCAGAAATGGGTGCACCGGAGGATGTTCAAATTGTTACGGTCTCCAATCAGGAAGAACATCAGTATTTAGGGAAATATGTAGCCAAATCTTTAATTGGCACTAAGGCCATCTCATCCTCAGCGATTACCATGGCACCAAAGGGCTCCGGGATTACCGTTAAAACAAAGAATATCAATTGGGTTACTGATGAAATGTATGTGAATGCCCTGATTACGGCGGGAGTCAAGGATGCGGACATTTATATTACTGCACCCATAGCTGTTTCTGGAACCGCCGCTTTAACTGGACTTATTAAAGCCTACGAAATTTCAGCAGACAAAACCATCCCTGAGGAAGTTAAACAGGCGGCAAACCAAGAAATGGTTGAAACCGCCAAATTGGGCGATTCTATCGGTGATAAGAATGCTGCGGCATTAATTGCTAAAGTAAAAGAAGAAATCGCCAAGAATAAGCCGAAAAATGATGAGGAATTACGAAATATCATTGATCAAGCGGCTAAGGATTTAAACGTTAAACTGAGTGATAAAGAAATGCAGAGACTGATTGACTTTTTTAATAAGCTTAAGGATTTGAATATCGACTGGAAACAAGTAAGCGATCAGCTGAACAAAGCAAAAGACCGTATATCAAAATTTCTACAATCTGAAGAGGGACAAGGTTTTTTTGAAAAAATCAAGCAATTCTTTATTTGGCTGATTGATGCGATTAAATCTATTTTTTCCTAATAGGATGAAAAGCTGCCGATTTTGCGGCAGCTTTTTCTTATTTAAAAGGTAAATCAAGCCTTACTAAGTCCTCATACGACTCTCTTTTTACTACTAGAGTGGCTTTCCCGTTCTCTACAAATACAACCGCAGGACGAGGGATCCGGTTATAGTTGTTTGACATCGAATAGCCGTAGGCACCCGTACAAAACACCGCAAGAATTTCCTCTTCCTCTGTTTCAGGCAAAGGTAAATCCCAAATCAGCATATCCCCTGATTCGCAGCATTTGCCAGCAATCGAAACCGTCTCATTCGGTTGTGCTAATGGTTGTTTCGCTAGAACCGCTTCATATTTTGCTTGGTAAAGGGCCGGTCTAATATTATCACTCATCCCGCCATCAACAGCTAAATACTTCCTAACACCCGGGACATCTTTTGAAGAACCTACTTGGTATAGCGTAATCCCCGCATCTCCGACAAGTGAGCGGCCTGGTTCTATCCATATTTCCGGCATCTTCAAAAAGAAAAGCTCAGTCAATTTTTTAACCTCTTTGATTATTTCGCTCACATATTGGGAAGGAGGTATCGGTTCATCCTCTTTTGTATAACGGATACCAAATCCGCCGCCCAAGTTTAATACCTTTGCTTCGAAGCCAATCTCATTTTTCCAGATTGCCATTTGTTCAACAATTTTCTTTGCCGCCAATAAAAAACCTGTTGTTTCAAATATTTGTGAGCCAATGTGGCAGTGTAGTCCAAGAACCTCAAAATAGCCGCACTGAAGGGCTGCGATTAATGCTGTTCCCGCTTGACCATTTTGAAGGTCAAAACCAAATTTGGAATCTTCCTGCCCGGTTAAAATGTAATCATGAGTATGAGCTTCGATTCCTGGTGTTACCCGTAATAATATGTTTACTTTAGCGTTTTTCTCTTGGCAAACAGCTTTTAAGAGTTCCAATTCGAAGAAATTATCGACAACAATACAACCGATTCTGTTATCCAATGCCATTTCCAATTCTTCTTTACTTTTATTGTTTCCGTGAAAATGAATTCTTTCAGGCGGAAATCCAGCAGCTAAAGCTGTGTATAATTCTCCTCCTGAAACAACATCAAGTGATAAGCCTTCCTCTTCTGCCAGCTGCACCATTGCCACAGTCGAAAAGGCCTTGCTTGCATATGCTACTTGAGAATTTATGTTTTGCTCTTCAAAGGCTTGCTTAAACCCTCGCGCACGTTCCCTCATTAATGCCACATCATAAACATATAGCGGAGTTCCAAAATCCCGAGTTAATTCTATTGTATCGACTCCGCCGATTTCCAAATTTCCAGCTTTATTCACACCTGTTGTTCCGTAATAATACATTTCCTTCCCTCTCTCCGCAACGACTCACAGTCTTAAAAGATAATAAATAAATAATAGACAGAATCCGCAAAAGAAACTGCCTATTTAAAATCCTTTATTTAATTAAAATACTTTAGCATAACAGTAGAAAAACCGCAATTATTTCTTAAGTTTTTATCCTTTAGGTTGCTGTCGGAAGCGGTTCCTTGGATGAACAATACTCGGTCTTAAGTAAGACCCGGGGATTGCCCTGCGGAAGACGATTTGTAAGAATCCCTTTGGCTCAAATGGAAGAAATGGCCAAAAATAGGGTGTATTAAGGGCCCGCATGTGAACAAGAAATAGAAATAGCAATGTGCCGCCAATGACAAAGCCTGGCAGATGAAATGCTGCTGTCACAATCAAAAGCAGCATTCTCGAGATCTTATTTGCCACACCTAACTCATAGCTTGGTGTGGTAAATGTACCAATACCGGCTACTGCAACATAGAGGATAACCTCAGGAACAAATAAACCAACATCAATCGCAATTTGCCCAATCAATACCGCCGCAATTAAACCCATTGCCGTTGATAATGGTGTTGGAGTGTGAATAGCAGCCATCCGTAAGAATTCTATCCCAAAATCAGCTAATATTAGTTGAACGACAACCGGTATATTTGTTTGCTCATTTGGCCCAATAAAGGAGAGCTTTTCCGGTAACATACTAGGCTCTAACACAAACAACATCCATAACGGAAGCAGAAATATTGACGTTAACACACCTAAAAAACGAGTCCAGCGTACAAAAGTACCGGCAGCAGGTGATTCCCGAAATTCTTCAGCATGCTGGACATGATGAAAGAATGTTGTCGGCGTGATGATCACACTTGGAGAAGTGTCACAATAGATAATAACATGGCCTTCTAGTATATGTGCGCAAGCTACATCCGCCCGCTCCGTATATCTTACAATCGGAAATGGATTCCATCCCTGTTTCACGATAAACTCTTCAAGCGTTTTATCGCCCATCGGGATTCCATCAACATCGATGGCTTTTAATTCTTTTCGAAGAATATTGAGTAAATCTGCATCTGCAACATCTGCTAAATAACCGAGTGCAACATCCGTTTTCGAACGTTTCCCCACCTTTATCATTTCAAAGCGGAGCCGGCCATCACGAATTCTCCTTCTTGTTAAGCCCGTATTCAAGATAATATTTTCGACAAAGCCATCACGGGCTCCTCTGACCACCTTTTCTGTATCCGGCTCTTGAGGAGCTCGTCCTGGATAGCTTCTTACGTCAATGATAAAAGCAGTACTTTCCCCTTCTATTACGACGGCGATTAATCCAGACAAGACCTGATCAACCACTGTATCAAGCATTTTCGTTTGTTCAACAGATTGATTCACAAGCCGATTTTCAATCACCTTAAATAAATCTGTTGACAGTTTTTCATGATCATTGATTTCTACTAATTCTTCAATCAGGTGAACAATATAAAGGGTATCACATAAACCATTAACATAGTAAATGTGTACATCCTTTTTTAGAATCTTTAATTTCCTGACCCCAATATCAAAACTGACGCCAAGCCCTGCACGTTGTTTCATATAGTGCTCAATTTCATTGACTGATTCGGGGATTGGCCATTTTTGGTCCTGTATTTGTGTCATAAAAACCACTCCTTTCAAGTATTAGCTGGACCGCTTTTTTCGTGATTGGTGAGCCTACCTTGTAGGAATCACGCCTTGCCATTTTTCCGATATCACCAATTCCTACGATTAGCGGGACATCTAATTCATCAAGACAATAAACGGTATCTCCATTTATTCTTCCGGGTTCAAGTTCTGGTATACCAAATTTATCTACTCCATTTGGCGTTAACTCCCCGTCCCGGTCGATACTTACATCAATCCTTGTCCATTCCTCGTGCCTTGATCTTGCAGCAACTGCTATGACGCCCAAGACTTCGATTTCATCATGTAAAGCTACATATTTCAATGCGTTTTCACCAGCACCCTCACCGACAATCCCGCTATCGTCAAACATCACCAATACGGGATCGTGCGGAGCTTTTTTAATTAAATGGACAAGTTCCGGACCCGTTAATTTGGACGGATTTCCTTGGGAACTTGAAATACAGCGTCCGCCAATCTCATGCGCCACATGTTCAATCGCCTTTTTGGCATATTCATCACCGTCAGTAACTAAAATGACACGCCTCCGAATACTCATCCTTTGATGTCCTTTCTTTGAAAAGCGTTAGCGACTGATCAGCGACGTCCACAAGTCGCCTGGCTCTGAAGCTAGCCAATTTCAAAGTCTTAATGATGAACAAAATAGAGCCATTGAAAAATCGAGCCAAATATTTTCCCTAAAACAATTGCCATAATGAGGATAACAATCTTGCCTTCCAGCCGAATCCTTTTGGCAAGGATGGGCAAAACATTTAATACTTCTGTAAGAGCGGCTGCCAGCATCCCAACAAAAACCCCGCCAGTGATTCCTAAAGGGATTAATAAAAGGGGTGAGATATGTAAAACTGGATCTCTTAGACTGGCGAATACCCCTATAAGTGCACCGAAGACCACTGCCCATTCATACTGTTGAATCATTTTCATTGTTTTGGTCAGCTGCGTCAGCCGAGGAATAATTCCAAGTACGGTTAGAAAAGCAACAAACCCGGAGCCTACGGCCAATCCACTAGCAAATCCAAAAAAGCTAACGGCAAGAATTTTAATCGTTGTCATTCGTCTTTTTCATACTTTCTTTATTTTCATGGATAATGACGTAATTATCTAAATCCATCTGATAATTAAACATTTCTACTTCTAGCGGGCTCGGCTCCTCGTTTAACCTTTTTTTGAATACATGATTAAAAAACAGAATCATTCCAAGACCTAAACCAAGAGAATAGGGGATTTGAAAAAGAAATGGTTTTGCCTCTTTCTTCCCCGTGATAATGGTATATATTTTTTCCTGTACACTTCTCATACTAACATCATCATGAAAATTCATAATCGCCATCGCTGAACCAAAAAATAACAGAAACCATATTAACAGAAAAAAAGGAATGGAAACTCCTTTTTTCTTATAGGTTACTTCGATGATGGTTTGTGCAGGTCCAATCGTTTGAATTTCCAGTTCTCCAAACCTAGTTGTAATCAAATTAATAACCTTCATGACATCAATAATGACAATATTCCGATCCGTTTCGGTTAACTGATGGACCATCATAGATTGTAAATTTGGGAGCTCGGCTTCCGGGGCAATAATTTGGGCAACATCCTTTAGCAATACTTTTTCATCCGGCTTAGATTGGACACGATTCCGCATGCGAATGTAAATTGTTTTTTCCAAAACATTCACTTCCCACACAATTATTCCTTCGTATAAGTAGTATGGATAATAAGCCTATTTTTCATGTAAAATAATTGAAAAAACCGTATGGATTAGAGATCCATACGGTCCTTCATTTGCTGTAAAATCTTTTTTTCAAGCCTTGACACCTGTACCTGAGAAATCCCGAGCCTTTGAGCAACCTCAGACTGGGTTTGGTCCTTATAATATCTTAAATAAACGATTAGTCTCTCTCGTTCATCCAATTCCCGAATCGCTTCTTTTAATGCAATTTTATCAAACCATTTTCCCTCATTGCCATCATCAATTTGGTCTAATAACGTAATTGGATCACCATCATTTTCATAAACCGTTTCATGAATGGATGAAGGTGTTCTGCTTGCTTCCTGTGCAAGGATCACATCCTCCGGCGAGAGCTCCAAATACTCTGAGATTTCGTTAACAGTTGGAGTTCTGCCGAATGTCTTTGATAACTCATCCTTCGCTTTCCGGATTTTGTTACCCATCTCTTTCAGTGAGCGGCTGACCTTTACGGTTCCATCATCACGGATAAAACGCTGGATTTCCCCAATGATCATCGGTACCGCATAAGTAGAGAACTTTACATCGTAGGAAAGATCAAATTTATCGACTGATTTTAACAACCCGATACAGCCAATTTGGAACAAATCATCGGGATCATATCCCCTGTTAAGAAAGCGCTGGACAACGGACCAGACAAGACGCATATTTTTTTCAACAATTAAATCTCTTGCCTCTTGGTCCCCATCTTGACTTTTTTTAATAAGTTCTTTAACCTCATGATCCTTTAGAAACGGTTGACTTTTTTCGTTCTTGACCTCCACATCCATCGGCAAGTCTCCTTAATTGCAAAGCATTTTGCTGGAATTTAAATGCTTCCGTAATTTAACCTCGGTTCCTCGACCTGGCTGTGTGAGAACCTCTACTTCATCCATGAAATTCTCCATGATGGTAAAACCCATACCGGATCGTTCTAAATCCGGTTTCGTTGTAAATAATGGCTGACGAGCTTCTTCCACATCGACAATACCTTTTCCACTGTCTCTTATTGTCATATTAATCAAACTGTCTTCGATCGAAACTTGGATATAGACAGTTCCACTAGGATCATTCTCATATCCATGAATGATCGCATTCGTCACGGCTTCGGAAACCACCGTCTTTATTTCAGTTAGCTCATCCATAGTCGGATCAAGCTGGGCAATAAAGGCTGCAACGGTTACACGGGCAAATGATTCATTTTGACTTAGAGCACTGAATTCGAGATTCATTTCATTCTTCATTCAGGCGACCCCCAATCTTTGCAATGCAAATTCCTCAGTCGGTTCCATTTTGATAATCTTAAATAAACCGGACATATCGAATAATCTTTGTATTGCAGGGGAAATTGCACAAACGACCATTTCACCGTGCACCTGTTTGATTTGTTTGTATCTTCCTAAAATAACTCCTAAGCCAGAACTATCCATAAAAGAAAGCTGTTCCAGATTCAAGACAATATGACGGATTTCCTTTTTTTCAATAATTGCTGCCACTTTTTCACGAAGGGCATCTGCTGTATGATGGTCTAATTCACCACTTAAGCGGATAAGTAAAACGTCATTTTTGGTTTCCAATTCAATGTTAAGACTCACTATCCATAGTCCTCCTTAATCTGGTATAGTGAGTCAATTCGCCTCCAGTACGACTATTTCCTTCTATAAGTACAAAACTAGTCGTAATTCGCTAAAAGAAGTGGACATTTTCTCAGTTTCGACAGTCCGAAAGGGTTATTTCCCCCCAGCCTTTGTAAACATGCCAAATGAACGTTTATAAAGGTTCCACCAGCCTGCTTCCTTCACTTCCTTTTTCGCGACTAAAGGACTTTCGAGAATAACCTTGCCTTCCTTCATTAACTTAATCGTTCCGACTTTATCCCCTTTTGAAATTGGGGCTTTTAGATTTTTTTGCAGTTCAATTTTTTGTTCAACATCTTTTGTCTTTTCACCTTTTTTGGTCAGTAATGAAAGTGGTTCACTTGTTACGGCCTCGACAGACTTTTCCTTCCCTTTACTTACTTTTGCTTGACCAATGGTTTGATTTCGCTTAAACATTGGATGTGTCTGATATTGACTAAAGGCATAATTAAGCATTTTCGTTACTTGCGCATTTCTTTCCTTTGAAGTCGGCGAGCCAAAAACAACCGCAATTACACGCATGCCATCTTTTTGGGCCGTTGCTGTTAAGCAGTATTTTGCTTCCGCGGTAAACCCGGTTTTTAACCCGTCCACCCCTGGGTAAAAACGCACTAATTTATTTGTATTCACTAGCCAGAATTTTTTATCAGTATTTTCTCGGAGGTAGGACTCATACATACCTGTAAATTTTGTAATTTCCTCATATTTCAGTAATTCTTTTGCCATCACAGCCATATCAGCTGCAGAGCTAAAATGTCCGCCTACTGGAAGTCCGGTTGTATTTTTAAAGAACGTATGCTTGAGACCAAGTTCTTTTGCTTTATCATTCATCTTGTCAACAAAGGCTTCTTCAGACCCTGCAAGTCTCTCGGCCATGGCAACTGACGCATCATTGCCTGAGCCGATAGCTATTCCTCGCAACATTTCCTTTGTCGTCATTTCTTCACCAGGTTCAAGGAAAATTTGTGAACCTCCCATCGAGGCTGCATATTCACTTGTACGGATTTTTTCATCCCAAGTAAGCTTTCCTTTATCAATCGCTTCCATGATCAAAAGCATGGTCATAACCTTCGTCATACTCGCCGGTGGCAGTTCTTCCTGACTATTTTTCTCGTAGAGGACTTTTCCGGTGTCACGCTCGATTAAAATCGCAGATTTCACATTGCTGACAATATCAGCAGTGGTCTTTTCTTCAGCAGCAAAAGCCGATGGCCCCGATAAACTTGTAAATAATATAAATGTCATTAATAAAGAGACAAATCGTTTCATTCGCATAACCCTCCATTCTTTATAGCCTCCATTTTTTCCAAAACAAACATTCTTATACAATTATTTCCTCTTTTTTTAGAAAAAGGCTGTGTTAAAAGTGAATGTTGATTTCCGTTCCAGGAGCTTCGCTTTCCGCGGGGCGGGCGGTGAGCCTCCTCGGCGAATTCCGCGCCTGCGGGGTCTCACCTGTCCCGCTGCTCCCGCAGGAGTCTCGCTCCTTCCACTCCAATCAACATTGTGCTCAAAATCAACAATGTGCTTTAACACAGCCAAGAAAAAAAGGGTGTCAGGCACCATGTGAATTTTTCACATGGTGCCTGACACCCTAAATGACACCTTAAACAATAATTTGTTATTCGGTTATTTCTTCGTGAACTAGGATTGGTGCTTCTACTTTTGATGTGGATATCTTGATATTTTCGTATAGCTTTTGTTTTACTTCATCCACGTTTTCAAAATTGCTGTAAATGGTTACTAATGATTCGCCTTTTTTGACTTGGTCGCCAATTTTCTTTCTTAAGACAAGGCCGACAGCTAAATCAATCACCGATTCCTTCGTTGCTCTTCCTGCTCCAAGGATCATCGCAGCAGTGCCTACTTCATCTGCAACGATTTCTGATACATAGCCGTCTTCTTTTGCCTCAAGCTCAATAATAAATTTTGCTTGCGGCATTTTTGCAGGATCGTCAACAATCGAAGCATCCCCGCCTTGAGAGCTCAAAAATACTTTTAATTTTTCAAGTGCGGACCCATCTTTTATCACATTTTCAAGCATAGTACGTGCTTCTGCAAGGGAACCAGCCTTTTCAGCCAGGTAAACCATATGGCTGCCAAGCGTTAAACAAAGCTCTGTTAAATCCTCAGGACCTTCCCCTTTTAAGGTATCAATCGCTTCCTTCACTTCAAGCGCATTTCCAATCGCATAACCAAGCGGCTGGCTCATGTCAGAAATAACCGCCATTGTTCTTCGGCCGACGTTATTCCCAATCCGCACCATTGCCTTGGCCAATTCTCTGGAATCATCCAGTGTCTTCATGAATGCTCCTGCGCCTGTTTTAACATCTAGAACAATCGCATCAGCACCTGCGGCAATCTTTTTACTCATTATGGAGCTAGCAATCAGCGGAATGCTATCGACAGTTGCCGTTACATCCCTTAGTGAATAGAGCTTTTTATCGGCAGGGGTTAAGTTCCCGCTTTGTCCAATGACTGCAATCTTATTTTTATTTACAAGATCAATAAATTCATCATTTTCAATTTCAACATGGAAGCCTTTTACCGCTTCTAATTTATCAATTGTTCCTCCAGTATGTCCTAAGCCGCGCCCGGACATCTTGGCAACTGGGACATCTAATGCAGCAACAAGCGGTCCAAGCACAAGGGTTGTTGTGTCGCCAACTCCGCCTGTTGAATGCTTGTCGACTTTGATGCCTTCAATTTGCGTTAAATCAATTTGGTCACCGGATTCAACCATTGCCATCGTTAAATCGGCTCTTTCTTTTTCGGTCATCCCTTTAAAAAAGATGGCCATTGTTAAGGCGCTAACTTGATAATCTGGAATTGTGCCATCTGTATAACCAGTAATAATAAAATTAATCTCTTCTGTTGATAGTTCGTGCCCGTCGCGTTTTTTCTCAATTAAGTCAACCATTCTCATCTTTATCACCACTTCGTTATATTATTAGTCAATTTATTTTGCGATATGCTTTACAATTTCTTTTACGTATGAAAGGAAATCTTCTTTTACTTTTTCAGTCGTTTCAATTACTTCGTCATGTGTTAACGGCTGATCGAGAATTCCGGCCGCCATATTGGAAATACATGAAATTCCAAGAACCTTCATTCCGCTGTGGCGGGCAACGATAACCTCTGGCACCGTGGACATTCCCACGGCATCACCGCCCATTCCGCGAATCATCCGGATTTCTGCCGGTGTTTCATATACAGGTCCGGGATTCCCAAAATAGACGCCTTCTTTAACATTAATGTTTAAGCGGGCTGCAATCTCTTTCGCAGCTGCCCGTAAATCTTTGGTATACGCCTCTGACATATCAGGAAAGCGGACACCGTGACGAGAATCATTCGGACCAATTAACGGATTCGTTCCCATATTATTAATATGGTCGGAAATAAGCATTAAATCACCAGGTTCGAAGCTTTCATTTACGCCGCCTGCCGCATTGGTAACAATCAGCATGCCAACGCCAAGCTCTTTCATGACACGAACTGGAAAAGTCACTTTATCCATACTATATCCTTCATAGAAATGAAAACGACCTTGCATGGCAACAACCTCTACCCCATTTAGTACGCCAAAGACGAGTTGTCCGGCATGACCTTCAACAGTTGATATTGGGAAATCTGGTATCTCGTTGTATGGTATTTTAACAGGATTCTCAATTTCATCCGCTAAAACGCCAAGACCAGATCCTAAAATCAGGCCAATTTTTGGCGTATTGGCGTATTTTTCTTTTAAAAAACCAGCAGCGTTTTGGATTTTCTCTGTGTTCATTGTTACTCCCCCTTTAGTTCTTTTAAAAAGCTTTTACCGTAATTCGGCATTTTCACATTAAAGTTTTCTGCGACGGTTGCCCCAAGGTCGGCAAAGGTTTCTCGTAAAGGAAGCTCTTTCCCTTCCGCCATACTCTTTGAGTAAACAAGCAATGGAACATATTCACGTGTATGGTCCGTGCCAGGCGCAACTGGATCATTTCCGTGGTCTGCTGTAATCATTAACAGATCGTCTTCTTTCATTTTGGCGAACACTTCAGGCAGACGGGCATCATATTCTTCCAGTGCTTTTCCGTATCCTTCCGGGTCACGACGATGACCATATAACGCATCAAAGTCAACAAGGTTAACAAAACTGATACCTGTGAAATCCATATCAAAGGTCTCAACAAGCTTATCCATTCCATCCATATTAGAAACCGTTCGTAAAGACTTAGTGACACCTTCGCCATCATAAATATCCGAAATTTTTCCAATGGCAATGACATCGAATCCTGAATCTTTTAATTCACTCATTACCGTTCGGTCAAACGGTTTTAAAGCATAATCGTGACGGTTTGGTGTCCGTTTAAAGTTCCCTGGTTCTCCTAAGAATGGCCGGGCAATGATTCGGCCTACCATATATTTTTCATCAAGTGTTAATTCACGAGCAATTTTACAAATATTATAAAGTTCTTCCAGTGGGACAATCTCTTCATGGGCAGCAATTTGAAGAACGGAATCTGCAGATGTATAGACAATCAACGCACCCGTTTTCATATGCTCTTCTCCAAGCTCAACAAGGATTTCTGTTCCACTTGCAGGTTTATTGCCAATAATTTTTCTACCGGTACGCTTTTCTAATTCAGAAAGAAGTTCTTCCGGAAACCCTTCAGGAAACACACGGAACGGTGTTTGGATATTCAACCCCATAATTTCCCAATGACCAGTCATCGTATCTTTCCCGTTCGAAGCCTCCATCATTTTTGTATAAAAAGCTAATGGCTTTGCTGCTTTTTCAATTCCCTTGATTTCACGGATATTGCTTAAGCCTAACTTGCCCATATTTGGCATGTTAAGTCCGTTCATTCTTTCAGCAATATGTCCATAGGTATCCGCACCCTTGTCGCCAAACTTTTCGGCATCAGGTGCCTCCCCAATACCGACTGAATCCATTACGATGATAAAAATACGTTTATATGTACTTGCAGCCATCAATTCTTCCTCCTTTGTTAATAGAAAACGTTTGCAAATAAGACTGCCATGCCGATTTACAGAGCAGGAAAATTCTCAAAGTACAAACCTTTTTACATTAAAAAAAACAATGCGCAATCATATGTTACCCTGTTGAAATAAGATTAACCAAAAAAAGTGAATTCATTTGTCAGAAGTCTGACATCTCTATTTTACTAAATCTCTGCGAAATTACAAGAAAAAAGCCGCCAAAATTTTCGGCAGCTTTTTAACATTTCTATGAATACCCCCAAAAACTAGCATCCTCTTAAGCTCGCGGATGAAATTTACTATAGACATCCTTTAACCTAGTTTTTGTCACATTGGTATATATTTGCGTTGTTGAGATATCTGCGTGTCCTAACATTTCTTGAACTGCTCTTAGATCAGCGCCATTTTCCAATAAATGTGTGGCAAAGGAATGCCGAAGGGTATGGGGTGTAAGCTCTTTTTCTATTCCGGCTTCTTTTGTTACCTTTTTTAAGATTTTCCAAAATCCTTGCCGGGTCAGCCGCCTTCCCTGGTGGTTTAAAAACAAAGCGTTATCGTGATGCTTTTTCACAACAAAATGCGGCCTTCCACTTTCGAGAAATTGCTTGATGGCATCGGATGCAGTTTGCCCCAATGGAATGATGCGCTCTTTGTTTCCATTGCTGATACAACGGACAAAACCCATGGTAAGATGGACATGTTCTGTATCAAGACCAATTAATTCACTAACCCGCATTCCTGTCGCATAAAGGAGCTCAAGCATCGCCTTATCCCTCATGCCGTAATGGTCATTTTGCTTTGGTGCATCCAAAAGCGTTTCTACTTCCTGTAAACTCAATACTTTCGGAATCGACCTTTCAAGTCTTGGCGGTTCGATAAGGACGGACGGGTCTTGCTCTGCTGCTTTATCCCGTAATAAAAATTGATGAAACGCCCGAACAGAGGCGACATGCCTTGCAATTGTTTTTGATGATTTTCCCTGTTCTTTTAAAAAGCCTAAAAAATGAACAATATGTACACGCTGCACATCATTTACATTCAGGATGGACTCCCTATTTTTTAAATAATGAAGATAGTTTTTTAAATCCCGCTCATAGGACGTAATTGTATTGTTAGCTAAACCTCTTTCAGCTAGTAGGTATTGCAAAAAATTCTTTAATTGATCATTCATCACATTTACTCCCCATTTAAATAAAACAACATCAGCCGATCCAACAAGGAGGAACTATTTTCATTTACTGTATTAGAAACCTTTACTGCAGATCCTTCTGGTTCATCATAGCGATGATAATTTTGGTATTCTTCAGATACCCACATGATACCATAATAAAAGAGAATCGTGCATCCAGTGAATATAATAAAAACCTTTAAGGTTTGCAGTGCAGTTTTGACAACAGAAATCATCATTCTTCCCCCACATTTTCGTTTATCTACTTAAAGGTATGCCAAAATGTACAAGTTTTATACCTGTTCAAAAGGAAAATAGGGAAAATAAAAGCCCTTTTCAGCAAAAGGACTTGGTATTCTTTATTCGGTTGTTTCTTCCTCATTTTCTTTATCCTGACAACGGTAACAAATCCCATGAAAGGTGAGGCGATGATCTTTTATTTTAAAATTCCATCTTCGTTCAACTACTTCTTCCACGTCTTCAAGTAAATCTTCTTGAATTTCATCAACGGCACCACATTCAATGCAAACAAGATGATGATGGAAGTGGGCGGCGCCTTCCTGGCGAAGATCGTAACGGGAAACCCCATCACCAAAATTAATTTTATCGACAATTTTTAATTCTGTTAGTAATTCCAGCGTCCGATAAACAGTTGCTAAACCAATTTCTGGCGATTTTTCTTTTACAAGGAGGTACACATCTTCCGCACTTAAATGATCCTCTTCATTTTCTAGCAACACTCGAACGGTTGCTTCACGCTGAGGTGTTAGCTTATAGCTTGCTGAATGCAGCTGTTTTTTAATTCTTTCAATTCTAGTTTCCATCCTGAAGTCCCTCCCTCGCCACTGTTAATTCTCATTATAACAGATGAGAAAAGAGATTCAAAATAAAATTATTACAAACAAGAGTTTATATTTTATATTACTTAATAATCACTTTAAACTAGCTGTGCTAATGATTGTTTTCATTAACCATGGTGAGAGATAAGCTTCAATCCCGGATGCTGCAGAAATAAACACTACTGCTACAATCAAGGCGAGAATATATCCTTTGAAGAACGGCAGGATTGGCTGTGCATATTTTTTCATAAATTGCTGTTTAATCATTCTCATTGAGAAGATGACTGAGAATGCTGCCATTAGAATAAACACGGGAATGATAATTAAATTTTGCGGCAGGATGGAGACAAAGGCTAGCATAAAGCCATTCCAACCCATTTGGCTAACTAGAAAGCCCACCGTAAACCCGACTACCATTCCTTTAATAAAGAGGAGAATGAGAATAACAGGAAGCCCGATTATGGAGATTCCCAGCACCCAGATAAGGCCTATAAATTTACTATTATGGAGAAAGCTTTGTAAAAACAAATCATTGTCTTCTGCTACTTTCCCATCAGAAACTTGGCCAAAGAATTGCGATAAATAGTAGAATAAATCTTCCTTTTGGGTAATGCTCATGCTATTTACTACAATAGCCCCAAAGATGACTCCCATTAAAAATAAAACGACAATAAACAAAAAAATTGAGGAATGCTCACGGAAATAACTAGCGGCATTGGACTGGTACAGGCGTTTTTTCATCTGCGTATCCTCCTATTATTCCAAATCAGTTATTACATTCTATGCCAGTCTAGTTATTCTATGACCATATTTTGATAGAGTTCATATAAAAAAACCGACAGCCTTAGGTTGTCGGTTAAAAATTTTTATGTTAATCCGCGATTTTTCCATATTTCCCGCCGCCGCCTGCTGCGAGATTGACTTTACCTTCTCTCGCTTTCATGATAAGGTCGGCAATTTTATCGGGAACAACTTCTTTTAATGCTGCAAACGGCACTTCGTGAAGAATCGCCATCTCACTGCCAAAATGATTGACCAGTTTCTCCAGCAATTTCGGCCCCAAGCCCGGGATAAACTCGAGCGGCACTTGGTGAACATAGGGAGGGCGCCCCTCTGGACTTGACTCCGCCGTCTTCAGTTCAAGAATTCGATCGGCTACGCCCTTAATAATTTTTTTATTACCGCAGAGAGTACATATTTGATCGTCATTAGTTGCAGGATTTAGACATTCCGCACAAACGGTTTTGTGATATTTGCCAAGGTATGGATCAAGTCCATAGTTGGCAATAATTTCTCGTCCATCTTCACCCTTTAATGCTTTTTGCAATTCAAGGAATGTTGGTTCCTGCATCGCAATAACTTGATATTCACGGGCTATTTTTGCAAGCGAATGGGCGTCCGAATTGGTTACAAATGAATAATCGTGTAACTCTTTAATCTGGTCTGCCATTTCGGTATTTGAGCTTAATCCAAGTTCAATCCCATCGATTAAATCCGGGTCCAACACTTCTGTCAGCGACCGATTGACCCCTTTGCCATATAAACTTTTAAATGGTGTGAAGACATGAGCAGGAATGAAGATGCCGCCAAGATCTTTAACTTTTTTTTGTAAAATGAGACCTGTCACATAAATCCTTTGTGAACTTAATTGAATATTTTTCAAATGACCTGAAAGCCAGGAAGAAAATTCCCTCATAACGGTAAGATTCGGAAAAAACATCAGTAGGTGAATCGGACCGTTGCACCCTTCATCATATATCTCTAGTTCTGAACCGGGGATGACCGTTAAATCACCAAATACTAGACCGCCGTCCGGATGTTCGACGATTTCTCCGCTTTCAATCAGGCTTTCCATTTCAAGAATGACTTCTGGTGAATGGCTATCGATAATCCCCACCATATTAAGCCCTTTTTCATGGCGGGCATGTTCAATGATATTCGTAAACGTCAATGACTTGGCCCCAGTGATTTTGACCGGCTTGCCTGTCCAGGTTCTGCCAATGTGAATATGTAAATCTACATAGTAGCGATTCATTTGTTTTTCAACGCCTCTTGTAATTGTAAGTATTGAACGGCAAAAATGGTTTTCGCATCGTAAATCTTTTGTTCCTTTACATATTGCTCCGCCTCTTCAAGTGTTAATTCCTCAAGATTAACAAACTCATCTTCGTCAAGAGCGGCAGCATTTTCTTTCTTTGTAAGCCCTGTTGCTAAATAGACATGGACGATTTCATCGGCAAATCCCGGTGAAGTATAAAAGGAAGTAAGTAATTCAAGACTTTCACACTCGTAGCCGGTCTCTTCCTCTAATTCTCTGCGGGCACAAAGAGCAGGCTCTTCCCCTTTTTCCAGCTTTCCTGCAGGTATTTCCACAATTGTTCTTTCCAGCGCTTTCCGGTATTGTTCAACCATTAAAACTTTGTTGTCAGCTGTAACAGCCAAAATAGCGACAGCCCCCGGATGTTTAATTATTTCACGTTTCCCCTGTTTACCATTAGGCAGTTCAACATCTTGTAAATGAAGACTGATTATTTTTCCTGAAAATATTTCTTCACTCCGGAGCGTTTTTTCCTCAAGTTTGGTCATAATGATCTCTCCTGTTCTTTCCATTTAGATCTTGTCATACATTTTACCATACTTTATTTGGAGGGGTATCGGATGAAGGTGTATGTGCACGAGAAAGGAATTATCCTTGTTGGAAAAGGCTGGGAGATCCTGCAAAAGCTTAAGGAATATAACAAGGATTATGTTTTCGTCTCCGATTGGGTTCAAAATCTAACGGAAAAATAAGACCTGTCATTTGTAGTCTGCCCTGTTCTTTAATAAAATTATAAGAAAAGCGGAAGCGCCTTGTCAGCCTCAGGCATAGCACAAGACGAGCCGGCCGAAAGGTTGTTCTTTAACCTTTTGGACGGATTGGCTTGTGACCTCGAGGGGCTAGGCGCTGGAGCTGGACAAAAAAAGGACGGGGTGATTTTTTGAAGAAGAGAAGGTTGGGAAATTCAGATTTGCATGTATCGGAATTAGGCCTGGGTTGTATGTCCATTGGCACGGAGGAAAAAACTGCCCGGCGAATAATCGAAGCTGCTCTCGAGGAAGGCATCAATTATTTTGATACAGCCGATTTATATGATTTTGGTGAAAATGAAAAAATTGTTGGCCAGGCATTAAAGGATGTCCGGGAGCAGGTTATTATTGCAACGAAGGCCGGGAATCGCTGGCACGAGGATCGGGCCGGCTGGTCATGGGATCCTTCCAAGGCATATATAAAGGAAGCAGTGAAAAATAGTCTAAAACGGCTTGGTACCGATTATATTGATCTTTATCAATTACATGGCGGTACGCTCGATGATCCAATAGATGAAACAATTGAAGCATTTGAAGAATTGAAAGCGGAAGGATATATTCACTATTATGGGATTTCATCGATTCGACCGAATGTCATAAGGGAGTTTGTGGAGAAATCTAGCATTGTGTCTGTGATGATGCAATATAGTATTTTAGACCGCCGTCCAGAAGAAGCAGCGCTGCCGATGCTTCAGGAACATGGTATTAGTGTTGTCACGCGCGGACCGCTTGCCAAGGGGCTATTAAGTGATAAGCTGTTAGAAAAGGCTTCTGAAAAGGGCTACCTAGATTACAATTATGAGGAGCTGCACACCGTTTTACCGATGTTAAAAGAAAGAGTTGCAGGAACCCGTTCCTTTACGGAAGTGGCCCTTCAATATAATTTGGCCAATCCTGTGGTGGCCTCTGTTGTAGCCGGCGCCAGCAGTCCGGAACAAATTAGGAATAATTTAGTGGCGGTTCGAAGCCAGCCGCTATCAGATGAAGAGGTTGCTGTGATTAAAGAGTTAACGAAGGCAAGTATTTATAAAGAGCATCGTTAAAAAGGAGTGCAGCAGCTCTCCTTTTCTATTTAAATTCCTTCCAGTTCATCCCACTCTCGTTTAAAAGTTCTTCAAACGATTTGTTTTTTTCTTTTAATCTGCGTTCTTCACGTTTTCGCTGCTCTTCCGCTTCTTTTCTACTTTCTTCCTCAGCCTTAAGCTGGTCTTGCTGCTCTTTTAATTGCTTCATTAAGTTTGGATCAATTAAATCTTTAAGCGTTACCGCCGATTCTTCTTTTTTTGGTTTAGATTGATTTTGTTGTCTCTTTTGTTTTTTCATTCTAAACGCCTCCATAATCAAAATCTCGATTCTATTATACCATTTCACTTAATCATTCCTAATATTAAAAAGGCAGACTGTCTCATGCAGCCTGCCTTTACTATTAAAAAGCTTTTAATATAACCTTTTCGTCCACTTCCAATGCTGCTTCTGTCGAGTTAACAACATCTTCTACTGTATAGCCGCTTGCAACTTCCACAAGCCTTAATCCAGAGTCAGTAACATCCATGACTGCACGCTCCGTGATTATCCGGTTGACTACCCCTTTTCCCGTCAATGGCAGGGTGCATTGTTTTAAGATTTTTGATTCGCCTTTTTTATTTACATGCTCCATTATAACAATAATTTTCTGGGCTCCATGGACAAGATCCATTGCACCGCCCATTCCTTTAATCATCTTACCCGGGATCATCCAGTTTGCCAGGTCGCCGCTTTCGGATACTTCCATGCCGCCGAGAATCGCTAGATTGACATGTCCGCCGCGAATCATCGCAAACGATTCAGCACTGTCAAAATAAGCCGCCCCGCTTATTGCGGTCACTGTCTCTTTCCCGGCATTAATCAAATCGGGATCAACCTCATCCTTATCAGGATACGGACCAATACCGAGAAGTCCATTTTCTGATTGCAGGACCACCTGCTTATTTTCAGTTATATAATTGGCAACGAGGGTTGGCATCCCGATGCCTAGGTTTACATAAAAGCCATTTTCTATCTCTTTCTCTGCTCTAATTGCAATTCTTTCTCTGACTGTGGCCTTATCATTTGCCATTAAATTTTTCTCCTTTCCCCCACTCTATTTTTTTACTGTTAATCTCTCAATTCGTTTTTCCTGTTTTCCTTCGATAATTGTATGAACATAAATACTTGGCGTGTGAATAAAATTCGCATCCAGTTCGCCCGCTTCATAAAGTGTTTCCACTTCGGCAATCGTCACTTTTCCGGCTGACGCAATCATCGGATTGAAGTTCCGTGCTGTTTTGTGATAAACGAGATTTCCCATTTTGTCGCCTTTCCATGCCCTTACCAAACTAAAGTCGGCCGTTAAGGCTTCTTCCAAAAGGTATTCCCGTCCGTTAAAAACCTTCGTTTCTTTCCCTTCAGCAATCGGCGTTCCTACCCCAGCCGGTGTATAAAATGCCGGTATCCCAGCGCCGCCTGCCCTGATTTTTTCAGCTAAAGTTCCTTGCGGCGTCAATTCTACTTCGAGTTCCCCCGTTAACACCTGTCTCTCAAACTCTTTATTTTCACCCACATAGGAGCCAATCATTTTTTTGATTTGTTTATTGTTTAATAGAAGCCCAAGACCCCATTCATCAATCCCGCAGTTATTGGAAATAACCGTTAAATCCTTCACGCCTTTTTCCGCTAAGGCTAGGATTAGATTTTCAGGTATCCCGCACAACCCGAAACCGCCAACCATTAATGTAGCCCCATCCTGAATATCAGCAACCGCATCCTGGAAGGATGTACAAATTTTCTTCATTTTGCTTTCTCCCCCTCAAATTAAAGGTATTACGCTAGTTCAACAATCGTTGCTACCCCTTGGCCCCCGCCAATACAAAGTGTTGCCAGGCCAACGTTCGCTTTTCTTCGGTTCATTTCATGAATTAACGTGACAAGAATTCTCGCGCCGCTTGCTCCGATTGGATGACCGAGTGCAATCGCACCGCCATTCACGTTTAATATTTCTTTATTAAAATGGAGCTCACGGTCAACAGCCAGCGACTGTGCCGCAAAAGCTTCGTTCGCCTCGATTAATTGTAAATCCTCGATTGAAAGGGATGCCTTTTCAAGTGCCTTTCTCACCGCCGGCACCGGTCCGATGCCCATGATACTTGGATCTACACCTGCGCTTGCATTTGCCTTTATGGTTACTAACGGCTTTAGCCCTAGTTCATCCGCCTTTTTCTTACTCATTATTACTAGAGCAGCTGCCCCATCGTTGATTCCAGAGGCATTACCTGCCGTCACACTGCCATCCTTTTTAAAAGCTGGACGCAATCCGGCCAATTTTTCCGCCGTTGTTCCTTTTTTCGGATATTCATCGGTTTCAAAAACGATTGGCTCTCCTCTGCGCTGTGGAATCACAACCGGAACAATCTCATCATTAAATTTGCCTTCCTCGATTGCTTTGACGGCCTTATCCTGACTCCATGCTGAAAATTCGTCCTGCTCTTCTCTCGTAATTGAATATTTATCTGCTAGGTTTTCAGCGGTAATGCCCATGTGACAATCATTAAAAACACAAGTGAGGCCATCTGAAGTTAGCGTGTCGACTAATTTTTGATCGCCCATTTTAAAGCCATCACGGGCATTTTTTAACAGATACGGTGCCTGGCTCATATTTTCCATCCCGCCAGCCACGACAATTTCGGCATCTCCTGCCAAAATCGCCTGTGTGGCAAGGTGCACAGCCTTTAATCCCGAACCGCAAACTTTATTAATCGTCATCGAGGAAACGCTTTCAGGAATCCCCGCTTTAATTGCGGCCTGCCTTGCCGGGTTCTGGCCCAGCCCTGCTTGAAGAACATTCCCCATAATCACTTCATCAACCTGATCCGGCTTTACTCCTGCCTGTTCCAATGCCCCTTTAATCACTGTCCCGCCTAGTTCAGGTGCAGATACATTTTTTAAACTGCCGTTAAAATTTCCAAGTGCAGTTCGAACGGCACTGACTATAACTACTTCTGTTTGACTCATTACGTTTCTCCCCTTCAACGGTTATTACCACTACTACTTCTAGTAAAAACACAGAAAATCCTCTTATTTTGTCAAAATTTCTATAATTCTTGATTTTTTAAAATTAATACCACTACAATGAAAGTATGAACATTGGAGGGGGAAAATGATGTTTACTTTACCTAAAAAAGTAACGATTATCGAGGTTGGCCCGCGTGACGGGCTGCAAAATGAGAAGTTATTCGTACCCACTGAGATAAAAAAACAATTTATCGCTGGTTTGAGAAATGCCGGACTTCAAGAAATGGAGCTGACTTCATTCGTTTCACCGAAATGGGTGCCGCAAATGGGGGATGCTGCGGAAATTGTGGCAGATTGCCTTGATGAAAATTCACGAGACATTGTCTTAGCTCCAAACCGGAAAGGGATTGACCGGGTCTTTTCTACTGATTGCCGGGCTGTTGCCGTATTTGTAGGCGTCAGCAACAGCTTTAATTTGAAAAATATCAACAAAACAACGCAGGTCAGTATGGAAGAACTTAAGCCAATTATCCATGAACTGAAAGAAAAGAATTATTTTGTCCGCGCCTGTATTTCGACAGCGTTTTATTGCCCTTACGAGGGGGAAATCAATGAGAGTGATACCTTAAAGCTTTGCCGCGAATTTGTCGAAGCGGGTGTTGATGAATTAAGTGTTGCCGATACGATTGGGATGGCGGCGCCGAATGAATCATATTCCTTATTTTCCAAATTAAAAGCGGAATTCCCAGAAACTCTTTTAACCGCCCATTTTCATGATACCCGTAAGCTTGCCCTCGCGAATATTTTGGCTTCTCTGCAGGCGGGAGTCGACCGGTTTGATACGTCTGCCGGCGGGCTTGGCGGCTGTCCATTCGCACCAGGGGCCAGCGGAAATGCTGCGACCGAGGATGTAGTTTACATGCTTGAACGGATGGGAATCGATACTGGCGTTAACCTTAATAAGTTGATGGATGCCGTCGAAATCGTTCGCCCTCATCTTTCAAGACAAATTGAAACCGGCTATTATCGGCTTCATGCTCAAACGGTTTAGATTTATTTTTTCTTGAATAATCACTCTTCTAGTAATCCATCTTATTAAATGAGACCAGCTTGAAGGGAGAATATGTTCATGAGCCAAAAGCGTGATAAAGGAAACAGCCAAAGTGGAAAAAACTATGCCGATAATGCAGGCGGCGGGAAGCGGATGATTGCCGCCGAAGAACTCGAAAAGGCACTCCACCCAACAAAACGACAGAATTCAGAGCAGTAAATTTATCCTCGAAACTCGGAAGCCGCTCATTGATGTCAGCGGCTTTTTCCATGCTAAAACATGGGCGGATAAAACTTGTTTTTCATACTCTATATAACTATTACCTCGGGAGGTGTCCTTTATTGAAGAAGGCATTTCGAACCCTGTTTGTTTTGTTATTCTTTTGGTTTTTGCTTGCTTTGTACTTTACAAACCGTGTTATGTATATGAAAAAGAAGGATGAGGAATTGATTTTAAAGCGGGAAAAGGAAGCTGGCTGGTATAATCCCGATGAGTTTGAATCCCTTCCAAAGCGAGAGGTTGATATTCCTTCCCCATTTGGTTATACAATTAAAGCTGTTCTTGTGGAGCCGCACGATTCCAACCGCTACATCATTATTTCACACGGGGTGACGGAAACGAAAATTAATTCAATTAAATACGCGAACCTTTTCTTAGAACGCGGATTCAATGCCCTGATCTATGATCATCGACGGCACGGGGAATCAGGCGGAAAAACGACCAGCTTCGGTCACTATGAAAAATTCGATTTAAAGACGGTTGTTGACTGGCTAAAAAAAGAAAAAGGACCTGAACTTGAACTGGGGATTCATGGCGAATCGATGGGGGCGGCCACGATGCTGCTATACGCCGGGCTGCTTGAAGACGGGGCAGATTTTTATATTGCGGATTGCCCGTTTTCTGATTTTAAGGAACAGCTTGCTTATTTAATTAAAAAGGACTTCAAGCTCATCCCTGGTCTGTTACTTCCAATTGGCGATGCTCTCTTGCGCTTACGTGATAAATATTCGATTCGAAATGTCTCGCCGATTTCGGTCATTGAAAATATCAAACATCCTGTTCTGTTCATTCACAGTCAAAAGGATGATTTTATTCTCCCATCGATGACAAAAGACTTATTTGAGCAAAAAAAAGGCCCTAAAATGCTCTATCTTGCAGCTAACGGGCGGCACGCTCAGTCTTTTAACGAAAACAGGGCTGATTATGAACGGGTTATTGATGAATTTTTGCAAAAATATGTTGATCATGCTTTGCCTAGTTAAAAAACAGACTGTCCGATTAGGATCAGTCTGTTTTTTCTTTTATTATGAGGCTCATGTGTCCATTTAAGATTTGCTGCGGACTTTTTAATTGAAAGCAATTTGTGGTTTGCGAAAAATCAATTTTCATTTGCTCATCGAAAAAGACCATTTTTGATTTTTCAAGATAAACCGTTTTGTCATTTGTTTCAATCGCGATTTCATCCTCTTCTACTTCCGGAACAAACCACAAGGCTACTACCCCGTTTACGGCACAGCCGCAGCCGTCTGTATCATATTTTAGTTTTAGGTAACCTTCTTGGCCTTTGGTTCGCTCATTTATTTTTTTAGCTGCCGCTTCTGTAATGGTAATTTCCATGTTTAAAACTCCCCTCTTCTAGCATATGATGATTGTATCACAGTTTTTTGGGGCAGCTTATTTTTTTACTCGCAGTCTTTTGTTTACATTTCCCTGTCTTACCGGTTATTACAAATATTTTTAAGAGGGGTGCTAGTTATGTCAAAGGTTCAAATCAAAGTAAATGATAACGGTTCATTAAGAATTTCAGGTGATGTGGAGCTACTAGATGGCGAGGGGAATGTCTATACAACAAAACCTTCCTTTTCCCTCTGCCGCTGCGGAAGGTCTAATAATAAACCGTTTTGCGACGGCTCGCATAAAGGGAATTTTGAATCCCAGGTTCGGGTTCCAAAAGAGGTTTAATTACGGTTGAGCGGCTTTCCGATTTGGAGCCGCTCTTTTTATACATCTGTTAGCCGAATGTCGGCAATCGCATTAATCGGAATCCGATGCACTTCTGCAAAGCGGTCGACGACATGAAGCCTTTGCGTCAGTTCATTCCAGTAATGAATTTTTCCAATCACGATTTCATAGTTCCGGTTCCGATAATGGGTAATCGTGACGAACTGATCAAATTCAATCGCTTCAGATAAGGTTTCGTTCATGAGCTCTAACTGCTGTTCATCCATTTCCTTTTTCTGTTCGTAGCCATCTTCTTTTACCCAATCCCTGAGCAATTTCACATGCTCAGGAAGCATCATTGACGTCCATTTGATTCTGCCGCGGTCGCGAATCATACGCCTCTACCTCCCTTTGTCCAGCTCCAGCGCCTATGGGCTCGGGTCATAAGCCAATCCGTCAAGAAGGCTAAAAAGCAGCCTTCTCGCCGGCCCGTCTAGACTCACGCCCCTGGGCAAGGCGCTTCCGCTTTTCTTACTACCTTTTATGTCCGCCAACAAGTGTTGCCCGGTGCTTAGCCGTTCCTGCAGCCGTATAAGATACAGCGCGCAGCAGGGAACCTGAGCCGAAGCGCCTGCGGACAGAGTCAACCACATAGCCAAGCTCCCTCCTCTTATAGGCACCCATATCAAACAGATCGAGCTGAAGCTCGTGGTCGTCGACAATATTACTGATGGCAATCGAAATCTGCCGTACTGTCTTTCCCGTATAATGTTCATGAAACAATTCAAGGCAGACGCGGTAAAGCTCCATTGTCACATTTGTTGGCTGCTGGATTGACCTGGAGCGATGAAAACCGCCGCCAAATTCATCTTGGCTGTAGCCGACCCCGAGACTAATCGTTCTCCCTGCCTTTCGATGTGTCCGTGCTCTTCGGGCGACTTCTTCACACATTTCTAAAATAACCGCCTTAATTTCTTCCTCCTCTTTATAATCCCTTAACAGAATTTGACTTTTCCCAAAGCTGATTTGCCCTTGGATGATTGGTGCCCCCAAATCGGAGAGGTCCACGCCCCAGGCATGATGATAAAGCTGGTTTCCCATGATGCCGAATTTTTTCTCCAGCTTTTCTAAATCATAGCGGGCCAGCTGGCCAACCGTGAAAATACCCATCCCGTTTAAGGTTTTTTCGACACGCCTGCCAATCCCCCACATTTCCCGAAGCGGTGATACGTTCCAAAGCTTCGTCTGCACATCTGCATACGTCCATTCCTCCACTCCTTTTTTCTTTGCATCGAGGTCAAGGCAAAGCTTCGAAAGTAACATATTTGGACCAATTCCAACCGCGCACGGAAGCTGAAATTCCCGCTCAATATCATCCTTAATTTTTCGAGCAATCGTATGGGCATCCCCCCACAAATGAATCGCGCCATCCACTTTAATAAAGCTTTCGTCGACGCTATAGACATGAATAGCTTCTTTTGGAACAAAGCGGTTAAACACACGAGAAATTTCGGTTGCAATCCGCAAATACGTTGCCATTTTCGGCTCGACAACTTGAATCCTTGGGTCATTGGGAATCTCAAATAGCCGCGAACCGGTTTTGATGCCAAATTCTTTTTTTAGCCGCGGTGAAGCGGCAAGCACAACGCTTCCCTGCCGCTCTTTGTTACCAGCCACTGCTAAATAGCAATTCAAAGGGTCGAGGCCTTCCATGACAGCGGAACAGCTTGCATAAAAGCTCTTCATATCCACACATAAAATTTTGTTTTTCGGTAACATATTGTAATCGACCATGACTTTTCACCCACAAGGTTTAAATATCGAACATTAGTTCTTTATTATTATATACATATCTTAAGCGAATATTCGTTCGTATTCAATAGGAATTTATTGACATCTTTCCGATATGCAGGTTGGGTTGAAAAAACGGTATAATGATTGGTGAGGTGTATATCTGTGGAAAAAAAACTAGTCGTTAAAATGATTAAGAATTGTTTTAAACAGTACTACGAGGCAGAATCGATGCCGATCGGCGATAAAGATTTAGAGGAACTGACAAAGCGAATTTTTCAAATAAAAGAGGACGAACCTGCCGCGGATTTATATGAGGTAGTGAATGATATAGTGTATGAGTTTTTGGCAAATTAACCTGATCATAAGGCGTAACGCAGCGGGGCAGGCACCAAATTACAAAAAGCTGCCGTGGCAAGGCAGCTTTCCATTTATTTAGAATTAAGCATTCGTTTCCCTATCCGCTCAAACAGCCGTGGAAACAGAACGTAAACAACGCTCCCCATGTTCATCCAGCGCGGCAAATTAATTTCCCGCGTTTTCGTCAGCATGCTGCCTGTGACCTTACGTGCGACAAATTCAGGCTGGAGCATGTACCGCTGCACATTTTTTACATAAGTGCCTTGTTCATCAGCAATGGTAAAAAAATTAGTGGCAATTGGCCCTGGGTTCACAGATGTCACTTGCACATTGAAATCAGCAAGTTCCATCCGCAGCGAATTTGTATAACCAAGTACGGCATGCTTCGTGGCGGAATAAACACTCGATTTCGGCGTAGCAATTTTCCCTGCCTGGGAAGCAATATTAATAATATGACCAAAGCGCCGTGCCCGCATCTTAGGCAAGACCATACTTGTACATGCCATCAAACCAACCACATTCACTTCAAACATCCCTTTGATTTCGTCGATTGAAGCTTCATGGGCTTCACGGAATACCCCAAAGCCGGCATTATTCACCAGGATATCAATGTCCCCGATAGAATCAAAAATCCGCTGAAAAACTGCCTCAACCTGATTGGTATCTGACACATCGAGCTGGAAAACAACCACATTGACCTGATACTTTTGCTGCAAGTCGGACTGAAGCTGCTCCAGCTTGTCGATGCTCCGTGCCAGCAAAACAAGATTAGCTCCGCTTGCCGCACATAGCTTGGCAATTTCCGCACCAATTCCACCGGATGCACCGGTAATCACAATATTTTTAGCTTTTAAACGGTCCATAACCATATGAATCCCCCATCTAAGTCGGCCCCGTTCTCCTTAATGTCTAGCATAATAAAGCACGGGCTGACTATCCTTACTACTAATTTCCCCGATAGAGGCTAAATAGTCAAGCTGCGCCACTGTTTCTGATATCGTTAACAACGGTTCTCGTTGATAGACAGACGGAAATAGGCGTTTGCAAATCTCAAAAACGGTGAGTTGCTCTTCTTTCAGCCAATTATTGACCTTCATTGCCCGTTCATGCTGGTGCAAGAGCCTTTGTTCTATCAGCTCTTTTAACTGAAAAACCTCCTTGCCATGTCCTGTATAGACGAACTGAATCGGGTACGACAACAGCTTCTTCATCGAATCATTATGCTGCAGCTGCGGCTTCGGTCTTTCTTGTTCACCAGGTGCCGGCGGCTCAAGTAATGGATTGGGTGAAATATGGGCTAAGATTAAGTCTCCGCCAATCAAAATTCCATCCTTCTCGCGGAAAAGAGCAATTTGACTTTGGGCGTGGCCCGGTGTTTCAAGTACCTGCCACTCACTTAACCCAGGTGGGTTCATCCCCTCAACAAGATGTCCTGTCAACGATCGGTTACAGGAATACTTCAGAGTGTTTCGTAACTTAAAAAGGAACGTGAAATATTCCATAGGCAGGCCAAACTCCTGAAAACGCTCTTTGAAAAAAGCTTCTTGTTCTTGGAAGAAGGCTTCCGTGGGATGGATCCATCGTTCATTTAGCGGATGACCATACACCTCCAATGAGTCTGGGAAAAAATCAAGCATCCCGGCATGGTCAGGGTGATGGTGAGTAAGGATCACTTGCTCGATATCGTTAGGGCTTAAATCTAATTCAGCCATCTGCTCGGTAAGTGCATTCCAGGACTCTTCCGTTTTCACCCCTGTGTCCACAAGCGTTAACCGCTCTCCTTTAACTAAATAGGCGTTTACATCTCCAACAGGAAAAGGTGTCGGTAAGGTAATCTTAGCAATTCCATCTTTCCATTCTGCCATTCAAAAAACTCCTAACATTATTGTTGTATAAAGAATACCTGTGAACAATTTTTGACAATAACTATATAAATTAAAGTGTAGCGATTTTTTCACCAATTGTCATTATTCCTGCATAACTTTTCAGAAAAAATGAAAAACTCATACTATTTATCACTTGACAGACAAGCTGTTTTTCAAGCATAATCACAATTAAAATTTAATTCGTTAAAGCGATGAATAAGACTAGTAAATGAGAAATGGCGAAAGAGAGTGAAGTTCGACGGCTGAAAGACTTCACCGCCCTCTTAATCATTGAACCTACCTTAGGAGCACTTAGGAAAACCTAACGGAATCCCACGTTATCGGGAGTCGAGTGAACCCAGATTATTTTCTTAAAATCAGGGTAAATGAAGGTGGTACCGCGGAAGCTAGACCTTTTCGTCCTTTATGGATGAAGGGTCTTTTTGTATTTAAAAAGGAGGATTTTTCATGAAAAAGATAGCGATTGTTGGTGCAGGTAAGATGGCGGAAGCATTCATTTCAGGGATTCTGGAAAATGGTTTAATTGACCGAAACAAGATTTGGGTAACAAATCATTCGAATGAAAAAAGGTTAGCGAGTCTTCAAGAACATTATGGCATTCGCTGCACCTACGATTTAAATACGCTTTTTGAAGGTGCAGATATTGTCATGTTAGCAATGAAGCCAAAGGATGCGGATTCTGCCATCGAAATGATTCGTGAGCACCTGACTGAGCAAATGCTAGTCATTTCCGTTTTAGCAGGTGTTTCCATGAATACCATCGAAACATTAGCAAGAAAATCGCTATCGATTGCAAGGGCGATGCCTAATACCTCTGCTGCGGTTGGAAAATCGGCGACTGCCATTGCCGTAAATAGCCGTATCACCAATAATCAGTTGGAAACAACGGAGCAGCTCTTTGGAACCGTAGGATTGGCAAGATTTGTAGAGGAAGGACAGCTTGATGCCGTAACAGGACTATCCGGGAGCGGACCTGCCTATATTTATTATCTCATCGAAGCAATGGAAAATAGTGCAGTCGAGATTGGTCTAGAAAAGGAAATGGCGAAGGAACTCATTGTACAGACACTTATTGGAGCAGCGGAAATGGTGAGAAACTCCTCCAAATCATCTGAGCAATTACGTCTAGATGTAACAAGTCCAGGCGGAACCACTGAGGCCGGCATTCGGGTGCTGGAGGAACATGGGGTGCAGCAAGCATTCATTTCTTGTATCCAAGCAGCCACGGCCCAATCAAAAAAGATGGGAAGCACCTTAGAAGCGCAGCTCAAGGTTGGAAAGTCCTCTTAAAAGGTGGTATGTTTGCCTCCCTTTACCTTAAACTAAACATAAGCGATTTAATTAAAGGTAAAAAGGGCTGGGAAAATGGAAATCATTCTAATTGTTTTATTCATATTGGGCATTCTTGTTTGGCTCGTTTTTCTTTTAGATGCACTAATTGGGTTACGGCATTTAGACGCTCTTGAAAAAGAGCCAGAACTCGAAACGGGACCGTTATTATCGGTAATCGTGGCAGCGCGAAATGAAGAAAACCAAATCAATGCAAGTGTCCATAGTCAGTTGAAGCAAACCTATAGAAATGTCGAATGGATCCTCGTCAATGACCGTTCCACCGATGACACCGGGAATATAATGGACGCATTGCGGGAAGAAGACCAACGGATAAAAGTACTTCATATCGATGAATTGCCTGAAGGCTGGCTTGGTAAAAATCACGCCTTGTATAAGGGATCTCTTCAAGCTTCAGGAAAATGGCTATTATTCACAGATGCAGATGTTAAATATGAAAAGGAAGCATTTGCAAAGGCGCTGCATTATTTTGAAAGGCATCGACTTGACCATTTAACGGCGGCTCCCAATTTAAATGCAAATCGCTTCTGGCTGAAATCGTTCGTCGCTTTTTTCCTATTTGGATTTTCTTATTTTAAACGTCCGTGGATGGCAAACAATCCAAAATCGAAGATTGGAACTGGGATTGGAGCATTCAATCTTGTTTTTAAGGAGGCTTATGAATCCTTTGGGACGCATGAAAAAATCAAAATGAGACCAGACGATGACTTGCAGCTGGGAATGAAAATGAAAAAGGCAGGCTACCGTCAACGAATTGTTACTGCGCTCCAATTAATTGAGGTTGAATGGTACGGGAGTTTGAAAGAGGCATTTGTTGGGCTTGAAAAAAATACATTCGCTGGATTAAACTATCGAATTAGCATGGTATTTTTTTCAATTTTCGGGGTGTTTGTCACGAATGTCCTCCCGTTTCTCACCATTTTTTGGGGAAACAAAACGATTGTCCTTCTAAGCATAGGGAATATTGTGACTAGCGGAATTCTTTACGTTATCATCATTAAAAGAATGACGCTTTTCTCCCCTGCCTTGTTTCTTGTTTTACCAATTACAGCATTACTATTTATTTACTCGATTATCAGGGCATGCTATCTCACCTTTAAGCGCGGAGGAATTGTGTGGAGAGGCACGAAATACTCGTTAAGTGAGCTTAGAGAAAAAGAATAAAAAAAGTGGATTGATTCATAGAAATCAGATCCACTTACTTATTTTGAACCTCGCCATTACTTCCTTTTAATAATAACTTCATAACAAGTTGTACAGCGATTGCGTCATCTAAATAGCCAATTGGAAAAATGTAATCAGGAATGACATCTACTGGTAAAATGAAATAGAGTAGTCCAGCACCTATTAAAGCAAGTTCACGCGGTGTACCCTTTCTTAAGCGAAATCTTTCAAACATATCCTTTAAGTTGCTTATAAATGGACCAATGCTGCCAACTTTCTGAAGCTTATCCTCAAAGCTGTTAAGGATCGTTTCTTTCCCCTCTTCTGTTTGTGTATATTGTTCGTAATGAGCTAATTGCTGTTCAACACTAGCTATAGAAAACTTTTTATCATATAGGTTTGAGGATTCGAGCAAATTTTGAATACTGTCAACAGACATATGAATATCTGAATGCTGCCTTTCCTGCTGCTGTTCAATGGGATAACCTGCAGCAATGAATAAATCAGTAATCGGGACTCCTAGACATTCAGCAAATTTTTGCAAATATTCAGGACTAGCCTTTCGCTTACCGTTTATGATTTTTGATATTGTAGCTGTATCAATTTCACTGAGTTCGCTAAGTTTCCGCATCGATAATGAGCGTTCCTTCAATAATTCCATTAACATCAAACCAAGATTATTTTTTTTACTGCCTTCAGACATATTCAGCGCTCCTTTCCTTAAAATTATTACAGTTACTAAATTGGAAATAAATACAATCCTCCAAAAAAACCCTTATATAATAAGAATAATACCCTCGTGTTGATAATTATTCAACACCTCATTGAAATATTACCAATTTTTTTATTATTATTTTAGAATTCGTTGCCAAAATAGACACAGTTATTGTGGATTCTAATATAATATAAAAAACTGTCAAGGAGTGTTTATGATGAGTTTTATGAAATGGGATTTATTACTATGAATAAAGATACGAAACGCGGAATCATTTTTGCAGCGAGTCATACGTTCTTTTTTCTAAATATAGCATTGTATTTTACAATGATTCATTGAATTCGGAATCGACATAACCTATCTTTGAATGAACCTTACAATGCCCTTACTTATCAAACGTGGAGCTCTCCTAAAAAGCTGGGAGGGCTTTTATACTATCAAATTTTTAAATAGGGAATCCAAAAGAAAAAGGACATTTGTTCATTATCCTAATTCAGGTTAATGAACAAATGTCCTTTTTGATTTTTACTTATTATTACCTTTTAGCATACTAGCTTTCTTTTTGTCGTATTATATAGAAGGGCCTGCGAGTTTGTTCGTCAGATTATCAATGCTCACCAAGACAACCTTTCTTCAAACATCACAGCCCTATTTGACCAAACTCCTAATCTAGAAGAATGCGGTAAATGCTATTACTAAAATGAGCACGCCACTAATAATTGTTCCAAATTGACCGACAGTAAATGAACCAATCCGAACATCGGCTAATTTAGCTCCTAAATTCACACCTGCCCAAACACTAACGATACTGCCAACTGCAGCTGTTAAAGAAATAGCAAGCGGTGAAAGCCCGAGTAAACCAGCACCTAGTCCATTCGTAAGCGCATTCGCGGATAATGCAATGCCGAGAATGATCGCTTCCCCCCAACCAATTTCTCCAGACTTATCGGTATCGGCTATCTCTGGATTTCTTAGAATACCTTTAATACTATTGGGCTGCCCTTCCTCATTTTTCACTTTTGAAGCATCTCTTTTACGCGGCTTCGCCAATAGAATGATTCGAATACCGATAATAAATAATAAGACTGCTCCGAAGATCACAGGGAGTATTCCGGGAAGAATCTTGGATAGCCAAAGTCCAAACGAAATTCCCGCCATACTCATGAGAAAGCAAATGATCCCAATCAAAATATTCGGGCCTAACCGAATGTGTATCTTTCGAATACCATAAGAAATTCCTACCCCTAAATTATCTATACTTGATGAAACAGCAAAAGCTAAAATGATTAACCAAGCCAATGTCAACACTCCTTATTTTTTTTACATTGTATTGATTTCTTTGACAAATAGTGCATGTCCACTTCAAATATGTTGATAAACCGTCAACACAAAATGTAAACCCATAAAGGAGCGAGTGTGATGTCAACTAAAAGAGGCGAGGATCAAAACCTTGGACAATTAATAAAGACATTGTTAAGAGAACGTTCGCTTTCCATGCGAAAGCTTAGTACACTCACAGGTATTGATACAGCGACGATTTCACGAATAGCAAATAATAAACAACAAGCAAAGCCCTCACATCTGCAGCTGATTGCTAATCATTTGGGCGTTCCAGTAGCAAGATTACTACAGGCTGCCGGGTATAATATCGATGTAAATGAACAAAACACTCCATCTGATATTTTTGATTCCATCGAGACAATACAAGAAATTCTTATCTCTTCCAATCTATTAGATGGACAATTCAACATGGAGCAAATATATCAGGAATTGGCCAAGTATGAACAATTTGCCCTCACAAAAGAAGGAGAGCAGAAGATATTGGAGGAGTTTGAGACAAAAGTGGAACAAGTTAGGGGGGCAGGACCTTTTATTATTGAATTAAAAAAAATGTACAAGAGTTTCTGTGAAGAAAATAATTCGGCAGAAAAGCGCACAATCCTCGGCAGTGTACTTTTATACTTTATTTTATCAACAGATATTATCCCTGATTACGTGTTTCCGTTTGGATATTTGGACGATTGCTTAGCTGTTCAAATTGGTTTGGAACGACTTGCAAAATTGGATGGCAACAATAATTAGAGAAGCCTGATCGCCGATGCATTCACACCTGCCCCAAACTGTACCAATTACTCTTGCATGATGAGTTGAATGAGATTTGATAACATTGCAAAGTGTTGAGTTTTTGTCAATTTTATTTTTATATACAAACACTTTTTTCAACACCAATTCATAACATACATCAAAAGTAGTCAGGACAGAGTGGAAAGGAAGTGAAAATAAATGTTTTATTGCATCGCTTGTTCTCAACTGCACAAGCAAAAACTTGTGGACAGCAGGGTATTTAAGAATGGCTTTTATATAGATCCTTTTAGGGGACAAAAAATTCCTTTAGGTATATGTGAAGTTAACAAAAACCTTGAATGGTATTGGGACGATTTTAAAATTAGCTGAAAACCATAACGAGATTAGCCTGCCCCCTTTGCATTCACAGTGAGGGGTCAGGCTATTTTTCTCTCTAACAGGTGATAATTTTTTCAAAACCCTGGAGCGTTTGCTATACTTTGAATGGGTTAATATTCGAACAGGAGGACTAGTTAATGACAGCAAAATTATTTTCTCCCTATACCATTAAGGGAGTTACGCTTAAGAACAGAATTGTAATGGCACCGATGTGCATGTATTCCAGCCCCAATGAGGATGGGCATGTACAAAACTGGCACCACACTCACTACACATCTAGAGCAGTTGGTCAGGTCGGTCTCATTATTGTCGAAGCAACAGCTGTAACACCCCAGGGGCGGATTTCACCTCAGGATTTAGGCATCTGGAATGATGAGCATGTTAAAGGCTTCCAGGAGCTTGTCGGTTTAATGAAGGAGCATGGAGCTAAAACAGGGATTCAACTCGCCCATGCCGGCCGGAAAGCTGTATTAGAAGGCGACATTATCGCCCCTTCTGCAATCGCCTTTAATGAAAAAATGAAAACCCCTAAGGAAATGACAACGGCAGATATTGCAGAAACGGTTGAAGCGTTTAAAAAAGGTGCTGAACGGGCCGCAAGAGCTGGTTTTGATGTAATAGAGATTCATGGTGCCCACGGATATTTAATTAACGAATTCCTCTCACCTCTTTCCAATAAAAGAAGCGATGAATACGGCGGGTCCGCTGAAAACCGTTACCGTTTACTTCGCGAAGTGATTGATGCCGTCCAAACCGTTTGGATTGGACCATTATTTGTAAGGGTTTCAGCTCATGATTATCATGAAGAGGGATTAACCGCAGAAGATTACATAACATTTGCCCAGTGGATGAAAGAGCAGGGTGTCGATTTAATTGATGTAAGCTCAGGTGCTGTAATCCCAGCACATATTCACGTCTATCCGGGTTATCAAGTTAAATATTCAGAGACGATTAAGAATGGCGCTGAGATTTCAACAGGTGCAGTAGGTTTGATTACTTCAGCGATTCAGGCTGAGGAAATTTTACAAAATGAGAGAGCGGATTTAGTCTTTTTAGCCCGTGAATTATTGCGCGACCCATACTGGCCGCGAACAGCTGCCAAAGAGCTTGGTGTAAGCATCGAAGCACCAAAACAATACGAGCGCGGCTGGATTTAAAATGATAAAAACGAAAGCACTCGCCAAGTTGTGAGTGCTTTCGTTTTTATTTACTTTAGTGGAATATTTATCTCTTTAAAATCCTCCGCTATCTCCGTGTTCGGAAATACTTCCTGTGCCTCATCGACCAATTCACGCCAAGCGTTTCGGTCGTAACGTGAACTTATATGGGTTAAGCACAACTTCTTACTGCCGGCTTGTAATGCAATGTCTGCCGCCTGATGGGTTGTCGAATGGAAATAATCATGGGCAAGCTTTTCCTCCCCTTTTGAAAAGGTGGCTTCATGAATCAATAGATCAGCATCTTGCGCCAACAATAGCGCATTCTCGCAATACCGAGTATCCCCAAGAATCGCCACGACTCGACCCTTTTGATCAGGTCCAACAAACTCACCTGGCTCAAGCACCCGGCCATCCTCAAGTGTAACCGTTTCCCCATTTTTTATGTTGCGAAAAATCGGTCCCGGCTGAACCCCTGCCTCCATTAGCTTATCCGCAAGCAATGTACCCGGTCTGTCCTTTTCGACTATCCGATAGCCGTAAGAAGGAATGCCATGTTCAAGTAAGCGGACTTCAACCGCAAACTGCTCATCTTCAAAAATGACACCCTCGTCAATTTCAATAACCGTCAACGGATATTTTAAATAAGTCTGGCTCAAGGAAAGACTAACATGAATATATTCTTTAATCCCTTTCGGACCATAAACAGTAACCTCTGATTCCCCGCCTTGAAACGAACGGCTCGATAACAATCCAGGCAGTCCATAAATATGATCGCCGTGTAAGTGGGTAATAAAAACCTTTTCAATCCGCCGCGGTTTTATCGATGTATGTAATATTTGATGCTGGGTGGCTTCACCGGCATCAAACAGCCAAACAGCACCCCGCTCCTCAAGTAATTTGAAGGCTATGGACGTCACATTGCGCAGCTTTGCCGGCATGCCTGCACCCGTTCCTAAGAAAAATATCTCCACAATTCAAAACTCCTCTCTCTGCCGTTCCTTTTTCCAATATCGATAATATAGCACAAACTTCTTTCGATTTCTCCTTATCCTTATTAATTTGTTACATGCAAATCAATATATTTGCGAAACCTAATCAAAACCGCTAAATTTAAGATGGATAAAGCACAAAACTACATAAGCAACCAGGCTTTAGAAAAGAGGTTTCAAACGTGGAGCAAAATATGACTTCATTAATTATGATTTTTGGGGCAACTGGTGATTTAGCAAAACGCAAGCTGTTCCCTTCCCTTTATCGCTTATTTTCACGGAATAAATTAACTAAATTTGCCGTGATTGGTGTTGCAAGAAGGACCCTTTCTAATGATGAATTCCAACAATCTGTGAAAGACTCCGTTTTGTCCGCCTTAGGGAATAAGGATAATCTTGATGAATTTGTCTCCCATTTTTACTATCAATCACATGATGTGGCGGATTCAAACTCATATGTTTCATTAAGAAAATTTGCCGATGAAATTGATACAAATTACGACCTTGACGGCAACCGGATCTTTTATCTGGCGATGGCACCGGAATTTTTCGGTCCAATTGCCCTTCATCTCAAATCAGATGGGCTGACAGATGTAAAAGGCTATAAACGTCTTGTCATTGAAAAGCCGTTCGGCCATGATTTACCATCTGCCAAAGAATTAAACACGCAAATTAGAACGGCATTTTCCGAGGAAGAAGTTTATCGGATCGATCACTATTTAGGAAAAGAAATGGTTCGAAACATTGAGGTCATCCGTTTTGCCAATGCTATTTTTGAACCGCTTTGGAATAACCGCTATATCTCCAATATCCAAATTACCTCAAGTGAAACACTGGGTGTTGAAGAACGTGGACGCTATTACGAAACGAGCGGGGCATTACGGGATATGCTGCAAAACCATATGATGCAAATGGTCGCATTGCTGGCAATGGAGCCGCCAATTAACCTGACAACGGATGAAATCCGTTCAGAAAAGGTTAGAGTATTTAGAGCGCTTCGAACGGTCGAAGGTGATGAGGTGAATGACTATTTTGTTCGAGGCCAGTATGGTGAGGGAACAATTGAAGACAAACAGGTGCCGAAATACCGTGATGAAACAATGGTGGACAAAGAATCGAATACCGAAACCTTTGTGGCGGGAAAAGTAATGATTGATAATTTCCGCTGGGCCGGTGTTCCTTTTTATATCCGTACCGGAAAAAGAATGACTGCAAAATCGACGAAAATTGTTGTTCAATTTAAAGATATCCCGATGAATTTATATTATCAAACCGAAAAAATGCTAAACCCGAACCTTCTTGTCATCCATATTCAACCGGAGGAAGGGATTACCTTGCATCTTAATGCGAAGAAGGCGGGTGGTCACTTGGATGCACAAGAGGTGAAACTAAGCTTCGCTAATACGGGCGTTCATGCGATGAACACCCCAGAAGGCTATGAAAAACTTCTTTACGATTGCATGCGCGGTGATGCCACCAATTTCACTCATTGGGATGAAGTGGCCTATTCTTGGGCATTTGTCGATAAAATCTCGGCTGTATGGGAAAAAACAAAAGCAGCATTTCCAAATTATGAATCAGGATCAATGGGTCCTAAGGAAGCGGATGAATTGTTAGAAAAAGACGGCAGCTTCTGGTGGCCTGTGACAAATTTAGAAGTAGATATTTGTAAATGATGTCCAAAAAGCTCCACTTTGTTTAGTCGGCAAAGTGGAGCTTTTTAGTCTTCTTCATTCTTTTTATTAGGGAAGCTGCGCAGAAAATCCTTGTTAAAACTTGTCCCTGTTCCTACATTATGTGAGGCGTCAACTTGATGAGATCCTGCCTTCTCAATAATATTTTTCCCGTACTTTTCACGCAGACTCGAAAGGGTTTTAAGCAGCGGCTCTTTTTTCGCATCCTTTTCATAAGAAAACAAATCTAATTGTTTATACGCATGATCATGGTCGACTAAATCATTGCCGGTAATCCCCAATAACCGAATGGACTCCCCATTCCAAGATTTTAGGAATAGCTGTTTAGCAAATGAAGAAATATCTTCTTTATGATGAATAGGATTCGGAAGTTTCTTGCTTCTCGTAATCGTCTTCCGATCTTTATAGCGGATTGTAATGGCCAATGCAGATGCCAGGACATTCTTCCGCTTCAACCTCACCGAAACCGTTTCTGCCAATGAATCCAGCACCTGAAAAAGCTCTTGCTGATTGCTCACATCCCTCGGCAGCGTGGTGGAGTTGCCAATACTCTTAAATTCCTCAATTGACTCCGGGTCAACTGGTCGTGTATCGATTCCATTTGCTCGCTCTTTTATTCGAATTCCGTTAATTCCAAGAAGGGATTTAAGCTGAATTTCATTCCCTTTTGCTAAATCGCCTATCGTTTGAATGCCAATCGTTGTCAGCTTTTCTGCTGTCTTTTTGCCAACCCCATGCATTTCGTTCGTGTTCAAAGGCCATAGCACTTTCGGGATATCACGCTTACGAAGGACGGTAATCCCCATTGGCTTTTTCATATCAGAGGCCATTTTCGCTAAAAATTTATTTGGAGCGATGCCAATACTACAAGGCAAATCGAGCTGTTCCATGACCCTTTTTTGGATACTTTCAGCGATTTCAATCGGACTGCCAAATTCGAAGCTTTCGGAAATATCCATGTAACCCTCGTCAATTGAAACCGGCTCAACAAGGGTAGTATATTGCCGCAAAATTTCAAACATGCCCATTGAAGCGGCACGGTACCGTTCAAAATTGGGCTTCCTCACAATTAACTGCGGGCAAAGCTTCTTTGCTTCCCACAGCGGCATCGTAGTTTTGACACCATATTTCCTCGCTTCATAACTGCAGGTGACAATAATTCCTCTCCTCTCCTCCACGTTTCCCGCGATGGCTAACGGTTTTCCCTTCAGTGTCGGGTCATAGGCCATTTCAACCGAGGCATAAAAACTATTCATATCCACGTGTAAAATCACTCGTCCGTTCTTCGGATACATTTCCTTCAAGCGAACACACATCCTTCAAACATTTATTCCCCTTAAGTATAGCAAAAAGGAGAACCAATGGCTCTCCTTCGTAAAATAATAGCAATTATTGATTTGTTACTTCGTCGATAATCGCGAGTGTCATTTCCCCAAGCTTGTATAACTCTTCAAGCGGCATACGCTCGTTTGTGGTGTGGATTTCTTCATAGCCAACAGCTAGGTTCACAGTTGGGATGTTGAAGCCATTAAATACGTTAGCATCACTGCCGCCGCCGCTATGCTGCAACTCACAGCCGCGGCCGATTTTGCCTGCCGCTTTGCGGGCAATTTCAACGACTTGATCGCCTTCCCCGAATTTAAAGCCAGGATACATAATTTCAACTTCCACTTCGGCACGGCCGCCCATTTCTGCAGCAACCGTTTCAAATGCTTCTTTCATTTTCCCAACCTGTGCTTCCATTTTTTCAGTAATAAGTGAACGCGCTTCTGCTAAAATATCAACACGGTCGCACACGATATTGGTGGCTTGCCCGCCTTCGAAGCGGCCAATATTTGCCGTTGTTTCGTGATCGATTCTTCCAAGCGGCATTCTCGCAATCGATTTTGCTGCAATCGTAATCGCGGACACACCCTTTTCTGGTGCCACACCAGCATGCGCGGTTTTTCCATAAATAACGGCCTTAACTTTTGCTTGCGTTGGCGCAGCGACTACTACGTTCCCAACCAAGCCATCGCTATCAAGCGCATAGCCATACTTCGCTTTCAATAATGATGGATCCATCGCTTTCGCACCAAGCAGACCGGATTCTTCGCCTACTGAAATCACAAATTGAATCAAACCATGCGGAAGATTGTTTTCTTTTAAAAGGCGGATGGTTTCAAGCATAACGGCAATACCAGTCTTATCATCGGCACCTAAGATCGTTGTGCCATCGGTCACCACATAGCCATCTTTGATCGACGGTTTAACACCTTTAGCAGGTGTAACGGTATCCATATGGCAGGAAAAATAAATCGGGTCGACTCCTTCTTTTGTCGCAGGCAGTGTGCAAACTAAGTTCCCTGCTCCATGACCCGTCACAGCCATTGTATCGTCTTCAAAAACATCGAGACCTAAATCAGTAAATTTTTGCTTTAATACTTTCGCAATCTCAGCCTCGTATTTCGTTTCTGAGTCAATTTGTACAAGTTCTAAAAATTCATTCAACAGACGTTCTTGATTCACCATTCTATTGACCCCTCCATGTTATGTACTCACTATTGTCTAGCTGCAGCGCCTAGGGGCTCGGGTCATAAGCCAATCCGTCAAGAAGGTTAAAGAACAACCTTCTCGCCGGCTCGTCTAGACTCACGCCCCTGGGCAAGGCGCTTCCGCTTTTCTATACCAGTATACCTCTTTCCAGTTGATATCATCAAATGAAAGAAACAGTGAGTTTAATTAAAGTGGGATATTTCCATGTTTTTTATATGGCCTGGACTCTTTTTTATTGCGCAGCATTTCCAGCGCTTGAATAATTTTGATTCTTGTTTCCCTTGGGTCGATGACATCATCGACCATGCCTCTGCTGGCCGCCACATATGGATTGGCAAACTTTTCCCGGTATTCATCAATCTTTTGTTGTCTGGTCAGCTCTGGATTATCGCTATTATTAATCTCTTTGGCAAAAATAATATTAGCAGCCCCCTGTGGGCCCATTACAGCGATTTCTGCATTTGGCCAGGCAAATACCAAGTCGGCGCCAATCGATTTACTATTTAACGCCACATACGCTCCGCCATAGGCCTTTCTTAGAATGACGGTAAGCTTCGGAACAGTAGCTTCTGAATAAGCAAATAAAATTTTCGCACCGTGACGGATAATTCCCCCATGCTCCTGCTTAACTCCCGGGAAGAATCCGGTTACATCTTCAAACGTAATAATTGGGATATTAAAAGAATCACAAGTGCGGATAAACCGGGCAGCCTTATCCGAGGAATCAATATCCAAGCCCCCGGCCATCACCTTCGGCTGATTACAGACAAGTCCAACTGATTCACCTTTCATTCTCGCAAATCCAACGACAATATTCCTCGCAAAATCCTTGTGAATTTCCATAAATGAGTCCGCATCCGTTACTTGTTCTATTACTTTACGAACGTCATACGGACGAACAGCATCAAATGGAATCACGTCGGTTAAATCCGGGCGATAATCGTTTTCATGCTCCACCTCATGTCTTGGCGGTTTTTCTTCATTATTCTGCGGCAGATAACTTAGCAGCCTTCGGACATTTTGTAAAACTTCAGTCTCTGACTCAGCTTGGAAATGGGCATTGCCGCTAATGGAGTTATGGACATTTGCCCCGCCAAGGTCCTCTCCAGAAATTTTCTCGCCTGTTACCGTTTCAATCACTTTCGGACCAGTAATAAACATTTGGCTTGTTTTTTCGACCATAAACACAAAATCAGTAATCGCCGGTGAATAAACAGCGCCGCCTGCACACGGACCCATGATTACAGATATTTGCGGGATCACACCTGAGTAAATCGCATTCCGATAAAAGATATGCCCATACCCATCAAGAGAAACCACACCTTCTTGGATACGCGCCCCGCCGGAATCATTAAGACCAACAAATGGGGTGCCGTTCTTCGCGGCAAGATCCATAACATTGGCAATTTTTTTCGCGTGCATTTCACCTAATGCCCCGCCGAACACCGTAAAGTCCTGTGAAAACAGATAAATAGGCCGGCCGTTTACTTTACCAAATCCAGTCACGACTCCGTCTCCTGGTCCTTTTAGCTCATCAAGACCAAAATCATTTGTCCGATGCTCAATGAACGGATTTAATTCGACAAACGTGCCTTTATCTACTAACAGTTCAATTCTTTCTCTCGCTGTTAGTTTCCCCTTTTCATGCTGCTTCTCAATTCGCTCATCGCCTCCGCCAAGCTCAACCTCTCGGCGCTTATCATACAAATCATTAATCTTTTCATAAATGTCGATCATTACCCCTTCATCCCTTTCTTCTCACAAAGCTCGTATAAAACACCAGATGATGATTTTGGATGCATAAAGGCAATATGAGCTCCTCCTGCTCCAAGCCTTGGCTGTTCATCAATCATGCGAATTCCTTTTTCATTCATTTCGCTGATTCGTTCTTCAATCGATTCAACGCCAAGGGCAACATGGTGAATGCCTTCCCCGCGTTTTTCGATAAATTTGGCAATCGGACTTTCCTCCGATGTCGGCTCAAGTAATTCCAGTTTTGTTTGACCTGCTTGTAAAAAAGCAACTTTAACCTTTTGACTGTCAACCTCTTCGATAGCTAACAATGAAAGCTTCAACACATTCGTATAAAAAGGAAGTGTATGTTCGAGAGATTTCACAGCAATTCCAATATGGTCGACTTTTTTAATCATGTATACCCCTCTGTTCCACTTTTAAAATTATTTCGACAATTATTGTATTCGGTAAAAAGTTCATAAATCCTTCCCAAATTGCTAACTAGTTCCGTTGTTCATTTGCGCTTTTCCCTGTACAATAGAAATAAAGCTTTTGAAGTAAAGGGAGGTACCTACATTGCACAAAAAGAAGACAAGGAAAATCATTGTTTATTTAATGCTTTTCGCCATGCTTGCCTCAACTCTCTTAATTGGAATCGGTTCATTACTATAATAAACATATTAAAAAGGGACTGTTCAAATGAACAGTCCCTTTTGCTTATTTGATAGCCCCTTTTTCCTGAGCCAGCTTTTCAAATGATTTTTTTGAAGAGATGACTAATATTTTTGTTCCTAATGGGATTAATGGAAATAGTGAAGAAATAACTTCATTCTGCGAGCGAATACATCCCTGAGAGACATATTTTCCAATTGAAGCAGGCATATTCGTTCCATGAATACCGTAGGTTCGTCCATCCGTTCCTTTTGCATCAAAGCCAATCCACCTGGCCCCAAGTGGGTTGGCAGGGTCCCCACCCGGTAAATTTCCCCTTCGAAAATAAGGATTTTTTGCTTTTACCGTTATCGTAAAAAGACCTTCAGGTGTTAACTCTTGCGTCATACCCGTGCCGACGCTTACAACCGTTTGGACTTTGTTTTCACTAATAAAGGCCAGTTCATTTCTACTTTTATTGACAATAACGAACGGATCACCAGGAACAGGGTTTGGTCCCAGCGGCCATAATGGTGAAAGGAAAAAAGTCATCAGGATTGGCGATAAGATTTTTAACAAACCATCCACCTGCCTCTTTTTTCCTAGTTTGCTTCAAATTTCTTTATTTCATTCACTTTCTTTTTTTTCGCTTGAAAGGAACTTTTAATGATCAAATAGTCGTTGATTTCGTTGACTAATTGCAAGAGTGCTGCCCTGGTTTCAAATTCCTCTCTGGTTTTCGGCAGCTCCATTTCTTCAAATTCCTTTTTCATCGCGTTTAATTTATCAATATATAGATGCGCCGTATTCCCAGGGTGAATATTTTCAGATAGTTCCTCAAGAAAATCAGCAATCATTTTCCCCTGTTTTACTTTGCTTGTTATCGATATAACAAGAGGTAACAACCGTTCGATTATTTCAAATTGTTTTTCTCTCATTTTAAAATAGTGAAAATAAATATTTACTTCTTTTAAAAAGTGATTTTCCACATCTCTTAAAGCCAACATTTTGGCCTCATCAAGCAAACGAGCACTTTCGGTAATCTCTTTGCCCTCCCAATTGCTTTCTCCTGTTCTTAAGTAACGCACCATTTCACAGAAAATAATCTTAAAATTTCCCTCGATTTTACGTTGATAGTCCCTCAATATTTTTTCAACGCTCGGCATATAAAGATTAATCAGCAGAGCAACACCTATACCCACAGTGATTACCCCAAGCTCATTTAAAAAAATTGCTAATGATATTTTGTGAGCCATATAGATGTGCAAAATAATAACGCTGCTTGTGACAACCCCATCTTTTGCCCTCAGCATAACAAGAGTTGGAATAAAGAATAACAGCATTAATCCGATAACAAGCGGATGGTAGGCAATCCCCTCAAAAAACACGGCAGAAAAAGGCATGGCTAAAACACAGGCTAAAAATCGATCCCATGCCGTTCGAAGCGATCTCCTTTTCGTCACCTGAATACATAAAATCGTTAAAATACCTGCCGAAGCAAAGTTGTGAAACCCGAGCTGCTGCGCGATTAAGATTGAAATAGCCGTGCCTGCAGCCGTTTTAATGGTTCGATATCCAATCCGAAATTTCATATTTCATCTCTCCAAAAAGTAAAAAGATGGTCCTTAAGACCATCTCTAGCATATCCTTATTAAAGCATTTTTTGCAAGAAATCCTGCGCCCTTTTGCTTTTTGGATTGGCGAAGAATTCCTTAGGTGGTGCATCTTCGACAAGGACCCCACCATCAAGAAACAGCACCCTGTCAGCTACTTCTCTTGCAAAGCCCATTTCATGTGTCACGATCGCCATCGTCATGCCCGTATCGGCAAGTGATTTCATTACCTCAAGAACCTCTTTGACCATTTCCGGATCAAGAGCAGACGTTGGTTCATCAAACAGCATAACCTCCGGCTCCATCGCCAACGCTCGGGCAATCGCCACCCGCTGTTTTTGCCCGCCAGATAATTTTGTAGGATATTCATTGGCTTTTTCCGATAAGCCTACTTGTTCCAATAGCTTATAGGCTACTTTTTCCGCTTGATCCTTTGGTAGCCCTTTTACTTTAGTAGGTGCATAAGTAAGATTTTGTAAAACGGTTTTATGCGGAAACAAATGAAAGTGTTGAAAAACCATACCGACATTTTGCCGCACCTTCATAATGTTTGTTTTTTTATCGGTAACATCTTCATTTCCTATCCAAATCTTCCCGTTAGATGGTTCTTCAAGTAGATTCAAACAACGGAGGAAAGTAGATTTACCAGATCCTGAAGGGCCAATGATTGCTACGACTTCCCCTTTATTAATGGAGGTGGAAATGCCTTTTAGAACTTCTAGTTTTCCATAGTTCTTATACAAGTTTTCGATCTTAATCACTGCGTCTCATTCTCCCTTCAAGCGCTTTTCCTAAGAAGGTCAAGGTAATCACCATTAAGTAATATATTAAGCCCGCTATTAATAATGGCTCAAAAAATGAGTAGTTTTCCGCCCCCACTTGATAGGAACGACGCATAATATCCATAACGCCGATTGTGGTAACAATCGCTGATTCCTTTGTTAAGGTGATAAATTCGTTCATCAAAGCCGGCAGAATATTTTTAAGTGCCTGCGGGAGAATGATGTCCCACATCATTTTTCCGTACGGTACTCCTAAGGCCATCGCCGCCTCCTGCTGACCTTTATCAACAGCAAGAATGCCCGCACGAATAATCTCGGAAATATAAGCTCCGGAATTTAGGGCAAATGATAAAATTGCCGCTGTATATGGCTCGATTTGATAGCCAATAATTTGTGGTGAACCATAATAAATCAGCATTAATTGCAAAACTAACGGTGTCCCACGGAAAATCGAGGTATACACATCTGCAACCCAATTGAGAATTTTTATTGAGCTAATTTTAAATAAAGATAAAATGATTCCAAGTACAAACCCCAATACCCCGGCTAATAGTACAATCTGAAGCGTTACTAAAATCCCTTTTAAAATATATGGCATGGAGGGAATGAATGGAGTAAAATCTAAGTTCATTCATCATCGTCCTCTCAAAAATATTTAGAGACGCTCAGAATCGAACGTCTCTCGCGAATCTAGACCTATTGTTCCCCGCCGAACCACTTTACAACCAATTTTTGCAGCTCGCCGTTATCTTTCATTTTCTTTAACTCTTTGTTAAATTTCGCTGTTAGCTCACTGTTTTTCGGAAAGGCAATTGCAGAACCGGCTTCTTTAGGGTCATCACTAAGGGTGAAGCCTGCAAAATCCTTTTCTTTCTCCAAATACCCTTTTGCTACCGTGTCTTCAATTATTGCAGCATCAAAACGGCCTGATTTGATTTCTTGAATTAGATCTGGAATACGATTACGGTTTTCAATTTTAATCGGTGCTTCTTTATTGATTTCCTCTGCTTTCCCTTCTTGAATCGAGCCAAGCTGAACACCAACCGTTTTTCCTTTTAAATCCGCAATCGATTTAATGCCGCTGTCTTTTTTAGAAACTATTAAGTGATGGGCTGTATAATAAATATCGCTGAAATCAACGTTCTTTTTCCTTTTTTCCGTTGGCGTCATTCCCGCTAGGACAAAATCGGCTTGTCCTGATTTCAAGGATTGAACTAAACCACTGAAATCCATATCCTTAACCTTGACTTCGTAACCAAGGTTCTTCGCAATGGCTTTAGCTAAATCGACATCAAAGCCAATAATTTCATCACTTTTTCCTGTTTCAACATATTCAAATGGCGGGTAATCTGCAGAGGTTGCCATAACTAAGACCTTTTTATCTCCGCTTTTCTTGTTTGCTTTATCGCTAGTCCCGCAGGCTGCAAGCAATCCTGCCGTCAACATCATTGTTAATAATAAAATAAAGCCCTTTTTCATTTGTTTTCCTCCTATAAATTATCTGAAAATTCGAACTCGGAATATTCATCATATTTTCAAGATAGATAGATTATTTGATTAATAATTATTCAATGTAATGAATTTTAACACAAACTAATAATTATGCAAATATGTTTTTAAAAATTCGTCCATTTTTTTCACAGTAATTTTTTCCATAGAAAAAGGACTAACCTCCTGATAAGAGATTAGTCCTTACAATTTCAGCTTAATATTCTTCGCAGTATTCATCAAATTCCTTTTGCAGTCTTGATACAACTGTCGCAGCATCGAAGCCTTCAATTTGATGTCTTTCAACCATTGAGAGAATCTTTCCATCTTTTAATAACGCAAAAGATGGTGAGGATGGCGGATAACCGGTAAAAAAGTTTCTTGCCGTTTCAGTTGCTTCCTTATCCTGACCGGCAAAAACGGTAACAAAATGATCTGGACGTTTATCATAATGAACAGCATGGGCTGCTGCAGGACGGGCAATACCGCCGGCACAGCCACAAACGGAATTAATCATTACTAGGGTTGTGCCCTTTTGCTCAAGCGCTTCTTCAACATCCGAAGGTGTTTTCAGTTCTTTATACCCAGCAGACACGATTTCTTGACGTGCCTGTTTAACAACATCATTCATAAAAAAGTTAAAGTCCATGCTCATAAAAAATCACTCCTTAGTGTTTCTACATAACTACATCATATCAGTTAAAGTGTGTTTTTTCCAAATGAAATGATTATTCTTTATTAGTTAAAAAGGTACTAAATAAAGCTTCAACAGCAGCAGCGACCGTCTTTTCTCCTGCAATCACTTCATTTTCCAACTTAGGCAGCTGATTTCTTACCCCACGGTGCTGATAGAAATGAAATTCGAGCTGATCGGTAATCATGGAATAAAGCCATTCTCTTGCCTGGCTTTTCCTTCTTTCATCAAAAACTCCTGATACTTTGCCTGTTAGTTCAAAGGATCGTATGACCTTCCAGATTTCACTGATTCCCTCCTCGGTCACCGAGGAACATGTATATGCTTTTGTCCCCCAGCCCTTTGTTGCGGGCTGTAGAAAGTGAAGGATGCGGTTATACTCTTTCCTTGTCTGCTCTGCTTTCTGCTTATTAGTCCCATCTGCTTTGTGAACAAGAACCGCATCAGCAAGTTCCATGATTCCCTTTTTCATCCCTTGCAATTCATCACCTGCTCCCGTCAGCACAAGGAGCATGAAAAAGTCGACCATATCCCGAATAATGACTTCACTTTGGCCAACTCCAACTGTTTCGATTAAAATCACATCAAAGCCCGCAGCTTCACAAATCAACAGCGATTCCCTTGTTTTCCGGTGGACACCGCCAAGCTTTCCCGAAGTTGGTGAGGGGCGGATGAAGGCTCTGGGGTTTCTCGCCAATTGCTCCATCCGTGTTTTGTCACCTAGAATACTGCCGCCGCTAATACTTGAGCTTGGGTCAATGGCCAAAACAGCAACCCGGTGACCGAGGTCACATAAATAACTCCCGAAGGCTTCAATAAAGGTACTTTTGCCCGCGCCAGGGACACCGGTGATGCCAATGCGAATGGATTTGCCGCCTTTAGGCAGGAGTTTTTGCAAGAGCTGCTGCGCTTTTTGGAAATGCTGTTCGGCATTGCTTTCGACTAGGGTGAGGGCCCTCGCTAGCAGGCTCCTGTCACCTTTTAAAACACCTTCATAAAGTTCATCAACCGCAGGTTCAGCGTTTCTGCGTTTTTGAAAACGGATATTTTTTTGAATCGAAGCAGCTTGGCCTTCATGCTCCTGCCCTTTTCTTACGATACTTGAACAATTTCCAGGATTATTCGGGTCACTCCATTCCGGTTTTTGATCCGCTGCCATTACTCTGACACTTCCTCATAACCAAGTTGTTTATAAATCTCCTTGATTACCTTTTGGGCGGCAACCGGAATAATCGTCCCTGGCCCAAAGATTGCCGATGCACCATGGTCATATAAGAATTGATAATCTTGGGCAGGAATAACTCCGCCAATAACAACCAAAATATCTTCTCTGCCTAATCTTCTAAGTTCCTCCACTAACTGCGGTAACAATGTTTTATGCCCGGCGGCAAGTGAACTCATGCCAATTACATGAACATCGTTTTCAACAGCCTGTAATGCGGTTTCTTCTGCCGTTTGGAACAATGGACCGATATCGACATCGAAGCCAAGATCGGCAAATGCAGTGGCAATGACCTTCGCGCCGCGGTCATGACCGTCCTGGCCCATTTTTGCCACTAATATTCTTGGTCTTCTGCCTTCATTTACAAGAAATTCATCGGTCATTTTTTGTACTTCCGTGATTTCCTCCTCATTGTTAAACGCCGTACTATATACACCGCTAATCGAGCGGATGATTGCTTTATGTCTGCCGGCAGCCTTCTCAAGCGCATCAGAAATTTCACCAAGAGTCGCCCGTACTCTTGCTGCCTGAACTGCGAGCTCCAATAAGTTTTGCTCACCTGTTTCCGCTGCTTTCGTTAAAGCCCTCAGTGCTTCCTCCACATTATGGTCAACACGACTGGCTTTTAAGGAATTTAATTTTTCGATTTGTTTTAAGCGCACAGCCGTATTATCGATATCTAAAATATCAATAGCATCTTCTTTTTCGAGGCGGTAATGATTGACGCCAATAATTGTTTCCTTCCTGGAATCAATTTGCGCCTGTCTTCGGGCAGCCGCCTCCTCAATTCTCATCTTCGGCAGGCCTGTTTCAATTGCCTTCGCCATTCCCCCGAGATTTTCAATCTCTTCAATATGTGTCCAAGCTCTTTGCACCAATTCATCGGTCAATTTTTCCACATAATACGAGCCTGCCCACGGATCAATGACCTTCGTCATTCCCGTTTCTTCTTGTAAAAATAACTGCGTATTGCGGGCGATTCGGGCCGAGAAATCCGTTGGCAAGGCTATTGCTTCATCCAAGGCATTGGTATGCAGTGATTGGGTATGGCCCATTGCTGCTGCATGCGCTTCTATAAGAGTTCGAGTGACATTATTAAACGGATCCTGCTCTGTCAGGCTCCACCCCGAGGTTTGCGAATGGGTTCTTAGTGCCAATGATTTTTCATTCTTTGGATTAAAAGTTTTCATCATCTTTGCCCAAATCAATCTTGCTGCCCGCATCTTGGCTACTTCCATGAAATAATTCATGCCAATCGCCCAGAAAAACGACAGTCTTGGAGCAAAAGAGTCGATTTCTATTCCTGCCTTTAGACCCGTCCTTACGTATTCCAATCCATCTGCAAGTGTATAGGCTAGCTCTAAATCGGCCGGTGCCCCTGCCTCCTGCATGTGATAACCAGAAATACTAATACTATTAAACTTTGGCATGTATTTTGACGTATATTCAAAAATATCCGCAATAATCTTCATCGACATTTCCGGCGGGTAAATATATGTGTTTCGAACCATGTATTCTTTTAAAATATCATTTTGAATCGTTCCGGATAGCTTGTCCTGACTGACTCCCTGTTCTTCGGCAGTGACGATAAAATAAGCGAGTATCGGAAGAACCGCCCCGTTCATCGTCATCGAAACGGACATTTGATCCAGTGGAATTCCGTCAAAAAGCGTCTTCATGTCGAGAACGGAATCGATCGCAACGCCCGCTTTACCAACATCGCCAACCACGCGTGGATGGTCGGAATCATAGCCCCTGTGGGTGGCTAAATCAAAGGCGACTGATAACCCCTTTTGCCCCATTGCAAGATTTCGGCGGTAAAAGGCGTTGCTTTCCTCAGCCGTTGAAAACCCCGCGTATTGTCTGACCGTCCATGGACGATTGACATACATCGTTGGATACGGTCCTCTTGTATAGGGCGGGAGTCCTGGAAGATCATCAATATGCTCTAACCCTTCCCGGTCTTCTTTTGTATAAAGCGGTTTTACGGCGATTTGTTCGTTTGTTTCAAACAATAGGTCCTCAATGGACGTATCAATTTCCTGTTCGACTTTTTCCTGCCATTGTTCTTTTGTCACAAATCTTTGCTCGCCAAACAATTCGATATTTTGAAAATCAGGCTTTTGTTTCTTCAATGGTGTTCACCTCCAGCTCATTCAAGATGTTCGTGTTCGTTTCATAGCAGTTGCTTTTCAGATGAATAAACTGCGTAATCCCTTCGCTAATCCACTGGGATTGATATTCTTTTTCAGGGAGTCCAGCTAAGTAAAAAATCCGTTCAGGGAATTCTGCCTTTAATACCGCTAAGATTTCATGACCAATCGTTTCATACTGATCATTTGTGCCGCAGAAGCAGACGTATTTAGCCGGTAGTTCTGAGACAAATTGGCTAGCATTTCCCAATGATACTATAGGCTTGCTCTTTACAGTTTTGATGCCGCCTGCAGCAAAAAATCCTTTCATAAAATCAAGCCTTGCTTTATGGTGTTTTAGGTCGCCAAGACAAAGCATCCCAACAGATGGTGAAGCAGCTAATTTTTCTTCCAGACGCATTGCCTTGATTCGCAATTCTTCAAATGGTCTGGCTAATCGCTTTGGTTGGACGGCTTCAATCTCTATTAAGGAATTTTCTTCCTTCACAAAATAAGGTTTATCTTTCAAACGTAATTTATTTTGAACATTTTCATCTAAATTCGTATAGACATTTGTTCCGATAATACTTTGCTTTCTTGTTTGAATATCCATATTTCTTTTTTCATAAACAGCCGCTATTTCCTGCTGGAGCCAACTAGATTTTAACACTTCAAGAATGCCGCCAGTTGCTTCGACTTTTTGGAAAAAACCCCATGCTTTTTCAGCTAACTGGTTTGTTAGCGCTTCTACATACCAAGAACCACCGGCGGGGTCAATTACTGTTTTTAGATGCGCCTCTTCTTTTAAGAGCAGTTGGATATTTCTTGCAATCCGCTCGGAAAATGCTGTTTCACCAATGAGTTCATTAAAAGGACTCACATGTAAATATTGGACACCGCCAATTACTGCCGCAAAGGCTTCATTTCCAGCTCTTAGCAAGTTAACATGGGGATCATGAACGGTTTTGGTGAAAGAAGATGTTTCCGCGGCAATCATCATCCCACGGACTTCTTCTTTTGCGCCGTACAGATCGGTTATTCGGTTCCACAGTACTCTTGCTGCCCGCAGTTTAGCTATCTCCATGAAATAATTACTGCCAATTGCGAATTGGAATACCATTTTCGCAAGAATTTCTTCTAGTTCCATCCCGTATTCCTGAAGATTTTCCAAATAATATACCCCTTCGGCCATGGCAATCCCAAGCTCTTGTACCGCATTTGCCCCGCCATTATGGTAAGGAACAGTATCAATTAGGACTGTGCGTAAGTTAGGGAATTTCCCGTTTGATTGTTGAACGTTCTTTACCCAGTTTTTGAAAAATTCTTCGGAAATATGACCTTCTTCAGCAAACAGGGCAATAGGATCGGAACCAATATATCCACTGATTTGGTCGCAGTCATCCAAATCAGCGATTGCCGCAAGAAATTCCGTTTGTAAATCCTTAGTGTTGATTGTAAATGGGTATTGCTGATAAGACTTATCTAGTATGTTTTGTAGGCTTTCCTCCGCTTCAAACAATACCTGCTTCACGTCAAAGGAAATAGCTGATTGTCCTTTTTCAAATGAGAGGTGAAGTTTGTCTCTCAATTCTTCAGTAGTTTGATAGGTAATTCGCTGTGCAGCCTTCCATTCGTTTGTCCTATATCCAAGTGGGAAAATTCCTCTTCTAAAATCTGAACCACCTGGAAATTCTGGAACAGACTGCTCATCCTGTCTTGTATAAAGCGGTTTCAAAACAATATTTTCATATGTAGTAGTTTGAAATGATTCGACCGTTTTGCCTTTTAGAGATTTCTCTGCTTTTTCTATCCAATCATCCTTTGTTTTTAATGAAAAAGACTGATCCTTTATTTTTTCCAAATTACTCATCCCCCTTTCAATTGCACAATTGAAGTAAAATTCAATTAATTCTCCATAATCATATTTTATGGTACAAATAGGATTCAGGCAATGGAAAACGGTCGCCTAAAAACAAACAACCGCTGCACCTGATATGCAGCGGTTGTTTTTTAATAAATCGAAGTTGTTGATTTTGAAGTATTTTCTAGAATTTCCTTAACACGCTGTAAGAAACGACCGCAAACGAGTCCGTCTAATACACGGTGATCTAGTGACATACATAGATTGACCATGTCGCGAACCGCAATCATGCCATTATTCATGACAACCGGGCGCTTGACGATGGACTCAACCTGTAGAATCGCAGCCTGCGGGTAATTAATGATACCCATTGATTGAACAGAGCCGAAAGAGCCTGTATTGTTTACGGTGAAGGTTCCTCCCTGCATATCCTCGGAACGAAGCTTCCCGGTTCTCACCTTCACAGCAAGCTCAGAGATTTCACGGGCAATCCCCTTAATCGTCTTTTCATCCGCATTTTTAATAACAGGAACATAAAGTGCATCTTCTGTCGCAACGGCAATGGAAATATTAATGTCTTTCTTTTGGATAATTTTCTCACCGGCCCACATCGAATTAATTTGCGGGAATTCCTTCAATGCCTGTGCTACAGCTTTGACAAAGAAAGCGAAGAACGTTAAATTGAAGCCTTCTTTTTTCTTAAATTCAACTTTAAGGGTGTTACGGTAGTCAACTAAATTGGTTGCATCGACTTCAATCATTGTCCAGGCATGCGGTGCTTCATGCTTACTGCGCAGCATATTAGCGGCAATCGCTTTGCGGATGCCTGTAACAGGTATCTCAATGTCACCAGCTGCAACCGGGATATTCACTGCCGGTGCAGCTGGTGTTGGTATAGAAACCGGCTGATTAGTAGCTTGTGGGGCTGCAGCCTGGACCGTTGTTTCTGCTAGCTGCTGCGGAGTTTCCACTTTCTGTCCTGCAACCGGAATCGTTCCTGCCTCAATTAATTTCAGCAAGTCTTTCCTTGTAATCCGTCCACCAGCACCGGTGCCTGACACCTGAGTTAAATCAATGCCATGTTCTTGAGAAATCTTCAGAACGGCAGGTGAATAACGAGCTTTGTTTCCTTGGTCCACTTGAATTCCTGACTCTGCACCAATTGTTGCTGCTGCAGGGGTTTTCTCAGCTTTTGCAATTTCCTGAGACTCACCGCCATCGACTTCAATCGTACAAATAATTTCTCCAACTGCTAAGGTATCGCCTTCACCAGCGATTAGCTCTTTAATCACACCTGTAAACGAGGATGGAACCTCTGCGTTCACTTTATCTGTCATTACCTCTGCAAGGGGGTCGTATTTATTGACCTTATCACCAACAGATACCAACCACTTACTGATAGTACCTTCAGTTACACTTTCCCCCAGCTGAGGCATTTTAATTTGTTCGATTGCCACTTATTCATACCTCCTATTGTCTAGCTCCGGCGCCTAGCCCCTCGAGTCGCTTCGGTCATGCTAATGAAGTCAAATTACGACTTCATTGGCATGACCTCCAGCGCTTGTCAGGGCTGCCCAAGCGCCTCCACTATTAATCAATACTCTGCTAGCTCGCGCATTGCTTTTTCTACCTTTTCAGGATTTACCATAAAGAATTTTTCCATCGTTGGTGCATATGGCATTGCCGGTACATCCGGTCCAGCTAGACGCTTAATAGGAGCATCTAATTCAAATAAACAATTTTCAGCAATAATCGCTGACACTTCACTAATAATGCTGCCTTCTTTATTATCCTCGGTCACAAGCAGAACTTTCCCCGTCTTGGATGCAGCTTCAATGATTGCTTCTTTATCAAGAGGATAGACCGTTCGCAAATCAAGAATATGGGCAGAAATTCCATCACCGGCTAATTTCTCCGCTGCTTGAAGGGCAAAATGAACGCAAAGACCATATGTTATAACGGTAATGTCTTCTCCTTCGCGCTTTACATCCGCTTTTCCAATTGGCAAGGTGTAATCATCCGGCGGAACCTCACCCTTAATTAAACGATATGCCCGTTTATGCTCGAAAAATAATACGGGGTCGTTATCGCGAATCGCCGCTTTTAATAAGCCCTTCGCATCATAAGGAGTCGATGGCATCACGATTTTCAAACCAGGCTGATTGGCAAATACTGCTTCAACCGATTGGGAATGATATAGTGCGCCATGAACGCCGCCGCCATACGGTGCACGAATTACCATCGGACAGCTCCAGTCGTTATTCGAACGATAGCGAATTTTAGCTGCTTCAGAGATAATCTGATTAACGGCCGGCATAATAAAATCGGCAAATTGCATTTCGGCAATTGGTCGCATGCCGTACATCGCAGCACCGATTCCGACACCGGCAATCGCTGATTCTGCGAGAGGTGTATCGATGACCCGTTCTTCACCAAATTGCTCATATAAGCCTTGTGTCGCTTTAAATACGCCGCCTTTTACGCCAACGTCTTCTCCGAGTACAAAAACCTTTGGATCTCTTTCCATTTCCTCACGAATGGCCATTGTAATTGAATCTATATATGAAATGATCGCCATGATATGTCCCCCTTACTCTTCCGTGTCCGCATATACATATTTCATTGCTTCTTCTGGTGCTGCATAAGGAGCATTTTCAGCATAATCAGTCGCTTCATTTACCTGCTTCATCACACGGTCATTGATTTCTTTTTCCATTTCATCATTCATAACGCCGGTTTCTTTTAGATAAGCACCAAACGTAATGATTGGATCTTGTGTTTTTGCCTTTGCCACTTCATCTGGGGCACGGTAGGACCGGTCGTCGTCATCAGAAGAATGCGGCGTGAGACGGTAGGAAACTGTTTCAACCAATGTAGGACCTTCCCCGCGGCGCCCGCGGTCAGCCGCCTCTTTAACTGCTTTGTATACTTCCAATGGATCATTCCCATCAACCGTAATTCCCGGCATTCCGTAACCAATCGCACGATCAGACACCTTTTCACAAGCTAATTGTTTTTCAATTGGAACAGAAATCGCATACTTATTATTTTCACACATGAAAATGACAGGCAGTTTATGAACACCAGCGAAGTTAGCCCCTTCATGGAAATCACCTTGATTAGAAGAACCTTCCCCAAAGGTTACAAACGTAACCAGGTCCTTTCTCTCCATTTTTCCGGCAAGGGCAACACCGACTGCGTGCGGAACCTGAGTTGTAACTGGCGATGAACCAGTCACGATCCGATTTTTCTTTTGCCCAAAGTGTCCTGGCATTTGTCTACCGCCTGAATTTGGATCTTCTGCTTTAGCAAAACCTGACAGCATCAGTTCCTTTGGTGTCATCCCAAACGTTAACACGACACCCATATCACGATAATAAGGAAGCACGTAATCTTTTTCCCGATCAAGCGCAAAAGCCGCTCCCACTTGGGCTGCTTCCTGCCCTTGACATGAAATCACAAACGGTATTTTCCCGGCACGGTTCAATAACCACATCCGTTCATCAATACGACGAGCCAAAAGCATCGTTTCATATATTTCCAATACTTTTCCGTCGCTTAAACCTAAAGCTTCATGACGCTTTTCTACCATTAATTTCTTACCTCCCATTTGTTCACCATTAATTCTTAAGAATGAATCGCTTTCCCATCAACTGCAAGCGCAGCTTCACCAATTGCCTCAGACAAGGTTGGATGTGGATGAATAGTGTGGGCAATTTCCCATGGTGTTGCATCTAATACCATCGCAAGCCCAGCTTCTGTAATCATATCGGTTACATGCGGACCAATCATATGCACCCCTAGAATATCATTGGTCTCTTCATCAGCGACAATTTTGACAAATCCATCTGACTCTCCAAAGACAAGGGCCTTTCCAATTGCTCGGAAAGAAAACTTACCAACCTTTACTTTATGACCATTCTCTTTTGCCTGATCCTCAGTAATCCCTACACTTGACACCTCTGGATTACTATAAATACATCTAGAAACAAGATTATAATCAAATGGCGACGGATCTTTCCCTGCGATATGCTCTACCGCAACGATTCCTTCATGCGATGCAACATGGGCCAATTGCAAGCCGCCAATCACATCGCCTATCGCATAAATATGGGATTCCTTTGTTTGGAAAAATTTATTTGTAGTGATAAAGCCCTTCTCTACTTGAATTTCGGTATTATCAAGTCCAATTCCTTCCGTGTTTGCTTGGCGCCCAACAGAAACTAGCAGTTTTTCAGCTTTAAATTCTTTTACTCCACCCTTAACCTCGGCAGAAATGGAAACCCCGTTATCCTTAACAAGTGTTTCCGAAAGAACCTTGGCACTTGTAACAAGTTTAATCCCTTTTTTCTTCATCAAACGCTGCATTTCCTTTGAAATTTCTTTGTCTTCTGTCGGAATGATCCGGTCAGCATATTCAATAACCGTCACCTCAACTCCGAAATCAGAAAGCATTGAGGCCCATTCAATCCCAATAACGCCGCCTCCGACAATAATAATTGAACTCGGCAGTGCTTCAAGCTGTAAGGCTTCATCAGAGGACAATACATATTCCCCATCAATTTCAAGCCCCGGGAGTGTCCTTGGTCTTGATCCGGTGGCGACTATCACATTTTTTGGAATCAGCATTTCGTTGTCGTCGCCGTTGTTCATTTCAACTGAAATTGTGCCCGGCATTGGCGAGAAAATTGATGGTCCTAGGATGCGTCCTAACCCTTCATAAACATCAATCTTTCCTTGCTTCATCAAATGCTGAACACCTTTATGTAATTGATCGATAATTTTATTTTTTCTTTCTTGTACTTTTCCGAAATTAACCGCAACATCGCCAGTTACCACTCCAAAGTCTTCACTCCGTTTTGCTGTTGCAAAAACCTCCGCGCTTCTTAGCAATGCCTTACTTGGAATGCAGCCATTATGAAGGCAAGTACCCCCAAGTTTTCCTTTTTCGACGATGGCTGTTTTTAAACCAAGCTGTGAGGCGCGAATCGCCGCTACATAGCCGCCTGTTCCACCGCCAAGAATGACTAAATCGTATTCCTGTGCCACTTATGTTTCCTCCCCATTCCCGTTAAATTTTTGCTGTTGTATAATTCCCTGGATAGATCTTTACGTTTTCTTCACCACGTAAAACGCGAAGTGCTCCTTCAGCAAGTGCTTGGAGTTCATTTTCACCTGGCTGTACAATCACATCGGCAATCCAATTAATCCTATCGGTGATAGAATTCACAAAGCCTTTTCCATAGGCAAGTCCGCCTGTTAAAATAATTGCATCTACTTTTCCGGAAAGGACAGCACTGGCAGCGCCAATTTCTTTTGCAACCTGATAGGCCATCGCGTCGTAAACAAGCCGCGCCTCTTGATCGCCTGCCTCAATTCTTCGCTCTACTTCTACCGCATCATTTGTTCCAAGGTAACCTACAAGGCCTCCTTGACCGACAAGCCTCTTCATAATTTCTTCCCGGTAGTGTTCACCCGAATAACACAAAGCAATTAAATCCCCTGCAGGCACCGTCCCCGCACGCTCTGGGCTAAATGGACCGTCACCATGCAAACCATTGTTCACATCGACAACCCTGCCTTGTTTATGGACACCAACGGTTATCCCGCCACCCATATGGGTCACAATGAGATTCAGCTTTTCGTATTTTTTCCCCAATTCCTTTGCCACTCTTCTTGCTACCGCTTTTTGGTTTAAGGCATGGAAGATGCTTCTTCTTTCAATTAAGGAAAACCCAGAGATTCTTGCAATCGGGGCAAGTTCGTCGACAACGACTGGATCGACAATAAACGCTGGAATATTAAGGCCTGAGGCGATTTCCGAGGCAATGATGCCGCCAAGGTTTGATGCGTGCTGTCCTGTAAGACCAAAACGTAAATCCTGCAGCATCTTATCGTTTACTGCATAGGTACCGCCCTCAATCGGCCGAAGCAAGCCGCCGCGCCCGCAAACAGCCGCTAATTTCGAAACGTTTATCCCTTCTTTATCCAGTGTCTCCAAAATTGTGTTTTTTCTAAATTCATACTGATCAATAATATTGGAAAAATTATTAATCATCCCTAAGTCATGGCGGATGATTTTTTCAAAAATGGAAATTTCATTATCGAAGACTCCAATCTTGGTGGATGTTGAGCCTGGGTTGATGATGAGAATCCGATATTCCTTATCTGGCAACGTAGTAACCTCCATTTAACAAAACATCTAAATTAAAGGCAAACGCGCTGAATTTCCCATTCAGCGCTTTGCCGTTATTATTTAAGCGAAAAATTTATTATCTAGAAATCCGATGGCTTAAAATGTGGTGCCCATTTTGCAGGAATTGGCTTCTGGAATTACGGATTCTGGCAATTCGCTCTTCAGCCATCCGATCTGCTGCAACGTAGGTTGGTATGCCATCACGTTTTGAAATTTCAATTACTTTTTCAATCGTTGTATAGAGCTGCTCAACCTTCTTCATTGCCCGCTCTTGGTTGTATCCATAGAGTTCATCCGCTACATTGATAACACCGCCGGCATTAATTACATAATCCGGAGCATAAACAATGCCCATTTCGTGGATGATATCCCCGTGGCGAGTATCTTTTAATTGATTGTTAGCCGAACCGGCAATCACTCTTGCTTTTAGCTGTGGAATCGTTTCGTCATTGATTGTTGCTCCTAAAGCACATGGAGCATAGATATCACATTCAACACCATAAATTTCATCTGGGTCTACCGCAAGCGCACCAAATGCTTCTACTGCCCGATTTACAGCTTCTCTATTAATATCGGTAACAATCAGCTGCGCGCCTTCTTTATGCAAGTATTCACAAAGAGTATACGCAACATTTCCAACACCTTGAACAGCCACTACTCTTCCTTCTAGTGAATCAGTACCAAAGGCCTCTTTCGCTGCTGCTTTCATTCCACGATATACGCCGAACGCCGTTACTGGTGAAGGATTGCCTGATGAACCGAATGCCGGAGAGATTCCGGTAACATAATCTGTTTCTTCGTGAATTAAATCCATATCGGCAACAGTTGTACCCACATCTTCTGCAGTAATATAACGGCCATTTAGCCCTTGAATGTAACGGCCAAATGCACGGAACATTGCTTCATTTTTATCTTTCCGAGGGTCGCCGATGATGACTGTTTTACCGCCGCCAAGATTTAAACCGGCTGCTGCATTCTTATATGTCATCCCTTTTGCTAAACGAAGGGCGTCTTCAATCGCTGCTTCTTCTGATGCATATGTCCACATACGGGTTCCGCCTAAAGCAGGTCCAAGCGTTGTATCATGAATAGCGATGATTGCTTTTAATCCTGATTGCTTATCCTGGCAGAATACCACTTGCTCATAATCGTATTTTTCTAAGTACTTGAAGATTTCCATGTTCATATTCCTCCTCGAATTTTTACTATCTATTTTTTCACACAGCATAACGCTAACGCAAGAGAGTAAAGCTTGCTTTCAGCGGTATCGGCTCTAGAAGTTAACACAATTGGAGCTTTCGCCCCGGCAATTACCGCGCCAACCTTCGCCTTTGCAAAGTAAATTAATGATTTATATAACACATTTCCAACCTCAATAGTAGGAACCAATAAAATATCCGCTCTGCCAGCCACTTCACTTGTAATTCCTTTGTGCTCAGCAGCCAGTGCTGAAACGGCATTATCTAACCCAAGCGGGCCATCCACAACACACCCGGATATTTGACCGCGTTTATTCATCATTGATAACGCAGCAGCATCCACGGTAGCCTGCATCACAGGATTCACTACCTCCACAGCAGCAATAAGCGCTACTTTAGGAGTGTCAATTCCAACAGCCTTAGCGAGTGATACAGCATTTTTAATTATTTGTGCTTTTTGATCTAAGTCAGGTGCAATATTCATTGCGGCATCCGTGACAATCTTAATTTGGTCATAGCCGGGAATTTCAAAAAATGCAACATGCGATAAAACATTCCCTGTCCTTAGGCCATATTCCTTATTTAAGACTGCCTTTAACAGGATATTGGTTGGAATATTGCCCTTCATTAATACATTTGCCTCTTTGTTAAAAACAGCTATAACAGCTAACTCAGCTGCAATGGACGGAGAATCAGCATCAACAATTTTTAACTGATTATTATTCATCCAATCATACTTTTTCATTTCGATGAGTGAAGAAATTTTCTCTTTATCACCGAACAGAATAAAACGAGCAAGATTTCGGTCTAGTGCATCGATAACTGCTTCAATTACTTCAGTATCTTCTGCTGCAGCAACTGCAACCGTATTAGTGCCTTCCTGGGCTGCTTTGTCTATTATTGAATCCAGCAACAAGTTGTCATCAACCCTTTCTCCTCTTACTGCAACTCCGATATATTAACTTGCAAGATTCGTGCCAAAACTCGATCCAGTGAAAACGCTTTATTCTCTTTTTCATTCACTGCAACTTTTTTCACACCTTGAAAATTATTGCATGCTATTATTTTCAAGTTTGTATTTTTCAAGTTTATAATATAGATTTCTCACTGACAAGCCCAACGTTTTGGCCGTTAAGGTCTTGTTCCCCTTTAAACGGAAAAGTGTTTGCTGAATAATTTTCGCCTCGTACTCTTCCATCATCTCTGATAAGGATTGGTTTAATGTAAAAGAATTGCTGCTATATGTTTCAGAAAGCTCGTTGGTTAATTTTTTATTGTTTAATTCAGGTAAATGGTGGACATCGATTAATGTCTCAAAATAATTCACAAAAATAATCGCCCTGCCCAGGATATTTTCTAATTCCCGCACATTCCCGGGCCAGTCATAGCCGATCAACTGCAATAATGCCGCTTGGGTAACCCCTTCAATATTACGACCATAATCACGATTTATTTTTTGAATTAGTCTTTCGCATAATGCAGGAATCTCTTCTTTTCGTTTTCTTAACGGCGGGATTTGTATGGGCATCCGATTTAAACGATAATATAAGTCTTCCCTAAAGGAGCCTTTTGCAATACCCTTTTCCAAATTAACATTGGTAGCTGTGATGATTCTAACATTGATTGGAACAGGCTTTGTTCCGCCTACACGGGTAATTTCATTCTCTTGCAAAACCCTTAACAATTTCGCCTGAGTATTAGCAGAAAGCTCGCCTATCTCATCAAGAAATATGCTGCCATTATTCGCTTCTTCGAAAAAACCAAGTTTCCCGCCTCGTATTGCCCCGGAAAATGCTCCTTCTTCGTAGCCAAATAATTCGCTTTCAAGCAAAGATTCGGATATTGCGGCGCAATTGACGCGGATAAATTTGTTATATTTCCGATCACTTGCATTATGTATCGCATGAGCAAACAATTCTTTGCCCGTCCCCGATTCCCCCCTTAGCAGGACGGTTGCAGGTGTTTTCGCGCCGAGCTTTGCCTGCTCAATGGCAAGCATCATTTCATCAGATTTACCGATGATATCTTCAAAGGTATATTTCGCCTCCAATTTCCGGATTAATTGTCTTGCACGGCTTAATTCCCGGCTCAGCGATTTCATTTCTGACATATCATGAATTACTCCAACACTGCCTTTTAATTTCCCTTTTACGATAATCGGTGCGACATTAACGATTACTTCCCTTTTATTCGGACCTACTCTCATGGCAGTTCCCCGAACAGCTCGCCTCGTTTGCAGCACCTTCATATGCATACTTTCCCCCTCAGAGATGTCCGCAGTAGCAGGCTGACCGATTACTTGCTCTTTTGTGAGTCCGGTAATACGGGTATAAGCGGGATTGATGAGGATTCCCCGGCCATTTTCATCGACAACGGAAATGGCATCATCACTGGAATGGATTATCGCTTGAAGCATCGTTTGAATTTCTTTTAAATCCGTGATTTCCTCGGCCAGATTAACAACTTCTGTAATATCTTTAAAGACAGCAAAAGCACCAATTAACGTCCCATTTTCTTCAATGATGGGAATGCGGGTCGTAATGATTTTTCGATCATTACTCAGCACCATTTCTTGGTTTGCCTCTATCCTTCTAGTTTCAAGAATTAGCGGCAGCCTGGTTGTTGGTATAACTTCAACGACAGGTTTTCCTAGTGCCTCCTCTTTTTTTACTCCCATTATCTCTTCAGCACGTTTGTTAAATAAGATGACCGTTCCATGATTATCAATCACCATCATCCCATCATTTGCTGCATTGAAAATCAGTTCTTGTTTATAAGATTCATTTTGATGCTTGGCGATAAGATCTTCTTTCTCTTCCATAAGCTTCGATAGCAGAAAAGCAACACTTCCTGGTATTAATACCGTTTTTTTGCTTTTCGTATTTCTTAATTCTTGAAAGACTGCATCATTCCCCGTTACTTCAATGATGATATCAATATTTTCCATAAGGAAAGGCTGCCAATGGGTCCCTGTTTTAATCCCCTCTTCATGGGCCAATAATATTCCCGGTGCATCCAAGTTTCGGTCAATCACAACATAGACAGTTAACACTTCTGATTCTTTTAAAATTTTTAGGATTGCTGTACCACCTTTACCGGCCCCAACAATCATAACGTTTTGCATTTTTTTCTGCCCCTTTTAATTAAAGAAATATTTTTCATTCTCCCATAGAAAAAAACATGCAATTTCCTTCACTCTCTTTATTTTAGTACCAAACACAATTGTTGACAAATTATTTCTATGTAATACTATTTTCTTGAGATATAATTAGATATCACTTGTTATTAAAATTAGCAATCGGAAGGATTTAATTATGATACGTATTTTCGCTCTTATCATATTACTAATCCCCGGGGTTTTAGCCGCTTTTGGAATAAAATTAATGCGTGATATGACCTTCGGGATTCTTCAAGCACCATTCCCGTATTTGTGGCTTCAATTTCTTGTTGGTTTACTTCTTTTCATCGGCGGTCTTGCGTTTGTAGCAGGATTTATTTTTCATCGCGATCGAAAAAGAAATAAGGTTCAAACAAAATTTAAGAAGTAAGGAAGAAAAGCGGAAGCGCCTTGCCCAGGGGCGACAGGCATAAGACGAGCCGGCGAGAAGGCTGCTTTTTAGCCTTCTTGACGGATTGCCTTATGACCCGAGCCCCTAGGCGCTGGAGCTAGACATAGAAAAGAGGCCGCTAGGGTCTCTTTTCATATTGTTTACGTATTTGAAGTGCCTTAACTGTTTCATCCGTAATAATTGCCGTGCAATTAATATTAAAGAAGCGATGCATATCGGCATCTTTATTGACGGTATAGGGCCTTACGGCAATTCCATTTGTCATCGTATTAATGATTATCCTATCTGACATCGCAGAATGTTTTGGATGAATCCCTTTTGCTCTTATTGATTGTGAATAAATCCACGGCATATAAATGCCTTCAATAAAAAGCGGAGCTGTTTCAATTTCCGGCGCCAGCCTATAACTGTAAACAATGCTATAGTGGTTAAAAGAGGAAATAATAATCCGATTGGATAAGCCAAGCCTTTGAACAAGCTCAATGACCTTTTCTTCCATTCCTTCATAAGGAATTAAACCGTTTTTTAGTTCAATATTACATAGCAGCTTGTTTTTCTTCATTCGATCAAGTACTTCTGCCAGGGCTGGAATCCGCTCTTTTTTAACACCTTTTTTATTGGCATTTAGCTTTCTAATATCTTTATACAAAAAGTCTTTGACAAAACCATTTCCATTCGTTGTTCGGTCGACTTTTTCATCGTGAATAACAACTAGTTCACCATCTTTCGTCATTTGAACATCGAGTTCTATCCCATCCGCTCCTGCCTTTTCTGCTTCAACAAAGGCACCCATTGTATTTTCAGCAAAAGAGACAGAGTAGCCGCGATGTGCAAAAATCTGTGTCATAACTTCACTTCCTAACTTTAAAATGGAGGAATTACCAAATGAAACCTTTACAATTATCACCTGAAACAGCAATCAAGCTATCTGAAAAATTAAACGTACCGATAGAACAGCTTATGCATATGCCCCAACATATTCTTATTCAAAAAATAATGGAGATGGAAAACAATAATTCATCAAAATAAAAAGCCTCATTGCTGAGGCTTTATTTTATTCTTCCTTTCAAGAAGCCTTATGCTCAAGGCGTAATTTATCAGCGACCATTGCGATAAATTCTGAATTGGTCGGTTTTGCCTTTGACATACTGACAGTATATCCGAAAAGACTGGATATGGAGTCAATATTGCCGCGGCTCCAAGCAACCTCGATAGCATGGCGAATCGCACGCTCAACTCGGCTTGCTGTCGTGTTATACTTTTTGGCAATATCCGGATATAATACTTTCGTGATTGAGCCAAGAAGCTCGATATCGTTGTAAACCATTGAAATCGCTTCACGCAAATATAAATAGCCTTTAATATGTGCCGGAACACCAATTTCATGAATAATGCTTGTAATACTAGCGTCTAAATTTTTTGGTTTTTGTTCCACTGGAGAACGATAGCTAGACGACGAAGCCTTTCGAGTAAATGAATTACTGTTACCGCTCACTTGGCGAATATGATTTCCAAGGTTCTCCATATCAAAAGGTTTCAAAATAAAATAGGAGGCACCAAGTTCAACTGCTTTTTTCGTCACATCTTCCTGCCCAAAAGCTGTTAGCATAATGACATTTGGCAGAGCCCCCCTTTTTAACTCACGCAGGCGCTCAAGCACGGCCAAACCGTCAAGATGCGGCATAATAATATCTAAAACAAGAACATCAGGGTCTACTGTCCCTAACATGTCTAAACACTCCTGGCCATTATGGGCAATCCCAACCACTTCCATATCCTCTTGGGATGAAATATAATCCTCTAATAATCCAACTAGCTCCCTATTGTCATCAACCACACAAACTTTTATTTTCTTCAATTCCTGTTCCTCCTCAGGTTCAACTCATCTCTATTTCATTTTAAAATCAATAATCAGCTGTAATCTCTTAATTCTATTCTAATTTACAAATTCGACAATGCAACAAAAATTCCTTTCATTTTTTTAATATTTCTTAAATTAGTGATATAATCTTATCTTTTCTTTGTTTTTCTCACCTTTTCGACGAAATTCGCCTTATTTCCAGTAAATTACTTATTTTTGTCGAATTTTCTTTTACATGAAAAGAAGCAAAATAGGGGACCCCCCATTTTGCTCATAAATTAACTTGCCTTGCTTTTTGGTGTTTCGTATATATTAATTCCAGCTTCATTCAGCATCCATTCAATATGCACCCCATAACCTGAGGTCGGATCATTGACAAAGACATGTGTTACGGCTCCGACAAGCTTTCCATCTTGGATAATCGGACTTCCGCTCATCCCTTGAACAATTCCTCCTGTTTTTTCAAGGAGCCTAGGATCGGTAACTTTTATGACCATCCCTTTAGTAGCTGGAAACTTTTGCGGAATTGTGCTTACAATTTCGATATTAAATTCTTCTACTCGGTCGTTATTGACCACTGTTAATATTTTTGCAGGTCCTTCTTTGACTTGATGGGATAACGCTATTGGCATCGGTTTATCCATAACGCCATTTTTTAATTCTTCATTTAATTCTCCAAAAATTCCGAACGGACTATTCTTTTTGATATTCCCAACGATTTCACGGTCATTTGAGAAGCGGGCAAGCTTTTCACCGGGATCACCATTACTGCCTTTTTCAATGGAAGTGACGGTTGAACGAACAATTTGGCCATCCTCGACCACGATTGGTTTTTTCGTATCCATGTCTGATATGACATGCCCAAGGGCACCATATTTTTTAGATTGAGGGTGAACGAAAGTCATGGTTCCAATTCCTGCAGCTGAATCTCTAATATATAATCCAAGCTTGTAGGTGTTTTCCCCTTTATCCTTTAATGGGGTGAGTTTGGTGGATAGTTTTCCACTTTCCCTGCTTATAGCGATATCGAGAGCTTTACCTGTTTGTCCTGCCGTTTGTACAAACGGAGCAACATCGGTCATTTTTTCTATTTTGCTGCCGTTAATTTCAGTAATAATATCCCCAATTTTGATTCCTGCAATTTCACCTGGGGACTTTTTTCCATCTACTGTATTGATTAAATGGTGGCCAACAACTAAAACACCAACTGTATTTAATTTGACACCTATTGACTGACCACCTGGAATGACCCGAAAATCTTTTAAGACATGTACATCGACCTTTTTTATTGGAATACCAGCAAATTCTAAAAGCATTTCATTTTTGCCTTTTTCAGTTGCTTTTACTGTAACCGATTGTTTTTCCTGTTCAAGCGTGTTTTTAGAATTGTGAGAATTTAAGGCGGCTGATACCGGGGCAGCCTTATTGAATGTGTAATCCTGTCCTTCAAAAACAGTAATCGTCTTAGGAATGCTTAAATATTGACTAATAGGCTGAAAAAAAATAAGGCTAACTAATGAAACAAGGAGAATTCCACCAAGAATTTTTCTAATTATCTCAAACCTCAAAATTTTCACTCTCCTCGCTTCTAGTTACTACATGTAAAAATGGCTACATCTTTAATTTTGCCTCGTTCACAAGCATTTATAACTGGTATAAACATAAAAAAGCTACCCAAGATGGATAGCATTTCAATTTTTCACGAAATAATGGGCGAAAAGACCTCTAAATGATTGAAATTTCACCTTATTTTATTTTCTGCCGCTAAAAGCAATAATTCCTCTGCATGTTGTTTCGTAAGTTCGGTAATTTCCGCACCGGAAATCATCCGGCCTATTTCTTTAATTTTTTCTGCAACAGCCAATGGTGTGACTGAGGTTGTCGTTCTGCCGCCTTTAATCGTCTTTGAAATAAATAAATGGGTATCTGCCATAGCAGCTACCTGAGGTAAATGAGAAATACATAAAACCTGGGAATCAATCGCAACCTTATAAATTTTTTCCGCAATTGACTGGGCAACTCTTCCGCTTACACCCGTATCTACTTCATCGAAAATTATCGAGGTCACACCTTGATGCTTAGAAAAAATACTCTTTAGTGCCAGCATAATCCGTGATAACTCACCTCCGGAAGCAACTTTCGATAACGGCTTCAATGGTTCTCCCGGATTGGTTGAAATATAAAACTCTACATGGTCAACGCCATTTTTTGAAAAATGCTGAATGTCAGATTCAACCCGAATTTCAAAAACGGTTTTCGCCATATATAATTCCTTCAGTTCTTTATGTATTAATCGTGTTAGCTTTTCAGCCCACTTGTGCCGAAGTTCAGTTAATTGCTTAGCTTCAAGAACTAAGTCTTTTCTAATCGAGGTTAATTCTTTTTCCAATTCAGCTATATGTGTTTCTTTGTTTTGGAGCGTTTCAATTTCTTCTTCGATTTTCGCTGCATATTCTACTATTTCATCGATTGTTTTGCCATATTTCCGTTTAAGCTGGTTAATTTCATTTAAGCGGTTTTCAATTTCATTTAGCCTTTCCGGATCGTATTCTAAAGCATCCAATTCATTTCTTAATGAACTTGCTGCATCCTCTAATAGATAAAAACTATTTGATACGGAATCAAAAATTTCTTTATAGCTCGAATCAAGCGCCGCTGCATCTTCGAGGTGCCCCATAACCATTCCAATCCAATCAAGCCCCTTTTGGTCTCCATTTAATGCGGCATAACCTGATTGAATCGCTTCAAAAACTCTTTCAAAATTTCCCAGTTTTCTTTTTTCCTCAAAAAGCACTTCATCTTCATGAAGTTTTAATTCAGCCTTTTGAATTTCATCTAATTGAAATTGAATTAAATCCAGGCGGTGGGCCGTCTGCTGATCATTTTCACTTAATTGTTTAAGCTTATGTAATGTCTGTTCATAACGCCGAAATACTTGCAGGTATTCACCTTCCGAGGCTAAGATTTCTTCCGAACCGAATTGATCAAGCAATTGTAAATGTTTGGTCTCATCCATCAATTCCTGATGTTCATGCTGACCATGAATATCCACAAGGGTTCGTCCAATTTCCCGCAGTGTTGATATCGTTACAAGCTTTCCATTTATACGGCAAACGCTTTTTCCTGTTCGGGAAATATCGCGCCGTAATACAACCATTTCTTCTTCTATATCAATCCCAAAGTCCAAAGCTTTCTTAAGAACAGGATGGTCTGGATCATCAAGTTGGAATAATCCTTCTATTTCTGCCTTTTCCTCTCCATGGCGGACAAACTCTGCAGATCCTCTGCCGCCTGTAAGTAAATGAATGGCATCAATAATAATCGACTTACCTGCGCCTGTTTCCCCAGTAAGCACAGTTAATCCCTTATTAAAGGAGATAGAAAGGGCTTCAATTATCGCGAAATTTTTTATTGACAATTCTGCTAACAAGGAACTCTCCCCCAATTACAACATATCTAGGAATCGGTTGGTCACAACTTCCGTATCCTCCGGTGTCCGACAGATAATTAACATTGTATCGTCACCGCATATCGTTCCTAATATTTCTTCCCAATCAAGATTATCGATAAGCGCACCAATAGCCATCGCATTACCCGGCAAGCACTTCATGACTAACAAATGCCCTGCTGAATCAATCCTGACAAATGCGTCGACTAATGACCGTTTAAGTTTTTGCAATGGATTAAATCTTTGGTCTGCCGGCAGGCTGTATTTATAACGGCCATCTAGTAATGGTACTTTAACCAAGTGTAATTCTTTTATATCACGTGAAACCGTGGCTTGAGTCACATTATAGCCTGCACTCTTCAGCTCATCGACAAGCTCGTCCTGTGTCTCAATATCATTGCCGGCAATAATTTCTCTTATCTTAATATGACGCTGGCCTTTATTCAATTTTTTCACCCCCGGTTGTTAAAAACATTAGAGTATTTTGTATTAAAATGTCGTATCTACCCATATGTTAGCCCATTTTTATTTCCTTGTACATTATTCTTATAAAATAAATGAATAAAAAGGATAGGCATTCGCCTATCCCTTCTAGTCTTGCTTTGTATGAAATTCTTTATGTGCTTCCTTAACAACGTCAGCAGGACTGACTGGGAGCTGAATGTTGCCTGCTTCCTGTTCGCCTTCCCATTTAAGATGAAGCAAAAATTCAATATTCCCATCACCGCCTGTGATGGGCGAAAAGGATAGGTTTTCGACAAGGAATCCTTGTTGAACAGAAAAATTAATGATCTTATCGATTACCTGTAAATGTACTTTTTCATCACGCACAATGCCTTTTTTACCAACCTGATCACGTCCGGCCTCGAATTGCGGCTTAATAAGGGCGATAATATCACTTCCGGGTACAAGAAGTGTTTTTAATACAGGCAATATTAAGGTTAGTGATATGAACGAAACATCAATTGAGGCAAAATTCGGCATTTCACTTGATAAATCAGCAGGAGTTACGTAGCGAAAGTTAGTTCTCTCCATTACGACAACTCGATTGTCCTGCCTAAGCTTCCACGCAAGCTGATTGTAGCCCACATCGAGGGCATAGGACATTTTCGCTCCATTTTGCAGTGCGCAATCGGTAAATCCGCCGGTTGAAGCCCCAATATCTAATAACACTTTATCATGGATACTGACATCAAATATTTTCAGCGCCTTCTCAAGCTTTAAGCCCCCACGGCTGACATACTGGAGCATTTTCCCCTTAATGTTTAGCGGAATATCAATCTTGACCTTTTCTCCAGGTTTATCGAGCCTTTCTTCATTTGTATAAACCAGCCCCGCCATGACGGCTCTTTTAGCCTTTTCCCTTGTTTCAATTAAACCTCGTTCCACGAGTAACACATCTAATCGTTCTTTATTTTTCATTTGTTAAGCCCTTTGTTGTTTTTTCCGTGCCAGTGTAGAAATTCTCTTGATTACTCCGTCAGTTGTTAAACCAATCTCTTCAAGGAGGGAGCCGACATCTCCATGTTCAATAAATTGATCAGGGATTCCAAGTCTGTCAATTTGAGCATGATAATAGCCGTTGTCATGAGCATATTCAAGGACAGCACTTCCAAATCCGCCTTGCAATACCGCTTCCTCAATGGTAAGGAGCGGGATGTTATTTTCTAACAATTTAGTTAGCATTTTTTCATCCAGCGGCTTGATAAACCGGGCATTGACAACTTTCACGGAGATTCCTTGCTTTTCTAGGATCATCGCCGCATTTAAAGCCATGGGAATCGTCGTTCCAAAGGTTAGAATCGCTGCATCGCCGCCTTCCTTGATAACCTCCCACGTCCCGATAGGAATGCTCTGGAATTTCTCATCCATTGGTACACCTATCCCATTGCCGCGCGGGAATCTCATCGCAATTGGACCATCGTCATAATTCAGTGCGGTATAAACCATATGCTGGCCTTCATTCTCGTCTTTCGGCATCATTAAGACCATGTTTGGTATATGCCTTAAAAAGGCAATATCGAAAACACCTTGATGTGTTTCACCATCCGCACCCACTAATCCGGAACGGTCGATACCGATAAATACATTTAAGTTTTGCCGGCAAATATCATGAACAACCTGGTCATAGGCACGCTGCAAGAAAGTGGAGTAAATCGCTAAAAAAGGTTTCATATTTTGCGTCGCTAATCCCGCCGCTACTGTAGCCGCATGCTGCTCGGCAATTCCGACATCATACATTCGCTCGGGAAACTCACTCGCAAAGCCTTCTAGCTTTGAACCAACTGGCATCGCTGGCGTAATCGCCACAATTCGTTCATCCTCGCGGGCAAGCTTACGGACGGTTTCGCTGACTAGGCTGCTCCATGCAGGCGGCTGTTTTTTATTTGGTTTAACAAAGTCACCTGTGTCCATCTTATACGGACCTGTACCGTGCCACGTACCTGTTGTATCAGTTTCGGCCGGTTGAAACCCTTTTCCCTTTTTCGTAATTACATGAAGGAGGACCGGACCGCCCGTCTTTTTAGCATAACTAAGATTCTCAAATAAATCGTCAAAATTATGACCATCAATCGGACCTAAATAAGTGAAACCTAGCTCTTCAAAGAACATGCCAGAAACGAATAAATACTTTAGACTGTCTTTTATCCGTTCCGCGGTTGCCGCAAGTTTACCGCCAACAGCAGGCACCTTTTTCAACAGAACTTCCAGTTCATCTTTCACCCATTGATATTTTCCAGCTGTCCGCAATTGACCGAGAATATTATGCAGTGCCCCAACATTTGGAGCAATCGACATTTCGTTATCATTTAAAATCACAATCATGTCCTTTTTCTCATGACCAATATGATTTAAGGCTTCTAATGCCATCCCGCCTGTTAAGGCACCATCGCCAATAACCGGTACAACGAAGGTTTTTTCCTTTTTTAAATCCCGGGCAATCGCCATTCCCATCGCCGCAGAAAGTGAGGTGGAGCTGTGTCCTGTTTCCCACACATCATGCTCACTTTCAATTCGTTTCGGAAAACCGCACAAACCTTTGAATTGTCTTAATGTATCAAAATCACACGCTCTGCCAGTTAATATTTTATGGACATAGGACTGATGCCCGACATCCCAAATAATTTTATCCATTGGACTGTTAAAACATTTATGTAAAGCAATAGTTAATTCAACAACGCCTAAATTCGGTCCAATATGGCCTCCGGTTACAGATAGCTTTTCAATCAAGAATTGACGAATATCCTGACTTAAAGCCTCCAGTTCTTTATTCGACATTCCTTTTAAAAAGGACGGGTCTTTTATTGCTAATAGATCCATTTTTGGACCACTCACTTTCATACTTTTTCTGAAAAAATAGCCGCTAACACAGGTAGTGATAACGGCATTGTCAACGTTTTCTACATTGAAAACAATTATAACATACTTAATTCATTGCCTCAAATTCCCTTTATGGTAAAAGGCTTAGCACTGTATAACCGGTTTTTAATGGTCTCTTGATGCAATTAAATCCGTTATTTCCTCTAAGAGGTTTGTATGTAAGCCTGTCTTTTTTAGATGTACTTTCGCTTGGTTTATTTGCTTATCCAGCGCTTGTCTAGCACCTTCTAATGATAGCAATTGAGGATACGTACTTTTATGATTTGCTGTATCACTGCCAACAGTCTTGCCAATTAATTGTTGATTGCCAACTAAATCAAGAATATCATCCTGGATTTGAAAAGCAATACCAAGGTGGTGCGCAAAAGCAGAAAGGTGTTCTAATTGGCTCTCCGTTGCCCCTGCCAAGATTGCCCCTGCTAACACACTAAATCGCAGCAGCTTACCTGTCTTATGAATATGAATATACTCAAGCTCATGAAGGGTTAAAGACTTCCCTTCGCCCTCCATATCTGCAACTTGACCGCCAACCATTCCTTCGGCCCCGGCTGCTTTTGCCATTTCAATGATCACCTTTAGCAAGGTATCGGGGGAAGCGAAATCAGAAGGGATTTTCCCGATAACTTCAAAACTATACGTTAATAAAGCATCGCCAGCCAATATAGCAACTGCATCACCGAAGACTTTGTGATTGGTCGGCTTCCCGCGTCGTAAATCGTCATTATCCATACTAGGCAGGTCATCATGGATTAAGGAATAGGTATGAATCATCTCAATTGCCGCGGCTGCCAACAGGCCTTTTTTCGGATCTATGCTAAATGCGTCCAATGTCGCAAATAACAATAATGGACGAATTCTCTTTCCGCCTGCTTCAAGGGAATAAATCATCGATTCTTTAATATTAGGTGGAGCAAAGAGCTTTTCGACCAGCTTACGAAGCTCCGTTTCCAGCAATTGTTTATATTCTTCGGCAAATGCGTCTAGTAACCTGGTTTCCAAGTTTTATTCCTCCTCCTCAATCGAAAAGTTCTCCGTTCGCCCATCCTCCGTTATGATTTGAGTAAGTTGCTCTTCAACACTTTTCAATTTGTCATGACAAATTTTTGATAATTCCATACCTTCTTTATAAAAAGTAATCGCCTCTTCTAATGGAACATCTCCTTCTTCAAGCTTATCGACAATTTGTTCCAGTTTCGTCATGGCGTCTTCAAAAGATAATTTCTTTTCATTCGTCACTTTTTCCGCTCTCCTTTATATTCTCCACATTACAGTATAGACTCCCGTCTGATAATTGAATCTGAACCCGCTCGTTTACCTTAACTTGTTTAACCGTTTTAACAAGGTTGTAATCTTCTGTATATGCCAAACTATAGCCTCGTTCCATTATTTTCAACGGGCTTAAGGCTTGTAAGGTTGAGAGAACATGATTGAAATCAGTTTGTTTTTTCGAGAATATTTGAAGCATAGACCGGTTCATATCTTTTTGTCTGCGTTTGAACTGATTTTTAGCTTCAAGTAATGCTTCGTTCGGATGGTTTCGCTGCAAACGTTTATATTGGATTTCATACTGGCCTTTTTTTAATTCTGATAACCTGGACGTGCCACGGACAAGCCTTTCAGTTAATTTGTCAACTTGCTCGAGCTTCTGTTCATAGAGACGATGTGGATAGCGAAAGGCATATGATTTTTGCACCCGGTTTAACCGCTCTTTATCAAATCGGAACTTTTCCTGCATGGCTCTTAAAAGCCTAGTCTGCCGCTGCAAAATTCGGTCCATTAATTCCTCAATATGCGGAACAGCGAGTTCAGCAGCACCTGTCGGAGTCGGCGCCCTAAGATCCGCTACAAAATCTGCAATCGTAAAATCTGTTTCATGACCGACGGCCGAAATAATCGGAATCCTTGAGGAAAAAATCGCTCGGGCGACCCGTTCCTCATTGAAGGCCCATAATTCCTCAATAGAGCCTCCTCCACGCCCGATAATCAAAACATCTATTTCCTTTATCCCATTTGCTTTATCAATTGCTTTCACAATGGAGGGTGCTGCATTATCACCTTGGACGAGGGCAGGGAAAACAAGAATATTGGCAATTGGATAACGCCTTTTAATTGTCGTGATGACGTCTCTTATCGCTGCACCTGTTGGAGAAGTAATCACGCCAACCGTTTTTGGATACTGGGGTAATGTCTTTTTGTGCTCAATTGCAAACAGTCCCTCTGCCTCCAACCTTTGTTTTAACTGCTCATAGGCTAGAAATAATTCTCCAATGCCGTCAGGCTGCATTTCTCTAATATAGATTTGATACTGTCCGCTTGGTTCGTACACGGTAATATCGCCTTTTACAATCACTTTCATACCATTTTCCGGTGTAAATTTCATGAACCGGGACTGGCTGGCAAACATCACGGCAAGAATTCGTGCCTTTTCATCCTTTAATGTAAAATACATATGGCCGCTCGAATGCTGTTTAAAATTTGATATTTCACCTCTTACATGCACATCATGTAAATGTGGATCGGCATCAAATTTTCGTTTTATGTATTTAGTTAAAGCATTTACGGATAGATATCTTTGCTCCTGCATAATAAGTTCCTCTTTTCAACCAATTAGCGAGTCTGTCCTAATCTATTAAAGAATCAAAAGAGCTAAGGACATGATCCTGCTTAATCGCGCGTTAAACTTTCCTCGGCGGATTTTAGCGTATTATACATAAGCATCGTTATCGTCATTGGTCCTACTCCTTTTGGTACTGGTGTAATATATCCAGCCTTTTCGCTCACCTCATCAAAAGCCACATCACCACAAAGCTTGCCGTCCTGATTACGATTAATGCCTACATCGATGACTACTGCGCCATCTTTAACATGTTCCGCATTAATAAAGTTCGGGATACCGACAGCAGCAACAAGGATATCCGCTTGTTTTGTATGTAGCTTTAAATCTTTGGTTTTGGAATGACAGTAGGTTACGGTTGCATGCCGATTAAGAAATAATTGCCCTACCGGTTTGCCGACAATATTGCTTCTGCCAACGACGACAACATTTTTCCCGGCAATCGGGATTCCTGTTTCTTCAAGCAGCACCATAATCCCGTATGGCGTACATGGCAAAAACGCATTTTGACCGGTCATCATCCTGCCGATATTAATCGGATGGAAGCCATCGACATCCTTTAACGGGGAAATGGTCTCAATTACCTTACTTTCATCAATATGTTTAGGAAGCGGCAGTTGAACCAAAATCCCATGAATGGCGGGGTCCCCGTTTAATTCTTCAATCTTAGCGAGTAAGCTCTGTTCGGAGACCTCCTCCGGCATTTCAATTAATAAGGAGTACATGCCAAGTTCTTTACACGTCTTTTCTTTACTTGTTACATATGTCCGTGAAGCATGGTTATTTCCGACGAGAATAACAGCTAATCCTGGAGTTACTCCCTTTGATTTAAGGGCAGCCACATGTTCAGCAATCTCTACTTTTTTCTTCGCAGCAATTTCTTTTCCATTAATAATTTGTGCAGTCATCATCATTTCTCCCCCTGTGTGAGAGGACCCAATCAATTAATCGATAAGAAGCTTTTGTTTCACTTTTGAAAGAACACCATTAATAAACTTACTTGATTGGTCATCCCCGTAAATTTTGGCTATCTCTATTGCTTCATCTAAAATTACATTTGCAGGAACTTCAGTTCGAAAGTTTTTTAATTCAAATACAGCAATTCTTAATAGGTTTCGGTCTACAGTAGCTAAGCGATCTATCGTCCATTTTTCAAGGTTTTCACTTATTAAGTTGTCTATTTCAGCTTTACGTTCAACAACGCCTAAAACGAGTTTAGAAAGATATTCGTCACCTGCCTCCCCTTCCAAAACATGTTCAATTGCGGATGATGCCTCAGTGCTGCTTACATCGATTTGAAACAGAGCTTGTAATGCTTTTTCCCTTGCTGTTCTTCTTTTCATTATACCGTTAACTCCTTTAGATATATTAAATTATTTTTGTCTATTTTTATACAAACTTAATTGAAGGTTTTTTCACACATAAAAAGATAATAGCATAACTAACATAGATTCGCACTGTAAGGATAATTTTTTTTCAATTTGAATTATTGGAAAAGAAAAACCAAAGGATTAAGCTCCTTTGGTTTTTCATCTTACATTTCTGAATCAATTTCCGGTTCATTCTTTTGGGTTTCAAATTGAATTCCAACGACATGTATATTTACTTCTTCAGCATCTAAAGCTGTCATATTAAGGAGCGCTTGCCGGATGTTATCTTGTACTTTCCCAGCAACAGTCGGAATGGATACTCCAAACTTCATCAAGCAATACACATCAACCTTTATTCCTGATTCAGTCAGTTCCACTTTAACGCCTTTACCGTGATTTTTTTTTCCTAAACGTTCTACAACACCTGTTGCAAAATTTCCCCGCATCGCCGCAATACCTTCCACCTCGGAAGTAGCAATCCCCGCGATGACCTCAATTACTTCAGGGGCAATTTCAATCTTCCCATGACCGTTATTTCCTTGCTCCATTTCTAATACACTAAATTCGCTCATCTTTCAATTCACCTCCATAAATTAGATAGACTTCATCACATCATGCAGTTCCAGGAATTTCGTATTAAACGCGCCTTCTACGAATTTTTCATGCTCAAGCAGTTTTAAATGAAATGGGATGGTGGTCTTTATACCCTCAATGACAAATTCACTTAATGCCCGTTTCATTCTTGAGATTGCCTCTTCCCTGCTGGCGCCATATGCGATGACTTTCGCAATCATTGAATCGTAATAAGGCGGTATCGTGTATCCCGGATATGCAGCCGAATCAATACGAACACCAAGACCTCCTGGCGGCAAATACATTTTAATCTTTCCAGCTGATGGGAGAAAATTCTTTTCTGGATTTTCAGCATTGATTCTGCACTCAATTGCCCATCCTGTAAAAGTGACTTCCTGCTGTTTTATTGATAGCTTTTCGCCGTTTGCCACTCGAATTTGTTCTTTAATTAGGTCGATTCCAGTGACCATTTCAGTAACAGGATGCTCCACCTGAATCCTTGTGTTCATCTCCATAAAATAAAATTTACGATTGCGGTAGTCATAGATAAATTCTACCGTGCCGGCACCTGAATAGGCAACTGCTTTTGCTGCTTTTACAGCTGCTTCCCCCATCTCCTCGCGAATTTCTCCGTCCAAGGCAGGTGAAGGCGTTTCTTCAAGCAGCTTTTGCAGCCTGCGTTGGATGGAGCAATCTCTTTCGCCTAAATGGATGGTATTACCGTGAGAATCACCAAGGACCTGAATTTCGACATGACGGAAATCCTCAATATATTTTTCAATGTAGACACCAGAATTTCCGAAAGCGGTCAGCGCTTCCTGCTGGGTAATGTTAATGCCTTTTATTAATTCTTGCTCATTCTTGGCAACACGGATTCCTTTACCGCCTCCGCCTGCTGTTGCTTTAATGATGACGGGATACTGAATTTTTTCAACGAGTTCTAGGGCCTCGTCGATGTTATTAATAATTCCGGTGGATCCGGGAACGATCGGCACCCCTGCTTCCTTCATCGTTTCCCTTGCGATATCCTTTGTACCCATTTTGGTGATTGCTTCCGGGCTTGGTCCAACAAAAGTGATATTACATTCACGACAGAGTTCAGCGAAATCGGCATTTTCTGCCAAGAAACCATAACCCGGGTGAATAGCATCACTTCCGGTTAACTTGGCGACACTAATAATATTTGTAACGTTTAAATAACTGTCTTTTGATGCAGTAGGTCCAATGCAATAGGCTTCATCAGCCAACTGAACATGCAATGCTTCACGGTCTGCTTCTGAGAAAACGGCTACAGATTCAATCCCCATTTCCCGGCAGGCGCGAATAATCCTAACTGCAATTTCTCCTCTATTTGCAATTAACAGTTTTTTTATCATTCTGTTACCGCTCCTAACTTAAGGCTTTACTAAAAATAATGGCTGTCCATATTCAACTAATTGGCCATTTTTTGCAAGAACTTCAACAATTTCTCCATTTACTTCTGCTTCAATTTCATTAAATAATTTCATCGCTTCAACAATACACACAATGGAATCCTTCGATACTTGTGACCCTGCTTTCACATATGCGTCTGCATCCGGAGTCGGTGAGGCATAGAAAGTTCCTACCATTGGTGAAGTAATTTTATGTAGATTTGCTGTTTCAGCTTCAGTGGTTGTTTCAACCTTTGGAGCTTCCTGCTTTACTTCCTCTGCATGTGCTGCAGGTGTAACTGCTGCTGCTTGGATTGTTTGAACGGCAGCCGATGCCGCTGGAGCAGCTGCTTGTATAATTGGCTGAACAGTCGTTACTGTTGCTGGACCATTTTTCTTCATCTTGATTTTAGAACCGTCATTCTCATATACAAATTCATCAATACTCGACTGGTCAACCAATTTAATCAATTCACGTATTTCTTGTACTTTTAACATTATGTAACACCCCTCGAACAACTTTAATTAGGACTTACTACTAATACTATACGATAATACCTTATAAAAGTTCAATAATCTAATTCGTAATTCTAACTTTGCCCCATGCTTCCATCTTAATATTTTTTATTTAAAAAGGGAATTTTTACTGTCAATATCAATACAAAACTATATTTTTCCCCAATAATGATTATATAAACGTAAAAAAAAGGAAGCGTGGCTTCCCCAGATTGTCGAGAAAGGATATTTTTCTCGGCAATTTTTTATTTGTCAGAATCTGTCTCTGCAATTGGGCCTGTTGATTTCCGCTCCTGGCACTCGCTTTCCGCGGGGAGGTCCTGGAGCCTCCTCGGCGCTATGGCGCCTGCGGGGTCTCCAGTGACCTCTATATCCCGCAGGAGTCGAGTCCCCTCCGCTCCAATCAACAGGGAGGCAAATCAACCTAAAGTTGCAACACACCTTTTCTAACATTGCTAAGTGTGTTGTCTAAAAAGAAGAAGGGATCAGATGGGCGCCCATTATCCTTAATATAAAAAGGACGAACTTTTTCTAAAAGAAAGGCTCTGTTATTATTCATTGTTGATTTTCGTGTAGGTATGAGAATTCATAAGCGGAGAATTTCCTGCTAATGTATATAGAGGAAGCTTAAGAAGCAGATATAAGCGGAGATATTCCGATTAACTGCTTTAAATAAGACAAAATCTATAGATTTAGATAATATAAACGGAAAAACTTCCTTTATTTTTAAGGAAATATGGATATTTCCCAATTTTAACGGAATTTTACCGTTTATTTTTCAAACACTGTGAAATCAACAGACCTGTTAAAAGACCGAATACCAATGGAATTATAACAAATTAACGCGTTTAACTATTAAAGAATTGGATTGAAATAAAAGGCTATCGAAAGTTTTTCGACAGCCTGAGGAAGCGCGGCTTCCCTTTTACTTTGATGGTTCATATTCAACTGCAACATAGTTAGTTTCATCAATTTCTTTTTTCACTTCGAGCATAATTTTATTTGCTTCTTTTACTGATGGCTTCTTCTTGGCTATAACTGTAACGATGACTTCCGGCCCATCGGCTCTAACTAGTACATCATCATAGCCCATCGTTTTAATAAAATGTTCAAGCAATTCTTCTTTTTGAGCTGTTTCTGTTAATTTATTCATTTGATCTTTTACCTGACTTTTTTCCTCCTCGGTAAGATTGGTAGAAGCTAATTGGGTAGTTAGATCTTCTCTCTTTTCGCTTCGGAGGTCTTCCTGGTTCATTTTAAGTTCTTCAAACTGAGCATCGCCCGCTACAGAAGAAATGACGGATTTACCATCCTTGGTTTCGGTTTTTGTTTTACCTTGATTTTGATCTTTAGCCTTTTGCTGTACAGCTGCCAGTTCATTCGTCTTTTGCTCTGGAGAGGTAATATAATAAACCGTCAGTACAACTACTAAACTTAACATTGTCAATAACCAAACTGTTTGTTTTTTTAAAAGCATGAAGAAATCCCCCTTTTATTTTTTAGGCATAACAGCGACTCTGTGGCTTGGCACTCCTAAAACCCTCGTGACTGCTTCCCTAATCCATTTTTTTACCTCGATATTATCAGCGCCCTTGGCAACCACTAATACACCGCGAATCTCTGGTTTTTTTGTTTCTACCACAATCGGAACCTCTTTTTCACCTTCACGGATTATCACCAGTTGTTCATCTGTTGAGGAATCAACCACTTTACGCTGCCCGCCGTCACGATCAACCTCATCCGTGGTCTGTGATTTTGTCACCCGATTTTTTTCCAGTACCTTTTTATCTGTTGAATCAATGTTCACTACGACGGTAACATCATTTACTCCTAACATTTCCTGTAGTGCCTTCCTAAGTTGATTCTCATATTTTTCTTCGTATTCAGCTATCGCCTTATTGCCTGAACCCTTATTCAAGCCAAATGCAGCTACATCCTCGGACTCTGCTTTCCCGCTTGTTGCAGCGGGTACCGAAGCAGGATTTGTGTCATTTTTGAACACAATATTGCCAACAAACATAAACGCTGCACCAATACAAAGGACAAGGATCATATACTGGTATTTACCGGGTTTCTTTTCACCTTTTTCATCCAGTTTGAGTAGTTTTTTAAGCCATGATAATGGTCCTTGATTGTTATCCATTTTTCTTTTTGATCCCCCCCTCAATCGAAACCTCAACTGACTCTTCTGATACGTTCCATTTTTGCGAAAGAAATGCGGCTATTTGTTCTGTTTCTTCTGTTGATCCTTTGGATGGAAGAGGTGTTCCTGTGTTAATTTCGATTTGTTTAATCACTTCGACTGTCTTCACGCCAGTTTCTGGCTGCTTCAGAAGAACCACAACCTTTTGGAGGTTTTCAGGAAATGCTTTGTCGCTTTCTTCGTTAATGGCTAGGTCAATTGTATCTATCTCCAATCCGTATTGGTCCATCAACTCCTTTTTAGCGTCCTTTTTGAGCTTGACAGCCATGTCTTTTAAAATATATGCACTCTGGGATGCTTGTATTTCTTTTTTCTTATAATCTATTAAATTTTTCATATTTTTTTCCCCTGGTGCTTGATACGTTGGGATGGCAGCAAAGGCTGATTCAAAATCCTTGGAAATCAATTTAAGGATTGGGGTTAGAATAATGGCGATTAAGAGCAGTCCTGTAACCATTTTCGTATATTTTTTCATACTAGAATTTGGAAGGAGCATATCAATGACTGTAGCTAACAGGATAAACAGAATAATATTCGTTACCCACTCTTTCAAAAACTCCATTTTCATACCTCCTATCTCATCATCATTGTTAAATTACCGGCAGCTACAATAACTGTGATACATAAAAAGAACATCAACGAGACAATTCCAAGTGCGGCAAAAACATAGATAACACTCTTGCTGATAATATCCAGACAGGTAATGATTGGCCCGCCACCTAACGGCTGCAGGATGGCGGCCGCAAATTTATAGATAAAGGCAATCATCAAAATTTTAATCGCAGGGAATGCGACGATGATTAGAAGGATAGCTACCCCGGCAATTCCAACCGTATTTTTTAACAGGACAGATGCACTAACGACTGTATCGGTAGCATCGGTAAACATTCTGCCGATGACCGGAATGAAGTTTCCGGTAACGAATTTCGCTGTCCTGATGGTAACTCCATCTGATACAGCGGCGGAAGCCCCCTGGACAGAGATAACACCTAGAAATACCGTTAAGAACAGCCCCATTAACCCGATGCTCCAGTTTCTTAGCAATGCAGCTAGCTGCGACACTTTATATTGTTCTGACATTGTACTGACAATACTAAGCAAGGTAGCTAGAAAGAGGAGCGGGAGAATAATATATTGCATGAATAATCCGCTCATATTCATTAAAAATAATACGACTGGATGAAAGAAAGCAGCTGAAACAAGTCCTCCAGAAGCGGCTATTAACGCCAGCAGCAACGGCACAAGCGCAAGCACAAAGGAGATCATCGTCCCAATGGCTTCATTTGTGTAATCGATAGCGACATGGAAACTATTAAGCGCAAGAATGACCAGCACCATATAGACAATCGAATATGCAACCTTGCTGATTGCGCTTTTCTCAAAAGCATTTTGCATTGATTGGAGGAACATACTAAAAATCGTTAGTATAATCAACGAACCAAGTAATTTACCATTCGCAACAAACTCATGGAAAGCAAACTTTAAAACTCCCTGCCCCCATTGTTTAAAGGAGAATTTTTTATCGCCTTTTACGAAATCATACAAGCTTCCTTTTTGGCTTTCCGGGAGAAAGCCGCCATATTTATTGGTGATATCTTCCCAAAATTGTTTTAGTTCCGCTAAGTCTAAGCCTTTAAGCTGTGAATCTACTAATTCCTGTGGAGAAAGCGGGTTAGAGGTGTCTTTGGATTCTTCGACAGCTTGGACACTTGGAATCATTAAAAAAAAGGATAAGAGAATGATAATCGGAATAATCTGCAGCCTCTGCTTCAACTTTTACACCTCATTAGCTCGGAATAAGTTTGATAATGGTTTCAATCAAAACGGTTAGAATAGGTATCGCCATGGCGAGAATGATTATTTTTCCTGCTAATTCAATTTTTGAGGCGATTGCTCCTTGACCGGCATCCTTCGTTATCTGAGTCGCAAATTCAGCGATATAGGCAATCCCAATAATTTTGAGAATCGTTTCAACATAAACCATATTCACGTTTGCATTAACTGCTAACTTTTCCAGCATATGAATGATTTCAAAAATCTTATCCACTAAAAACAGAAAAATGGCACAGCCGACAAAAACAACTAAAAGGAAGGCAAAATTTGGTTTTTGTTCTTTAATGATTAAGGCAAGAAAGGTTGCGATGAGAGCGACACCGACTATCTTAATGATTTCAATAGCAAAGCCCCCCTTTCTATTGAAACAGGAATACAGACTTAATTTTTTGGAAAAGGTCGTCCACAATCGAGGCCACCTGAAACAGAATATAAATAAATCCAAACAAAGTAACCCACTGTGCGTATTCCTTTTTACCCACTTGATCAAGAACAGTATGCAAAAAAGCAACCACTATACCGACACCGGCAATTTTGAAAATAATATCCACTTCTAAGCCCATTGCTTTTCCCCCTAAAATAATAAAATAATCAGTAATAATCCTGATAAGAAGCCCAGGCTCTTGACCATCTTTTCATATTTTGCCTGCCGGTCGATGGCGTCCGCTTCTTCTCTTTCAAGATGTGTCAGCGTCAGCATTATATGTTTTTGCTGGGAAAAGCGATCATGGCGGCCAAGGGTTTCCCCAAATTGCTTCATAATTTCAAATTCCCCCTGCTTTAATGCCGTAGACTTCCAAACCTCTTTTAAACTAGTTTCCCAGGCATCCTTTACCGTTGTTTCTGAATCTGTCAGCTTCTTCCCAAAGGCTTCAAAAAACAGGGAAAGCGGCTTAGAAAGCTGGGCAGCTAATCTTCTGGCAGCTTCATGCAATGGTGTGTGACTATACATGATTTCCGCCTCAAGTGATTGCAGTGCCGACCTTAACGCCCTTAGCTGTTTAGGCCGGTCACTAAAATTTCGGGCAGCCTCAAACCCAGTCCAAGTCGTCGCAACAATAATGATGATCGCTCCTATTAACTTAATCATTCATGTCACTCTCACTTTTAGTTTCATTTCATGTCCACTTGCATCGAGAATATGTGTAATTGTTCCTGGCCCAGCTGCACGACTTAGAATGACAAAGCGCTCAAAAATTCTTTGCTCAATAATGGCGTTTAGGGAAGGCCGATTCCGGATTTCTTCCATGCTCGTCCCGTGTGTAGTTGTAATTAATTTGATACCCGCATGAACCGCCTCTAGAATGGCCTCTGCGTCTTCCATTCGGCCAATTTCGTCGGCTATCAAGACCTCCGGACTCATTGAGCGAATCATCATCATCATTCCTTCAGCCTTTGGACAGGCATCTAAGACATCAAGCCGATGGCCAAAGGTTAATTGCGGTATGCCATTTACACAACCAGCGATTTCACTCCGCTCATCCACAATGCCTAATTTACGAGCCTGAACGCCTTTTACCCTGTTCCCGGAAGAAATGATTCTTGCAATATCTCGTAACAATGTTGTTTTCCCTGTTTGCGGTGGTCCAATAACCATCGTATGCATCCAATTCTTTTGATAAATATAAGGGATTAGTGGTTCAGCTATCCCCACCTTTTCCCTGGCAATCCTTATGTTAAAGGAGGAGATATCCCGAATCGCCTTCACCTTTCCATCTTCAAGAATCACCTTACCAGCCAGCCCAATCCGATGTCCCCCGGAAACGGTAATATATCCCCGCTTAAGCTCTTCCTCAAGCGTATAGATCGAGAATTGGCTTATTTTATTCATTAAATGAACAGCATCTTCGGGTTGAATAAGATAGGATAAAAATCTTGGTTCTCCCTTTAGCGTCATTTCTACAGGCCGGTTAATGCGAATACGAATTTCCTCTAATTCTTCTTTTTCATTAGGAGGGATTTGGCTGATTAGCTCGGCAATTTTTTTGGGTAAGAAGTTAAGAATTGTTTCCACGAAGGTTTCCTCCTTGTCTCTCATTATTTAAAATGTATGCCTGCATGGACGCATTATGACTTTCAAATCTGTTCATTCTTTCAAAAATTATCCTTTGATTCTATTTTCTTAAGCCTTTTACTAGACAAAATAGAAGAATTTTAACAATGGAACATTTAGCAAAGTTATGCCGTATTTTATAGAAAGCTCGAAGGTTTAAGGAGGAGAAAAGAATTTGTATAATTACCAGCCCCCAATAAGGAATGGGCATCCAAGCAAGGGACATTCATTGATTAAAGTAACCGGGGACGGAGAATTAGCAGTCCAACCCGACACTGCCTCTGTCAATTTAGGGGTCGTCACTGAAAATAAGGTACTAAAAACAGCCCAGCAGCGAAATTCTCAAGAGTCAAAAAGGGTTATTGATTCCTTATTAGCACTCGGAATTCCCCATAGTCATGTGCAAACATTCGATTACCGGATTGAATCCGATTATGATTATGAGCAGGGAAAACAAATTTTTCGCGGCTATAAAATCACTCATATCGTACAGGTGAAAATAGAAAATTTAACAATAATAGGAAAAGTGGTTGACACTGGGGTCGAAAACGGAGTAAATTATGTCTCGAATATCCAATTTAAGGTGAAAAACAAAGATTCTTATTACCAGCAGTCTCTTACCTTGGCAATTAACAATGCGCTTGAAAAGGCGAAAACAATTGCAGCAGCACTAAATGTGACACTAGTTCCAACTCCTAGTTTGGTCATCGAAGGTGGAGCCGTTGCCCAGCCCTTTTATCATCAACCTGAAACACTTGTTAAAGGGATTAGTTCCACTCAATTTGAGCCGGGACAAATACTGATAAAGGCAAATATAGTAGCGGAATTTCACTATTTGCCGACTTATTAAAAAGGCTGTGTTAAAGCACATTGTTGATTTTGAACACAATGTTGATTGGAGTGGAAGGCGCGAGACTCCTGCGGGAGCAGCGGGACAGGTGAGACCCCGCAGGCGCTTTAGCGCCGAGGAGGCTCACCGCCCGCCCCGCGGAAAGCGAAGCGCCTGGAACGGAAATCAACATTCACTATTAACAGAGCCATTAAAACAAGGATTGAACCGGAGCAGGTTCAATCCTTGTTTAATTAGTTATCATATTTCTTTGCCCAATTATACAATTGCATTTCGGTAATAGCCCCATTGTAGTGCTCTCGAATGACTCCCTGTTTATCGATTACAAATGTTTCAGGCTGCCCTGTAACATTATACAACTTAGAAACCTTCGCATTGTAATCAAATAAATAATTCATTCCAGCTTTATTGTTCTCAGTAACTTTTTTAATCTTATCCATTGTCTCACCGCGGTTAATCATAAGGAGGTTATATTGATCACCATAATCTTTTTGGAATGCCTCCAGCTCCGGAAGTTCTTCCTTACACGGGGCACACCATGATGCAAAATAATTCAAAATAACCACTTTCCCCTTAAAATCAGTGAGCTTCGTGGTACTTCCATCTAAATTTGGCAGCTCGAATTGGTAAGCCTTATCGCCGACATCTGTATGTTTTCCTTTTGTTACCATACTATAACCAAAAAAGCCGAACATGCCCAAAATAAGAATCAATACGAGTAATTTGATAACTCGCTGGTTCATCGTATTATCCTCCTGACACCGATAAAATCAACAGGCTAAACCAGCCTGTTATTTCTCAAGCTGCTTTAAAAACTCAATTTCCTTCTGAAGCTTGCTATGTTTTTTACCGATAATGAACATATAACCAAAAATGATAACCCAAGCAACGGAATAAGCTCCAAACATATATTCATAATTCATGATTAATTCCTCCTATTGTTCTAATTCTTCTCTTAATTTTTCTTTATATCGTTCAACTTTAAATTTCATCTTCTCAAAGGAAACACCCTTTTGAAGCAGGTAAGCATAAAGAATCGTGAACGCTGTAATCGTGACTAGCAATGCCACAAGCATACTGCTTTCGATCCCGCCGCCTTGTTGGGAAGGCCCGTCACCAAAAACAATTGGGTGGAACTTTGTCTGCCACCAGCGAATCGCAAAGAATACAATCGGAACGTCAGCAAAACCGATGATGCCAAAGACGGCTGAAAGCCGAGCCTTTTTATCCCAAACACCATCCATTTGGCGAATCATAATGTAGGCAATGTAGATAAAGAAAAGGATTAATGTCGTAATAAGACGCGGTTCCCACACCCACCAGGTATTCCAAGCTGACCTTGCCCATATTGGTCCAGTTGTTAAGACAATAATGGTAAAAACAACACCAATTTCTGCTGAAACATAGGCATAAGTGTCAAAAATTCGTTTGCGCTTGATTAAGAACAAAATACTGAATAAAAAGGTTACGAAAAACGCCATGAAAGCAAGCCATGCAGAGCTAACATGGAAATAAAAGATTTTTTGTGCGGCATGCATCGTTGATTCTTCCGCCGCAAAGATAAAGATAAAATATAGAGATACCAGCATGGAAATGACTGTTCCACCAAACAGAATTTTTGATAGATTCGCTGATTTCACACTAGTCAACGGTGTTCCAGGGAGCATCGCTTTCTCTCGTTCGAGATTCATACTCATCACTTAAACCTCCAGCACATAATCGATTAATAAGAAACAAACAACAAAGAAGATAACATCATACGCTGTAACCAATTGAATCCAGGCAATCGCACTCGAAAGCTTTTCGGCATTCGTTAAAATGATTTTCGTCGCCTGGACAACACCGATTAGGATTGGCGTTGTGATTGGAAAAAGCAACAGTGGCAGCAGCATTTCACTGCTCTTAGAGTTAGCAGCTAAGGCGGCTAAGAACGTCCCAATTGCGATAAAACCAAAACTGCCTAAGAAAACTACTAAAATAAAATAGGGTACGCTGCCGAGAAACTTGAAATCAAATAGTAAAAATAAAAACGGAATGGAAACGAGTTCAACCACAAGCATCATCGCGAAATTGGCTAAGAACTTTCCTAAGTAAATGCTCGCAGCCTCCATTGGTGCAACCAACAAACCTTGCATCGTATCATTTCGCTGCTCGGAAATAAACGAGCGGTTAAGGCCCAAAATTCCAGCAAATACGATAATGACCCAAATGACTCCCGGAATGACAGCCTTCGTCGTGTTATTAGCAGGGTCAAAAGCAAAGCTGAAAACAACAATAACAAGTCCTGCAAAAATAATTTGTGTTGTTAAGATTTGTTTTGTTTTTAACTCAGAATATAAATCTTTTTTTGCAAGTATCAGGGCCGTGCGGAATAGGTTCATGATACCCCCTCCACTTGAAGCTCATATTTTTCAGAAACAAAACCTAAGTTGCGATTTTCAATAGTGAAATCATCGACAATTTTGCCGTTTTTCACAATGATAATCCGATCGCAGATTTCCGCTGCTTGTTTGAAATCATGGGTTACCATTAATGTTGTCGCACCTTTTTCCTTCATGGAAAGAATCACATTATTGAGAATGGAAATAGCTCCCTGATCCAGACCGGTATGTGGTTCATCCAGCAGCAGAATCTCCGGATCATGGATAATCGCACGGGCGATGGCAATCCGCTGAATCATGCCGCGTGAGAAATTCTTCACTGGTTCATTTAAAAAGAATGATAAACCAACTTCCTTTACAAGCTTAATCGCTCTTTGCTCTACATCATCGACCCCGTATATATTTCCAAAGAAAACAAGGTTCTCTAACGGCGAGTAATGATCATATAGCAAGCTGGAATGGGGTAAATAACCTAATAGTTTTTTGATGTCAATATGATTTTTTTTCAAATCCAAGCCATTAATCTTGATTAGGCCTGATGTCGGCTTAATCAGCGTTGCCAAAACCTTAAGCAGTGTACTTTTACCAGCACCGTTTGGTCCTATTATCGCAACGGTTTCCCCTTTTTTGATGGAGAGGTCAACACCTCGTAAGATTAGCTTATTATCAGCTTGCTTCGTCAGTTTTTTTATTTCTATCATAAGGGTCACTCCCAACAAGCTGTTATTCGATATAATTACGTAAATTTAACTTTACCTGGACTAAATGCTGTTTGTAGGCAGCTAGCTTGGCATGGTACTCAGCTTCGGAAAGCTTCCCATCACCGAAGGTTTCTTCTAGTTCGATAATCTTATCCATTATGGCCTTTTGCTTCGCCATTAACTGCTTAAAGGCCTTCTCTTCCTTATCAGCCCCAAGTCGTTCCTCTTCCAATCTAGCTTTCCTTCTGAAGTAAGCAAAATAGGATATTCCCGCGATGACAATGGCCCCTATAATAATCAAAAAGACGTGTGGGTTAAAACGATGTAATGGTGACTGCGCCCACATTCTTAGGTGGCCGGGATTATGGAAAGCTGGTGCAGTATGGGTAACAGCACCATTTGTCCCATTGTCACTAGTTGTTTGCTTCTGTTCCGTATCCTTTTTAGTAGGCTGTACGTCTTTGTTGTAAACAAGTGAAAATGGCGAGTTTGCTTGAATATCTTCTAATGTGTAAATCCAAAAATTCTTACCATCCATATTTAGCAGCTCTGGGTTAACGGCTTGAATCCCGCTCATTTCGAGACTGCCTTTCCCTTCTTCAACAAGGAAGATTAACGATTTTACCGTATAATCAAAGGATAAATTGATGTCCTTCCCTTTTTCTACTCTATAGCTATAGGGAAGCTCAATCCTTTGATCTCCCGTTATGGGAGTAGTTGTAATAAAGCCAGTATCAACTTGCTTAGAAGCGATTTTATTTTCAGTAAAATCTAGATCCTTAGCTCCTTTAGGAAGGGTTACGTTTAAAACAGCCTCACTTTTTCCATCACCTTTATATTCATCAGCTGTTGTGTTTAAATAGAAGCCCCGATTATTAAAATAGGTCGAGCCATCGTCAGTTGGGCCAACAACAATATATTGCATATCAATTATGATCTTGGAATCAGATGCTGCCAAACCGTTAAACGGTATTAGCAGCATAAGCCCAAGGAGGAGAACGGTGATTTTCCTGATCACTTCCCTTCCCCCTTTTTACTTTGATAGCTTTTCATTTGAGCTTCAATTTCTTTTTCCACTTCGGCCATTAATTCTTGGTCCACTTGTTTATCCATTATTTGTTCTTCTTCTTTCATAATGCTTGCTACTTCTAATTCGTATTGTTTCTTTAAATTTTTGTAATCGGCGTGTGAGATTTTATCCATTTTGTACTCAAACTCTATTTCATTAAGAGTGGTCAAAAGCGCTTCTTTCGTCGAGGCTAAATCTTGATTTTTAGTACTAACATGTAAATAAGTATCCCACTTAAATAACGGTGACAATATTAGAAACAAACAGACAAGCGCCAATGCGGCTGTAAAACTCATTGAAATGATTGTGATATCATGCATTTTGTTCACATCCTAAAGATACTTTTTGCGTTCTTCATCGATCATAGAAGAAAGAATTTCCCCTTCTACTTCATCCTCGGTGTTCTCATATTCAGTGACTACTACTTCTTCTGCTCCTTTTTTCTTCACCCATTTCCGAATGATGATAAACAAAGCCGCTGCACCTGCTCCTAATACTACAAATGGAAGAACCCAAGCCATTAAGCTAAAACCGCTTTTCTCTGGAGAAGTCAATATTTCTTCCCCATAAATATTGACATAGTATTTACGGATTTTATCCTTATCCCAGCCCTTGTTCATCATCTCAACAAGGTCTTTTTTAAACTCGGTTGTAAGATTACACGTATTGGGATCGCATTCATAATGATCTTGTCCGCAGCCGCATGTGCAGGCGAATTGGGAAGCGACGGCTTTAAATTCGGCAGATTTATAGTTTATTTGTCTGGCCTCCACCTGGAATATTGATCCTTGAAAGATAAACGCTATAAGGAGGAGCCCTATATAAATTTTATTTTTCATATTAAGACACCTCTCTACGTACTCCTGTGTATCTCGGAGTGACATTACCATATTTTCCGTTCCAAACCGCGAACAGAGCACCAATGACAATCATGAAAGAACCAAACCATAACCAGTTCATCATTGGATTAACCTTTACGACAAAGGTTGCTTTGCCATCGTCTTCCCAAGCACTTAATACAATATATAAGTCTTCCTTGATTGAAGAGATGATGGCTACCTCGGAAGAAGGCTGTTCCCAGTTGCCATAAAAAACTTTTTCCGGTTGGAAGGAACCAAGTTTTTTACCATTTTTGAAAACCGTTATATCTGCATAAACAATATCGTTAATACCTTCTCTTTTTTGATCGAGACGCTCGTAATTGAGTCGGTAATCCTTAATTTCAATCGATTGTCCCAAACCAACTGTCTTCATCGTCTCTAAGTCATAGTTTTGTGAGCCGATAATCCCCATGGTAATAAACGCGATGCCAAGGTGGACGATGTATCCTCCATACCTGCGGCGATTTCGTATCATTAATCGGTACAACGCAACAAAAGGTGTTTCTTTCGTCATTTTCCTTCTAGCTTTGACACCTCGATAAAACTCTAAGTAGTGGGTGATTAATAATAGAATAATAACTCCGTAGCCAATGACTGCCCATGCTTTTTGGATACCTAACAAAACCATTAGAATCATCCCAAGAACAGCAAGGATAGCAGGCATCATGAAGTTTTTCTTCAAATTTTTTACCGTTGACCGCTGCCAGGCAAGCATTGGACAAACTGCCATAACAAACATCATTGATAATAGGATTGGCGCTTCTACTTTATTAAAGAATGGAAGCCCCACTGTTACCTTCGTTCCACGGACAGCTTCAGAAACTAGTGGGAAAATCGTTCCCCAGAAGACAGCAAATGCGGCACCAACTAATAATAGATTGTTAACCAGGAAGCTGCTTTCTTTTGAGACAAACGATTGGAATTCACCGGCGCTGCGTTTAAGCATATTGTAGCGGCTCATTAACACATATAATGCTAGGATTACGGCTACAGCCATAAAGATTAAGAAGTATAATCCTAGATTTGAATTAGCAAACGCATGGACTGAAGTCAAAACGCCGCTTCGTACTAGGAATGTTCCAAAGAGTGTCAGTGCGTAAGAAACGATGATTAGGCTGATATTCCATATTTTCAGCATGTTTTTTCGTTCTTGAATCATGACGGAATGTAAGAAGGCAGTAGCCGTCAACCATGGCATAAACGACGCATTTTCAACTGGATCCCATGCCCAGTAGCCGCCCCAGCCAAGCTCTACATATGCCCACTGGCCGCCAAAAATATTTCCAAGACTTAAAAACAACCAAGCAATAATTGTCCAGCGTCTCGTTGCTTTTATCCAGAAATCATCGACATTTTTCAAGATTAGGGCTGCCATCGCAAAGGCGAATGGAATGGCAAGACCGACATACCCAAGGTACAGTGTTACTGGATGAATAATCATTCCAGGGTTTTGGAGCATTGGATTTAGACCTTTCCCTTCGATTGGAACAGTATCTAATAGAAGGAAAGGTTTTGCTACAAACCCTAGGATAAAGAAGAAGAAAACCGCGTTAGCCAAAAGAATAGCTGAAATATACGGAACCATCGGATTTCCTTTCATCTTCCTTGAAAAAACAATCATTACCAGGTATAGCGTTAAGAAGAAGGTCCACAATAGCAAGGAACCAGCGTTACCAGCCCATAAGGCAGTTAATTTATAAATGATTGGCAGCTCACTGCTGGTATAATCATGAACGTATTCATATTGAAATTGTGATGTTGCTAAGAGGTAGAACAAGGAAAGCATTGCAAGTGCTGCACAGACAAATAATGCAATCAAACCGCCTTTACCGCTGTTAATAAACTTCTGATTTTTTGTACTAATCCCCAATGTGATAATGAGGAGTGAATAAATTGCAATGGCTAATCCGATATAAATGGTTGCGTTAGCAAATAAAAACATTTCGTCACCTTCTTAAGTTTGCCTGTTATTTTTCTTTCGGTGGTTGATTTAACATATCTTTATGTGTTTCAGGATCATAGTCCTTTACATCTTTTCCTTCGTATTTTGAAGGACATCTCGTTTTCACTGACTCTGCTTCAAAAGTATCTTTCTTTGTAGGAGATCCTTGAAGAATAGTGATCACACCTTCAGAGAAGTTATCTGGTTTTGGTCCGTTATGAATAACATGCATAACCTGGCCTTCGTTATTTTTCACATCAAATTTCAACTCAATTTTGTCAGGATTCCATTTAATCGAGTCTTCAATTAATAAACCTTCTACCGTAACAAAATCATCTTTATGCTGATTCTGAGTAGCGAGCAGCTCTTTCATTGTCAACTCCACCCCACTAGAGCCAGGTGTTGCTGCCATCAGTAAGAAAACAATGGCCCCTGCAATAATAAAACCGCCTAGCATGACAATCGTGTTTTTTTTCATCCTTCACACCTCATTAGATTAATTTCTTCATTTCTTCTTCGTACATTTCTTGGTCTATCTTTCCGGTTAAGAGTTTCTTGCGGAGTTCCTTTTTTTCCTCAGCATTTGCAACTTTGTTATCTCTTTTTTCAGTTGGTTTCTTTGGCTGCTGTTTATTATGTTTTGGACCCTTTGCTGCTGTAGGAGTTGACTTTGCGTTACCTTTCAATCCCAGGTAAACGAATAGACCCGCGATAATAATCGCGATTCCAATAATCGATGCACCGCCAACTCCGATAATTGGACGTTTTGAGCTGTCCTTTCCGCCACTCAAAACTTGATCTGTTGCAGTCCCATTTACTCCTGTATGGTTTTCATCATTTGGCGGCTGCGCTTTGTTAATTGCTTCCATTGTTGATTCCGTGCCATCTTTCTTATATGTGAAGGTATAGTTCAAGTTTTCTCCGGCTTTTACATTTTTGTATTGATAGTAGTAAAGCTCTTCTCCATAGTCATTTTTGGAATTGTTTGGCGCCTTCGGTTCTAACTGAATATCCATAGCGTTCATTGGCGCATAGAAGATAACATCAAGCAGATCGATATCAGCATTGTTGATGAGTTGATATGTAAAGCTCTTTTTGTCCCTTACATCAATTGTTTTCGTGTAATATTCGATGACAAATTTGTAAGCCTCGTTATTTTTAATCGGTTTTGCTGGTTTCCAGCTAATGATTCCCTTTTCTTTATCAACATCAAATGGACGCTGTACTTCTGGTTTGTTTTCCTCTGGAAATTCTGCAACTAAAGCAGCTTCAAAGCCTTTATCATTAGCAGGAACGGAAATTTCAATTTTTCCATCATAATCTTGGCCGCTTTTGTTTGTAATCGTTCCGTACTGACCTACTAGTAATGAAGGAACATCTCTGGATTCCCAATCCTCGGGGTAATCAAACTCTGGCATAACTTGAACTTGCATTTCCTTCATCGGAAATTTTTCTGCCTGAAAGGCTGTTTCAGCACTTGCCTTTGGTAGGATAAAGCTAGAGACAAATGATGCAGTAACGAATAATGCCAACCACTTTTTCTTACTCATATTAATCCTCCTTGATATGGAAAACTCATCACTAGGGAGCATTATTTTCCACTATAGTCCTCTTTGAAATAAATATAATCGTTATCCAACCCTAATTGTTGAGACACTCTTGAACATTTTGTTAAAGGATGAAAAACGTTCTCTTTTCGTCAAAAAACCACCACAAAGTTGACACAATTAGAAAAGCGAAAGCGCCATTTATATAAAAAAACCTCGAGCCCATTTGCATGGCTCAAGGTTTCAGGTAATCGTTAGGGGCGCGCTTTTTTTCTTTTATTGAACGTATATAACTTATGATGTCTGAAATATCTTGCTTCTTTAACTGGCGCACACCTTCCTGGCCCTTTAATGACGGACCCATCTTTGTTTCTTCGCGCCCATATGCGGTGGCAATCCAGATTTGCTTATCTGTTGTATATTTTAAATATTGCGGATTAGAAAGAGCCGTGCCCATTTTAATTTTGCCAGCTCCTGCCTCACCATGACAGTTTAGACAATAGACATTGTATTGTTTCATACCACGATCAGGATCACCGGGTACCGTTTTTGGCACATTAAATTCAAGCTCTTTTGTTTGCCAATTTCTCATAAACGCTGTTAGGTTGTCCAAATCCTTTTCCGACAATCTTGGACCATAAGCAGGCATTGCGGTACCTTCTCTGCCATATTTCACGTAATTATAAAGGTCTTTATCGGATACAACACTTAAAAAATGCTGATTATTAATGGCAGTCCCCGCGTTTGACCCTTCGCCTTTTCCTGTTTCACCGTGACAGACAAGACAATTTTTGATATAGACTTTTTCCCCTGAAGCAATCGCTTTTGAATTCTCGCTGTCAAAAATACCACTATTTCCAATGCCAAAAATAACTCCAATAATAATCAAAACATAACTTCCGATTAATATTTTTTTCATGGCTACTACCTACTTTGGTTCAGGTGTTGGAGTTGGTTCCCCGTAATTTTCATATTTCTTCGTGATTAAATCATGAATTTTCTTGGGGCTTTTACCGTCAAGATGCATATCTACTGCATCCCTGGCTATATCAACACAGGTGTCACATGATATACCGTGCGAATCCCATTCTGTTACTGCATTTTCTCCACCAACTTGCTTAACAAAACAATCAAGATTACTCTTATGACCCTCTACACTGCAACCACAATAGCAAGGGACAGATGCTATGACTTCAGGATACGTTGCTGCCATTACGTATGTTTCTTGAACTTTTTCTGAAGAACTTAAAACATAATCAGGTAATGGCTTATGCTTTTTATCAAGTGCCCATTTTTCGTTATCGAGTTTGGAACCGCAGCCTGCAGCTATCAGGGCTATTGTAAAACAGAAAAATAAAAGAGCGGTAATTCGTTTCATTGTTGTATCACCTCTTCCTATTCATTTATACAATATAATCTTAACAAAAAGCGATTACATAAATAGTTGCAAATTCTTACTATTTAGTGAAGTTTTTAAGATAGATTCCTTTAATATAGAAAAAAGGCCTTTCTCCGATATTTTCGGAGTAAGACCTTTAAACTAATTACGCACGAGAAACGTAAGCTGCTTCTGATGTATTAATGATTAACTTGTCACCTTGGTTGATAAAGAAAGGAACTTGCACATGAAGTCCTGTTTCAAGGGTAGCGGACTTTGTTCCGCCAGAAGATGTATCCCCTTTAATCCCCGGCTCAGTTTCCGTTACTTCTAAAACAACCGTGTTTGGTAATTCAACACCAAGGGTTTCATAATTAAACATCATAATGTGTACTTCCATGTTTTCCTTTAAAAACTTTAGTTCATATTCAATGTTCGCAGCAGGAAGTTCTACCTGTTCGTAGGATTCCATATCCATAAATACATGTTGATCACCGCTTGCATACAAATATTGCATTTTGCGGTTATCAATTTGTGCTTTTTCTACTTTCTCGCCAGCACGGAAGGTTTTTTCTTGAATCGCTCCATTACGAAGGTTACGCAGCTTGGAGCGAACAAATGCTGCTCCCTTACCTGGCTTAACGTGTTGGAAATCCAAAACGCGCCATAGGCCGCCATCCACTTCAATTGTTAAACCTGTTTTAAAATCGTTAACAGAAATCATCTTTAATATCCTCCTATGGTTTTACAATATAATTAGTTCTTTTGTAGAATGAGTAAGGGCTTGGTTCCCATCTTCGGTTAATAACGTATCATCTTCAATACGAACGCCGCCTAGTCCGGGAATGTAAATACCTGGTTCACATGTTACCATCATTCCCGTTTCTAAAATAACTTCAGATTTCATCGAAAGACTAGGACCTTCGTGAACCTCAAGTCCAATACCATGTCCTGTTGAATGCCCAAAGTATTCTCCATAACCCTTTTCTGTTATGTAGTCTCTTGTTAACGCATCTGCTTCCTTACCTGTAATCCCAGGTTTGATTCCAGCCATACCTCTTAGTTGTGCTTCAAGAACAATCTCATAAATTTCTCTTAGCTTCCCGTCCGGGTCACCCACAGCAACTGTCCGTGTGATATCAGATACATACCCATTATAGTAAGCACCATAATCCATTGTGACGAAATCGCCAGCTTCAATTACTTTATCACTCGCAACACCATGTGGAAGTGCAGAGCGATACCCTGAAGCAACAATCGTATCAAAGGAAGATGAAGTCGCGCCGGCCTTTCTCATAAAGAACTCTAATTCATTCGATACCTCTAATTCCGTTTTTCCAGGTCGAATAAAATCCAAAATATGTTTAAAAGCTGCATCGGCAATATCTGCCGCTACCTTTAATATCTTAATCTCTGCATCGGTCTTTATCAAGCGTAATTTTTCAATGACTCCTGTGATAGGAACAAGTTCAGCTTCCACTTCTTTATCATATAATTTAAAAGAGGAGCATGTTAAGTAATCCTCTTCAAAACCAAGTTTCTGAATCCCTAAATTTTTTGCAAGTCGCGCGACTTCTTCAGGAATGGAACTAGAAAATTTTACAATTTCAAATCCTTGGCATTGCTTTGCGGCCTGTTCAATATAACGGAAATCGGTAATAAACTGTGCCTTATCAGCACTAATTAATACAACGCCGGCAGAGCCAGTAAAGTTTGATATGTAGCGGCGGTTAAATGGGCTTGTTATCAGAATCCCATCAATTCCGTGATTTGAAAAATTGGATCTTAGTCTTTCTATTTTTTCCAATCGTCTCCACTCTCCTTTTCTAATCCTATAAGGACAAAAATATTTTATCACAACCTAACAATTCCGACTAATCCGAACTTAAGTTGAAGCCTCTTTCTCTTGTACATTATTAATTTGATACTCGTAATTAATGGAATAACCAATGAAAATTCCATATAGGATATATAAGCAAATCGAGGTTATGATTGTATCGATGTTTAAATCGTTAAACGGTTTTATCCCGGGAAATAGAGGATTTAGAATAAAAAACACTAATAAGAACAAAACGATTCCATAGCCAATACCGAACCAATATCCTTTGAACTTTTTTAGACATGCATAATAAATAAAGGCAGCGACAACAGAAAACACGCCCAGGAAAATAATGGATATCACAGTTCCCAGCCACCCAATTTTCCAATCTCCCAGAGCCCATGGTTCCAGTATGACATTTGGACGAATTTCTGTAAAATTAAAATAGTAGGCAAAAAAGCCAACCGTTCCCCAAAAAACCCCTCCAAATAAACCGGTCCAAAATACCATAGCCAAAAAAGACATCGGTTTCGGATAATTTACACTTTCCTGTTCATTTACCATTGTACCATCCTCCGTTTACTTTAAGTTTTTGGGATTGTGCTTATCACTAGAGGTGATTGTTCAAGTATCACAATAAAAATGGAAAATCTATACTAAATTCGATAATATTATGCCCTTAGAATGTTAATCCTTACATGTAAAAATATTTTTTCTAATTTTAAATGGAAATATTATGTCATCCTAGAGGTTTTTTCATTTTTCTAGTAGAATAAAAGTAAGTACAAACAGATTTTATTTCTGCTATTGTGCAACTTTTGATATAGGTTGGTGTTAAACTACATGTCCAATTCTCAAAAACCTGTTTATGGCGGCCAAGCGGTCGTTGAAGGAGTCATGTTTGGCGGGAAACATCATTATGTGACTGCAGTTCGCAGAAAAGATCGCTCTGTTGAATACTTTCATTTACCGCGGAAAGCAAATCCAGCTTTAACGAGCTTAAAAAAAATCCCTTTCCTTCGTGGAATCATTGCTATTATTGAAGCTAGTGCCAATGGATCAAAACATTTAAACTTTTCTACTGAAAGATTTGATGTCGACCCAAAAGACGATGATACAATAAAGGAAAAAGAAGTCTCTAAGCTGACAATGTACTTAGGAGTTGCTGCGATAGGAGTGATTTCATTCTTATTTGGAAAATTTGCCTTTACATTAGTCCCTGTTTTCCTAGCAGTTCTAACGAAACCAATATTTCCATCGGATTTTGCACAGGTTTTAGTGGAGGGGTTTTTTAAGCTTGTACTGCTCCTATGCTATATCTATTTTGTCTCGCTAACCCCGCTTATCAAAAGAGTGTTTCAATATCATGGTGCTGAGCATAAAGTAATTAACACCTATGAATCAGGGGCAGAGCTGACCGTTGAAAATGTTCAGGCCCATTCCCGCCTGCATTATCGCTGCGGCAGCAGTTTCATCCTATTTACTGTCATCGTTGGTGTTTTTGTCTATATGCTGGTTCCTACGACACCGCTCTGGTTAAGGGTTGTCGATCGTCTTCTTTTAATACCTGTTGTACTGGGCATTTCTTTTGAAGTCCTTCAGGTTACTAACAAGCTAAGAGATATTCCCGTGTTGAAGTATTTAGGCTATCCCGGACTTTGGCTCCAGCTGTTAACGACAAAAGAGCCAAATAATGACCAAGTTGAAGTAGCAATTCTTTCCTTTAATGAACTGCTAAGAAGAGAAAAGGAAACTGAGTACGAAATAGAAAATAAAGAAATTGTCTAAATCTTAGTTTTCATGTGTTTAAAAGCTAGTAAAAATGCTTATGATGCTCTTAGGGAGGTGGCTTTCTTGAAAAATCGGACATCAGTTTTTATTGTTTGGGGACTTATCATTCTAGCCTTACTTGGTTTATTTAGTTCATTTACAGCTAATCCTGCCGGTTTCCTACAGAAAATAGCTGTCTTTGCCATAATCGGTCTGCTCATTTTTTTCCTTGTTCGGAAGTTTTCATCTTCAAGCCCTCAAAAAAAAGAGCAGCGAGCATTTCTTAAAGCAGCAAAAAAGTCAAAAAAGCGATTGCAGCAAAAGAGCGGAGACGGGGCTGCTAAGACCTCCTCTATTGGGGCGTTAACAACTTTAAAGAAGGGCAACAAGATAAAAAAGAAATCTCCTGCTCACCTAACCGTTATCGATGGGAAAAAGGGGAAAAAGAAAAATCGAGCGTCTTTATGACACTCGATTTTTTTAATAACCCCAATTATTTAAGAATTTTTTTGCATGTTCTCGGCCTATTTCAAATAATTTCTGCTTTTTTTCTTCGGTTAAATTAAATTCGGTTAGCGAAACTCCTTCCGCCGTAATAAAAATAATATTCTCCACATGCTTTTTGGAAATATATCTTTGATCATGGGCATCCTTCATCGTCTCAAATAATGCGCCAAATAATTGAATACCATTTTTTATTTTATGTTTTTCATGTTCATATTCACTTGGACTAAGTTTGATACCTAGTACAGGTCTGACCTTTTTTACATTATCCTTATCAAAAAGCCACATTGGAAAATTACTAAGTACTCCCCCATCCACGATTATGCTCATTCCATCCAGCGAGCGCAATTTAACTGGTTCAAAAAAATAAGGGATACTGCAGCTCATTCTGATGGCTTTTGCGATAGAGAACGAACCTGGTGGTATCCCGTATTTTTCTAAATCATCCGGCAAAACAATCATTTGTCCCTTCGAAAGGTCTGAAGCAATTACCCTAAGGGCTTTGGGAGGTAGATCTGAGAATGTTCTTATCCCCTTTGCTTCCAGTTTCTCTTTCATCCATTTTTCAAGCTCATTTCCTTTATAAAGTCCTAATCTCCAGTATAAGAGCAGCCATTTAGCAATCGAAAAAGGAATGATGGATTTACGGGTATCGAGCATTTTGGGCAGATCAAACTCATCCACCAATTGATAAATTTCTTTACTCGTATACCCAGCCGCAATTAAGGCGGCTACGATGGACCCTGCACTTGTTCCTGCGACCCTCGCAAACTGAAATCCCCTGCTTTCAATTTCTTCATAGGCACCAACGAGTGTAAATCCTCTAATTCCGCCTCCTGCAAAAACACCATCTATTTTCATGGCAGTCACTCCTAAAGATGAACTCATTGTTACATCTTTAATCGGTATAATAAGAAAATAGTACGGTGGACGAGGATAAAATTTTTAGAATACAGGTTTTCGATAGTGTAAAAGCAGAAAAAAACTGACAATTTTTTTGTCAGCCTTTTTCATTCAGGTTTTCAATTTTTATAGTTTCACTTTTTGTAAACGCAATGCATTAAGAACAACCGAAACGGAACTGAATGCCATCGCTGCACCGGCCAGCCATGGTGCAAGGAACCCTAGGGCGGCAACAGGGATGCCAAGCGAATTATAGGCAAGTGCCCAGAATAGATTTTGTTTAATATTGGTAATCGTTTTTGTGCTCATGAAGATTGCGTCCGCGATACTATTTAAATCACCGCGAATCAGTGTGATATCGGCCGCTTCCATCGCAACATCTGTACCAGTGCCAATCGCCATTCCAATTTCAGCAATGGCCAGTGCCGGAGCATCGTTAATGCCATCTCCAACCATAGCAACTTTTTTGCCCTGAGCCTGCAATTTCTTAATTTCAATTGCTTTCCCCTCTGGAAGAACCTCTGCAATTACATGTTCAATCCCTGCCTGGGCAGCGATTGCCTTGGCCGTCTGCTGATTATCACCGGTAATCATGATAACATCAAGTCCCATTTTTTTGAGGCGGCTAATCGCTGTTTTAGAGGTTTCCTTAATTGTGTCCGCCACCGCAACCGTACCGGCATATTGACCGTCAATAGCAGCAAGCATCGCAGTCTTTCCGACCTTTTCCAGTTGATCCATTTTAGCTAGGGCATCCTTTATTTCTACCTGAGATTTGTTCATTAATTTTCTTGTTCCAACTATTACTTGTTTTCCATCAACGACTGCTTTAATTCCAAAACCCGGAACGGCTTCAAATTCTGTGACATCCATTAAAGAAATCCCTTTATCTTTAATCCCTTGAACAAGCGCTTGGGCAAGGGGATGCTCTGATTGTTTTTCTGCAGAACCTACTAATGCTAAAAATTCTTCCTCAATAAAAGAAGTTTCCGTAATAACATCCGTTAAAACCGGTGTTCCATTTGTTACCGTACCAGTTTTATCCAAAACAACCGTGGCAATCCGGTGAGTCATTTCCAAATGTTCTCCACCCTTAAAAAGGATTCCGTATTCAGCCGCCCGGCCGGAACCAGCCATTATAGATGTTGGTGTTGCCAATCCTAATGCACAAGGACAAGCGATAACAAGGACAGCAATCATTTTTTCTAAGGCATCTGCAAAATCTCCAGGGGCTACCCATACATACCAGATAATAAAAGTGATAACGGCAATAACAACAACAATTGGAACAAATACGCCAGAAATCTTATCGGCTAGTCGTTGGATGGGAGCTTTTGACCCCTGCGCTTCTTCTACCACTTTAATGATTTGTGCCAGGACTGTATCCCGGCCAACTTTTGTCGCTTCAATTTGCAAGAAACCATTTTTATTCAATGTTGCTCCGACTACCTCGTCCCCGATACTCTTATCCACTGGCACACTTTCACCTGTCAGCATTGACTCGTCAACAGCAGAACGCCCTTCAATAATTTTTCCATCCACAGGTATCTTTTCACCGGGCTTAATATACAGGAGATCACCGGCAACTACCTCTTCGATTGGAATTTCTAATTCTATTCCATTCCTAACCACGGTTGCAGTCTTTGCCTGTAGACCCATTAATTTTTTGATTGCTTCTGAGGAGCGCCCTTTTGCTTTCGCTTCAAAAAGCTTCCCTAATATAATTAATGTAATGAGGACAGCACTTGTCTCAAAATATAGATCTACGCTATGAGCACTTTCGATAAGCGACATAATTGATAAATATAAACTATAGAAATAAGCTGCCGATGTACCTAAGGCAACAAGTACATCCATATTGGCCCCTTTATTTTTAATTGCCTTGTAAGCTCCTACGTAAAACTGACCTCCAATAACAAATTGAACTGGTGTAGCCAAAATTAACTGGAACCAAGGATTCATAAACATATTGGGTACATAAATAAACGAGGTAAACGAAAAGTGACCTACCATTGCCCATAGAAGGGGAAATGACAAGATGGCAGAAAAGATGAACTTTTTTGATTGTTTGGCAATTTCTTTCTGGCGATGGTCGCTCGTATCTTTTGCCTCTTCTTTTATAAGTGCACCGTAACCGAGGTTTTCGACCTTTTTAATAATATCACTGATTGAAAGTGCGGAATCGTTGAACTCAACGGTTGCTTTTTCAAGCGCCAGATTCACGTTTGCTTTTACAACGCCATCTAACTTATTTAGTCCCTTTTCAATTCTGGTTGCGCAGGCAGCACAAGTCATCCCGGTAATGTCCAATTCCGCCTTTTCTGTAACGACATCGTACCCTAGGTCTCTGATCTTCTTTTCAATATCTTCCACTTTTATTACTGTTGAATCGTATTTAATCGCTGATTTTTCCAAGGCCAGATTGACCGTGGCTGTCTCTACTCCTGCTAATTTCTTTAGACCCTTTTCAATTCGTGTTGCACAGGCTGCACAAGTCATTCCAGAGATTTGTAAATTTGTTTCCTTTAAACTTTGACTCATGAATGTCAGCTCCTCATACCCTATAGAGGTATATTTTGTTGAGAAAAGAACGTGCTAGCAACTAGCACGTCTTTATTACTAACTATTTCACATCGTATCCTTGGTCTTCAATTGATTCTTTAATTTCATCTAATGATACCACTTGTGTATTAAACTCTACATCAACAGTAGCTCCTTTTAAATTTACCTTTACAGAAGAAATGCCTTTAAGTGCACCAACATTTCCTTCTACCGCTTTCACACAGTGATCGCATGACATTCCTTCAACGTTTAATATTACTCTTTCCATCGATAATCTCTCCCTTTTATCAGCTTTTAAATATGTCTCGCTTAACCTTATCTTACTATACCCCCCTACCCTATGTAAAGGGGTTTTTCAACTTTCACAATTTGTTTATAAAGACCAATACGTTATCGTATCAAATATTCCTAATAAAAGTATTACAGCGCCTGCCACCCGTTGAATAGCGATACCAAACTTTCTACCTTTTTTCATTAATGCACCGCTTCCGCCAAAGTACCAAATTAGGGAAATGACAAATAATACTGGCAAGGCGGTACCTATCGCAAAGATGGACGGGAGAATAACTCCATAGGAACTAGATAAGACGAGTGGCATTAAAGTAACAAAAAACAAAATGAACATAGTTGGACAAAAAGCAAGCGAAAAACTAAATCCCAGCATAAAAGAACCGAATGGATGTCCAAGCTTGTATTCCTTTGACCTCTTAAACAAATTGAATGTCCCTGTTAATTTGATGAAACCTAACAAATAAATACCAACAATGATTAATAACGGACCCATTAGCTTGCGGATCCAAGGAAAATAGAGTATTAAGTTTTGTTCGATTCCCTTTCCGAGCAGCCACACTAGACCGCCTAATAAGGAGAAGGCAGTTATTTTTCCAAGTGTAAAACTGAAAACTTCTTTCCACAGGATTTTCTTTTGGATGGAACTGTTCCCATAAAGTGTAACAGCACTAATATTGCCTGTAAGCTGACACGGCGCAAGTGCACCCACGAGTCCTAAAATAAAGGCAAAAAGAATCGGCCAGGATTCCAGACTACTTGCCATCTCAAAAAACGGCTTACTTATAAAAGAACTGAATTGACTCATTAAATTGTACATAGGATCACCATATTGTTTTCCCTTGTTTTTAATAAACTACATTTGTCTTGTTAATACAATAGTAACCTGACAATATGAAGAAAATATGTAGAGATTTCGACAATTTTGCGGCAGCTCCTCAATTAATTTGAAACAGAAAAAAACATCGGCCGGGCCGATGTTTTCATCCATTGCTTATATACGTTTTGCACCAATAAATTTTGGATTCCAGTAGCTGTTATTAGTATAGGTTATCATTACGCCTTTTGACGAAGAAGCCATAATCATCTTACCTGCTCCGATATACATCGCGACATGTGTTGGTTTACTTGCTTTACTTGGTGCGTAAAACAGTAAGTCTCCTGCTTGTATAGAACTTACTCGATATCCTTTTGTATAGTACATTTCAGCCGCTGTTCGTGGTAAAACTTTACCTGCCTGAGCGAATGAATATTTTATAAGACCGGAGCAATCGAAGCCTCTTGGTGTTATTCCGCCCCATTTATATGGAACACCGAGATTCGCTTTGGCAACCGAAATTGCTTTTGTATGATAGTACGCCGCTTCAGCTTTATCACCCGTAGTGGCAAACACCGAGCTAAGTCCAATTGTAATCGCAAGTGCTGTGATGAATTTTTTTAGCATAATGTTATTCCCCCTTGGTGTGATTTGATACTCATACTATACAAGGAAAGGATAACAGGGACATCACGTAGAGATTACAATTTGGTTACAAAGTTATATTGATATAGTTTATTGATGCTGTGTATTCTTCTTAGTGAGTGACTGGGCGACAAGGTTCTTTTTTGAAGCAGCTTGAACACTTCTTTGGGTAGAAAAAAGGATGGAAAAATTAATCTCCATCCCTTTTGAAATCCTTATAGACCGCACCTTAATTGGGCACCGCAGTTTGTACAGGTATTACAGCCGCCGATTTCTTTTACTTTCCCTTTACGGCAGACTGGGCATGTGTTGCCAACTTCGGAACCTATTGTTACATCCGTTGATCGTAGGTCAGTGATGGTATCAATAAGAACAACATGTTGCTTTGGTTTTTCATCAAACATTGATAATTGTTCATTGGTATTTTCTTCAGCTTTAAGTGTTAGGACCTGGGAATCCCTTGATCCGTCTACATAGACAGTACCGCCTTTGGCACCGCCAAGATAAAGGCGCTCGTAAACTTTTTCGACCTGTTCTACGCTATACCCTTTCGGCGCATTGACGGTTTTACTAATCGAGCTGTCAATCCAGCGCTGAATCACACATTGTACATCTGCATGGGCTTCTGGCGCCAGCTCCATCGCTGCTACGAACCAGTTCGGAAGATTGTTTGCATCGGCTTCTGGATGCTGATCTAAATATTCTTGCACGATATCTGCTTTTACTTCGATAAACTTACCAAGACGTCCACTGCGGAAATAAGAGAATGAGAAATAAGGCTCTAATCCTGTAGAAACGCCAACCATTGTTCCAGTACTCACTTTTGTTACTCTCTATAAAAAACTTACAGAGGGCGGGATTATCAGTACCCGCTCCATATGTCGCCATATGGGTCAGACTCTATCACCAACCATTTAAAATGGTTGCTCAGCGTAATAGTCGTTGAGGGGTCAGCCACGACTTCCCTGCGGATTGTCTGGTAGGCTATATCGCCAACACTCTTACATTTTTACCTATTAATTGTTGGCAAGACAAGGTAATAAGAGATACGCCAGGGTTTCCCGCATATAGCTAAGTTTACGCAGCGCTCTTACGAACACTGGGGGCAATATGTTTACCCGTTGGAGCAACAGTTAGCAAATGTGAATTTCTAATTCCGTTTTCTAAAATCGATTGACGGACATCTTCAGGCATTTTTTTCATAAAGCCAGTATCGATGAAAGCTTGTCGTAACCGATTTGTATCATTTTGTGTATCACCGGTTAAGAACGGGAAGCTTCCCTTTTCTTGAGCTAATTCAATCGATGTTCTATAGGCAGTAGTAGCAATCGTTTCAAATACTTGATCAACTAGTTTGTTTCCTTCAGGCGAACCATACTCCGTTTCGCAGTATATAAGCAAATCGTGTAAGCCCATAACACCTAAACCGACACGGCGTTCACCAAGAGCTTGCTTTTTATTTTCATCCAAGAAATAAGGGGTAGCGTTGATGACATTGTCCTGCATCCGGACGCCGACCGCAACTGTTTTTCTTAACTTTTCAAAATCAACTGTTTTAGTTTCCTTATCTGCCATTTCTGCAAGGTTAACAGCAGCGAGGTTACACACTGAAAATGGTGCAAGTGGCTGTTCCCCACAGGGATTTGTTGCAACGACCTGTTGTCCATACGCTTTTGCGTTCGTCATATCGTTAGCATTATCGATAAAGAATATTCCTGGCTCGGCGGAGTAAGTAGCACAGATGTTTATTAAATTCCAAAGCTCTTTGGCTTTGATTTTTTTATAAACTCGCACTTTGTGTCCGAACTTTTCCCACTCACGTACATCACCAACTTGATGCCATTCTTCATTGTAGATTTTCATTTCCTCTTCGTTGTAGTGTTCAACATAAGGGAATCGAAGCTCATATTCACTATCTTTTTCAACAGCTTCCATAAACTCCTTTGTCAAACAAACGGATATGTTTGCTCCAGTTAGGAATTCAGAATTATGAACAGTATAGGTACCACCGGTTGCTAATTTTTCTTCTGCATCAGCAATAATCCTTTCATCAAACCCACCATAGCCAGGAATATTTTTGTAATTCACAATTCCCTGGTACATTGCAGTTTCCTGAAGTGTTAATGGTGTAAATTTTAGTTTATCTTTTGCATGTTTTTTAATCGTTTCATCATTTGTATTTTCAATTAAGAATCGAAGAATTTTCGGATTTTGCATTTTAGAAATAATAAATTCAATAATGTCTGGATGCCAGGACGATAACATGATCATTTGTGCCAGAATGTTACATTGATTCGTTACATCAACTCTCTAGGTCACCCTAGATGCTCAGACCATATCTTACACTCAACGAGTGCCCTCGCGCTTCGGAATCACTTGATCCCTACTCTACTTGCTTCCACATTTTAGTGTGCTTTCGATGGCCGTTGAACCTTCACCTTTTTACAGGTGCTTGGCTGCTGATTGTCTTTATCCACTTACTGTTTTTAAGCATTCACGCTCACCGTTTCCAGTCACGTTGTAGCCAGCAAGCCATAAAAGAGTTCCCAGCAATTCACGAGGTTAATTTATAGACGAGGCACTTTTGCTGATTTACCACGTCTTGATCCACCCTGCTCAACCAAATGCGTCAATTTCGCAATATCATCCAGCCATGAAACCGATCCGGAAGATTTTCCATTTACGCCTCTAGCCAAGGTGTTTCGCGGTCTTAATGTCGAACCATTTGTGCCGACACCACCGCCCCGGCTCATAATCTCCATTACCTGCTTACGATGGTCGGAGATGCCTTCACGAGAGTCTGGAACAAACGGCATCACATAACAATTAAAAAAAGTGACGTCAGTATTTGCCCCGGCTCCATACAAAACGCGCCCTGCCGGAATAAAATTCATTGTCACAAGCTCTTGATAAAACTTATCGAACCACTCAATGCGCTTCTCTTCCGTTTCTTCCACCAAAGCAAGACCTGTGGCATTCCGTTTGGCTATTTGCTCGTAGAAAAGCTCCAATGGCTTTTCAATGATATCAAGTGACCGCCAAATAAGTCCTGAACTTGTTTCCTCGGGATCATCAAGGACACCCCTAAATTCCTCTTCAACCAAGACCTTGGCTTTTTTCCTCTCCCAGTCAATTTCCACAATGGTGCCAAGACCGCGTGCTGGAAATTTTGGATCCTCTTTAATTGTCAAAACAACAAAGTCGCCATTTGTCAGGGTAATTTTTGCCGTGTCTTTAAAGGTGTAGCGGTCAAGCATGACCAATCTTGATACACCCTTGTGAGTTATCTTCATATCTGGGGTAACTGGGTGTACACTGGGGAATAAGCGGATATCCTCATTCAACCTATCAAAATCAATATTCATTTTTTGTCTAAAAACTACAGACATGAGAACAACTCCTTGTAATAGATTCTAGTAAGTTATGCTTTATCTTGTTGCCTTAATATCCACTAGGTTAACATAGAGAAACACCATAAATCAATATATAGTACCGAAAATATTTTCGACACCACTATATATTGTAGTTAAGGCAAATAACAATGATTTTGTCAAACTTAAAAAAAACTAGATTTTGGAGAAAATGAAAGCATTCAACTTGTTTTCGTTAAAAAACAGGATATTTTAACAAATTTCGCGCCTTGCCTCTTTTTTTAAAAAGTAATAGCCGCAAAAACGAAAAAAGCGGCCAGCGCCGCTTCCATCTACCGTTTTAAATTCCATTCATCACTTTCGTAACGCGCACTCGCTAACCGCTGAACGTAGACCAGTTCTTCTTCGGTTAGTTGATACGGTTCAAGTTCAATATTCAACCCTTCAGCAAAGCCCTTATAAAAAGCCTCTTTTGCTTCATCAAGGGTGATCCTCCGCGAGCTAATCGCATTGATGGCCACCGCCTTATCCTTAAAGGCCTTCTTCATTCGTTCCTTGACCCGTTCATTAGAGTATTTGAATAGACTGAAAAGCTTATCTTCGTCTAAATCCAATAGAATCGAGCCGTGCTGCAGAATAACACCCTTTTGCCGCGTCTGTGCACTTCCTGCTACCTTTCTGCCTTCGACGACAAGCTCATACCAGCTTGGGGCATCAAAACAGACAGCAGAGCGCGGGTTTTTCAACGCATCCCTTTCCTCTGGAGTTTTTGGAACCGCGAAATACGCCTCAAGCCCTAAATGGTGAAAACCTTTTAATATTCCTTCCGAAATGACCCGGTATGCTTCGGTAACGGTCTTAGGCATTTCCGGATGTGCTTCTGATACAATCACACTATATGTAAGCTCATGTTCATGAAGGACTCCACGCCCGCCAGTAGGTCTTCGGACAAACCCCAGCCCATGTGCCTTTACGGCATCCATATCAATTTCTTTTTCAACGTTTTGAAAATAGCCCACAGATAAGGTTGGAGGGTTCCAGCCATAAAAGCGGATTACCGGCGGAAATTTCCCCTCGCTGTGCCAATCAAGTAACGCTTCGTCTAAAGCCATATTAAAAGCAGGTGAACTATTTCCGGAATCGATAAATCTCCAAATTTCATTATTCATTCAAAAACCTCATTTTAATAAAATCATATCAATTTTAGTCTACCAAAATCTGATAGGAATTCAAAATGAGATGATTCTGCTATAATTAAATAAGGCAAAAATGAAAAGAATTTTCCTATTCATCTTTATCTTTATGGAAATGACTTATATAATAAAAACTAGTGCAGGAAAGCTTGAAAGGAGCAAAAAGAAGTTGAGTTCACTTTATGTCTTATTAATCATTTTGGCAGCAGTAATTATTTACTCCGTTTTCACCTACTTCTATCAGAAGAGGATTGTTAAAACGGTAACCGAAGAAGAGTTTCGTGCCGGATACAGAAAGGCACAACTAATAGATGTTCGGGAAGCAAACGAATTCGATGGCGGCCATATTTTAGGGGCACGTAATATCCCAATGTCCCAGATGAAAATGCGAATGAAGGAAATTCGCCAGGATATGCCTGTTTACTTGTATTGCCAAAGCGGCATGCGCAGCGCACGTGCAGCACAATTTTTGCACAAAAAAGGTTATAAAGACCTAACCCAGCTGCAAGGCGGGTTCAAAAAGTGGTCTGGCAAAGTAAAAGTTAAGAAGTAACATTAAAAGAGGATGTCTAAAAAAGGTCTGACCTTTTGACATCCTCTTTATCGCGATAATCAATCTTTATGTGCTAGTCAGTTTTCGTCTATCTTCGATTTGCGGAGGCTCCTCCATCCAGCCGTTCTTTATCATGATTTCCCCGCCTTTTTTGGCAAAAGCGTAAATGTCTAATGCAATTCGAGCCATTGTCATTGGTAAATCACTTCGTAAGCTAAATGCTCCCCCGAGTGCATTACTCCCAAGACCAAAAGTGCTTAACAAGTTGGTGATATACATCATCAACTTATCTGAAAATGGGGCTACTGTGGAATTAGTGGCTTTCCCTGCAGGTGTAGCCGGTGGTTCAATAAAATCTTCACGTAAAAATTCACCTAATGTGGTTTCAATTTTCATTGATAATTGCATACCCTTAACAAAATATTCTTTGACCTGTTTATCTTTTGCAACTTGGGCGAAGCCAATCATTAATTGCAAACCCACTAAGTTTGTCTCAATCGCATGATGGATCAGTGAAACTTCAATTGTATTTAAGGCTCTTGTCTTATTTAAAATGTTATAACCAGATAAATAATCATTATCTTGAACAAATGTAACCTCCTTTGGCATGGACACATATGGCGCACGAACAAGAACCCCTTTCTCCAAAAGAACTTTTGTTGCCCTTTCTAATTCCTCTTGGGAGTTATCAGTCAATAGCTTAAAAAAATCTCTGATATCTTGACGGAACGACATCGTTGAGTAGAGCGCAAATAGACTAATTCCGATTTTATTGATCATTTGTAAAAAAAACAAATCATAAAGATAATCGAATAATTTTGGCTTATTTTTATAAACATCCTTTTCAGTGAAACCAATCGGGACAACTGCTCCCTCTTCCTTAAAAATAGTACTAATAGTCTCGACGGCTTGTTTCGAAAAATCGTGACTTGATTGCAATAGTTGTTGAATTTCTTTTTCTTCAACATGTTCAAGTAAATGTTCGAGTACCCTCATGAGCATCGTTTTGTCCTGATAGGTCATCCATAGGTTTCCTAATTCAGATGCAGTCAATGGAATATGGTTTGAATCAGCCATTTTTTGCCCTCCTTGTCTAATTTTTATTATTTACCTAAGAATAAAAAAAAATAATACTCACCGTCGAGAAAGAAAAAAAGAGTCAGATTCATTATCCGAATCTGACTCAATCCTTTTTAATTCTTTTGATATTTTAATATTGGCTTCCGTGCTGCCATCGTTTCGTCCAATCGCCCCACAACCGTCGTATGCGGCGCCTCTTGCACAACCTCTGGATTTTCTTCCGCTTCTTTGGCAATTTGAATCATGATATCGACAAATGAATCGAGCGTCTCTTTTGATTCTGTTTCTGTTGGTTCAATCATGATACATTCTTCCACGTTTAATGGGAAGTAGATGGTTGGCGGATGGTAGCCGAAATCAAGCAGGCGCTTCGCAATATCCAATGTTCGCACACCTAATTTTTTCTGGCGTTTACCGCTTAGGACAAACTCGTGCTTACAATGCTGATCAAATGGCAGGTCGTAATGCTCAGCTAATCTTCTCATCATGTAGTTGGCGTTTAATACCGCATATTCCGTTACCGCTTTTAAGCCATCTGGCCCCATGGAGCGGATGTAAGTGTAGGCACGAACATTGATGCCGAAGTTGCCGTAGAATGGCTTCACACGGCCAATCGATTGCGGGCGGTCATAATCCAGCACAAACTCTTCGCCACGTTTCGAGATAATTGGCTTCGGCAGGAATGGAATTAAGTCTGCCTTGACTCCAACCGGACCTGAACCAGGACCGCCGCCACCGTGCGGGCCAGTGAAGGTTTTATGAAGATTTAAGTGGACCACGTCAAAGCCCATATCACCAGGTCTAGCTTTTGATAAAACCGCATTTAAGTTAGCCCCGTCGTAATAAACCTTACCGCCGGCATCGTGGACAATATCGGCAATTTCAAGAATATGTTCTTCAAATAGTCCAAGCGTATTTGGGTTTGTAAGCATAAGGGCAGCCGTATCTTCCCCGACAACCCTTCTTAAATCTTCAAGATCTACAAGGCCCTGATCGGTTGATTTTACTGTAATCGTATCAAAACCTGCGATCGTTGCAGATGCCGGGTTCGTGCCATGGGCGGAATCAGGAACGATTACCTTTGTTCGTTTCATATCACCGTTTGCTTCATGATAGGCACGGATTAGCATTAATCCGGTCCATTCCCCATGCGCACCTGCTGCTGACTGTAATGTCACTTCATCCATGCCGGTAATTTCAATTAAATGCTGCTGCAAATCATACATTAAACCTAATGCGCCCTGGACAGAGCTTTCATCCTGTAGTGGATGTACATGGGCAAAGCCATTAAAACGGGCAACATTTTCGTTAATTTTCGGATTGTATTTCATCGTACAAGAGCCTAATGGATAAAAACCTGAGTCCAAGCCATGGTTTCTTTTTGAAAGGGCGGTATAGTGACGCATGATATCAAGTTCAGAAACCTCTGGGAGCTCAGCTTCTTCTTCGCGTAAATACCCCTCCGGAAGAAGACTGGCCAAATCTAATTCTTGTACATCCATTTCAGGGAGACTGTATCCAATTCGGCCAGGTGTACTAGATTCAAAAATGAGTGCTTGATCTTGATTATGCATGCAAATCCCCCAATTCTCCTACAAAAATATCGATTTCTTCCTTCGTCCTTTGTTCTGTTACCGCAATCAGCATATGGTTAGCAAGCTCTGAATAGTCACGTCCTAAATCATAGCCGCCGATGATTCCATTTTGTAACAGTTTTTGATTTACTTCCTTCACTGGCTTGTTTAATTTGACGACAAATTCATTGAAGGAATGACCATCATAAACGACTTCAAAACCGGCGTTTTTAAAAGCAGTTTTTGCATAGTGAGCCTTCTGTAAATTAGCGGCTGCCATTTCGCGGACACCTTTTTTACCTAGGGCTGTCATCGCTACAGAGGCGGCAAGAGCGTTTAGGGCTTGATTAGAACAAATATTGGATGTCGCTTTTTCACGGCGGATATGCTGCTCACGCGCTTGGAGTGTTAAAACAAATCCACGGCGGCCTTGATCATCTACTGTCTGTCCAACAAGGCGGCCTGGAACTTTTCTCATTAATTTATTCGTGACAGCAAAATACCCGCAGTGCGGTCCGCCAAATGCAGTTGGGATTCCGAACGGCTGTGCATCGCCAATGACAATATCTGCTCCAAATTTGCCCGGAGGTGTTAATAGCCCAAGTGATAGCGGATTACTGTTGACCACAAGCATTCCTTTGCTTGTATGTACAATCTCCTCAATCTCTTTTAACGGCTCAATTCTGCCGAAGAAATTTGGATATTGAACGATAAATGCTGCAACATCATCATTGACTAAATCTTTTAATATTTCAACATCTGTTACTCCATCTTTTATAGGGACTTCGACAACCTCTAAATTCTGTCCTTTTGCATAGGTTTTCAGGACATCACGATACTCGGGATGAACAGCAGTTGAAACAAGAATGGTTTTTCGCTTAGTATGACCGGCACTTAGCATTGCTGCCTCAGCTAGGGCCGTTCCGCCATCATACATTGAGGAGTTGGCAACATCCATTCCTGTTAATTCACAAATCATTGTCTGGAATTCAAAAATCGCTTGCAGCTCACCTTGAGAAATTTCCGGCTGATACGGTGTATAAGCTGTATAAAATTCAGAACGAGAAATAACATGATCCACGATAACTGGCATGTAATGGTCATAAACACCAGCACCTAGAAAAGAGACATTTCTTTTCAAGTCGGCATTGCGGTCTGCTAACATAAATAGCTCTTTCATTAATGCCGTCTCAGACTTAGCCGCTTTAATATTATATTCTCCCTTAAACCTTACTTTTTCTGGGATATCGCTGAACAGTTCATCAATCGAGGAAACACCAATAGTATCAAGCATTGCCCTCTTATCTTCTTCAGTCATAGGTAAATAGCGATGTTTCATAAACCTAACTCCCTTCATGTTTTACTTTTCTCTTTTATAAAAAGGTGTTGGAACTACTGCAGCTTTTAAACGTTTGCCGCGAATTTCCACTTCGACCTCAGTATCAAGACCCGCAAATTCAGTTTTAATTAGTACAAGGCCAATATTTCTCTTTGATGTAGGTGGCTGCGTGCCAGTTGTTACTTCACCAATTAGCTCATCACCAATATAAACAGGGTAACCGTGACGAGGAATTCCACGGTCAATCATTTCGATTCCAACCAATTTTCTCGATAAACCATTTTCCTTTTGCTGTTTTAGTGCTTCTTTCCCAATAAAATCAGCTTCTTTATTCAATTTCACCGCAAAGCCAATCCCTGCTTCAAGCGGAGAAATTTCTGGTGAAAGCTCCTGCCCGTAAAGGGCTAGATTTGCTTCAAATCTTAGCGTGTCGCGAGCTCCCAACCCAACCGGCACGACGCCGTCTTCTTCACCTGCGGTTAAGATTGCTCTCCAAAGTTCAACAACATCACTCGCGTCACTATAAACCTCAAAGCCATCTTCACCGGTATAACCCGTCCTTGATACAAGTGTCTTTTTACCATTTATGATTACTTCTTGTTGAAATTTGAAAAAGCCGATTTCACTTAAATTGCTGTCAGTTAGTTTTTGCAATATTTTTTCAGCAAGCGGTCCTTGAAGTGCAAGCTGAGCCGTTTTCTCTGACAGGTTTTCAATGCTCACATCACCCTCTAAATGCTCTTCCATCCATTTGTAATCCTTATCAATATTGGATGCGTTTACAACTAGCAGATAATGGTTGTCTTCGATTTTATAAACAAGCAGGTCGTCGACTGTACCGCCGTCTTCATAGCACATCGCTGTGTACTGAGCCCCGCCATTTTTTATTTTGGATATGTCATTAGTCATCATTTTTTGCAAGTAGCTTAAGCTGTCACTGCCTTTTACCACTACTTCTCCCATATGGGATACGTCGAATAAGCCTGCACGAGTACGAACGGCTTCATGTTCTTCCTTTATGCTTGAGAATTGGACTGGCAGCTCCCATCCTCCGAAATCAATCGTTTTTCCACCGTATTCCTTATACACTTCAAAAAGCGGAGTACGTTTTAATTCGGTCACGATAAATCCCCCTTTGATTTTCTAATTATTGAATTATTTGTAAAATACCAAAATAGGACAAGCAAAAAAGGACAGAAACCTCCCTTGAATCATAAGAAGGTCTCTGTCCTTGCACCTGAAAGTTTACCATAACGGCTTTCCCCTTTGGTGGCTCACATCAATGATGAGCTCTCTCCAGAGCTGCGTCAAACAAGAGTTCTTTTGCCTGAGAGATTCACATCATCTGCTTGCTCCTTCGGCGCTACAAAGGTAGTCTCTCCCCTTGTTATCATTCGCATTTATAATATTATCCAATTTGGTCATACTAATTATACTTGTAAATTAAATTACTTTATTAAAATATTTTAAACTTTCAAAGCTAATATCATCCTACCATTAAAACAATACATTGGGCAATATCTTTTGTATCAAAAGGAGCTGAAATAATGTCAGTCGAAATTGAATTTGATTCCTCTTGGCAGGATGATTTTTTACATAGAATTGAGAATGATGGTCCTTGGGGTAATTGGGAGCTTTTTAAACTAGCAATCGGCGTCGAAATCCATCTGGTCATCCCAGAGTTCGAGGGCTTAATGGCCCCTAGTCATTTGTCTAATTTAACCCCGCTCCCCCACCAGCTTGAAACGGCTAAACAGGTAATTGAAAACATGAATGGAAAAGCCATTCTAGCTGATGAGGTTGGATTAGGAAAGACAATTGAGGCTGGATTAATTCTAAAAGAATACATGATTCGCGGCCTAGTGAAAAAAGTGTTAATTCTCGTCCCGGCCTCTTTAGTTACACAATGGGCGATTGAATTAAACAGCAAGTTTTTTATTCCAGCGATTACCCAAAGAAAAAGCTATGTTTGGGAACAGTGTGATATTGTTGTTTCGTCAATCGACACAGCCAAGCGTAATCCTCACAGAGAGATCATCTACAAGCAGGATTACGATTTAATTATCATTGATGAAGCCCATAAGCTGAAAAATAATAAAACGAAAAACTACGAATTTGTTCAAAACCTGAAAAAGAAATTTTGTTTATTATTAACGGCAACACCCATTCAAAATCGAATCGAAGAAATTTTTAACCTTGTCTCCCTGTTAAAACCGGGTCATTTAGGAAGTGAGACTAGCTTTTATGAAAAATATAAACGCGATGCAAGGTCGTTAAATGATGATGAGCATTTAAAGGAATTAGTGAACAAAGTCATGATTCGAAACCGGCGCGCCGATACGGGCATTGAATGGACAAAAAGGCATGTTGAAACAATTCCAATTGAATTTTCAACAGCTGAGAAGGATTTGTATGAATCGATAACTGCTCTTAAAAGTGAGGGAGATTGGTTGCAGACAAGTGCTTTCTCAGTGATGACATTGCAGCGTGAAGCCTGCAGCAGCAGAGAGGCTGTTTTTTATACACTTAAGAATATGCTTCAGAAGAAAGAGAATCCGACACCGGCCTTTGAGAGTCAAATTCAGTACCTGATAAACAAAGTCGAAGCCGTCGGGCAAAACTCGAAGGCAGAAAAGGCCCTTGAATTGATTCAAAAGGTAGATGATAAAGTCATTATTTTCACTGAATATCGCGCCACGCAAATGTACCTGCAATGGTTTTTAAAGCAGCATGGCATCTCCTCTGTCCCTTTCCGCGGCGGGTTTAAGCGCGGCAAAAAGGATTGGATGAGGGAATTATTTCAAAAACATGCCCAGGTTCTCATTGCAACTGAAGCAGGCGGCGAAGGAATTAATCTGCAATTTTGCAACCATATAATTAACTTTGATTTACCGTGGAATCCCATGCGACTTGAACAGAGAATTGGAAGGATTCATCGTCTTGGCCAAGAAAAGGACGTCATGATTTATAATTTTGCGATTAAAAATACTGTCGAAGAACATATCTTAAAGCTTCTATATGAAAAAATTGAGTTATTTGAGCGGGTGGTCGGCGAGCTTGATGATATCTTAACAAAACTGGAATTCGGCAATATCGAGGATCATTTAATCGATATTTTCGGTCAGTCCGCGTCAGAAGGCGAGATGAGAATTAAAATGGAAAACTTATCATCCATGATTGAGTTTGCAGAAGGAATGAAGAAAGGGGATTCACATGCAGCAGCCGGAAATTCATAATTTTCTTTTGAACTATTTTCAGGCAAATGAATGCCCGATCCTTGAAAACCATCCAGGATATTTAACAGTAAAATTAACCATTGAACTTGATAAGGAACTCATGAACCGCCCTTTTTACTGGCATTATTTAGAGAAAACCGGCGGGGTTCCAAACCCGATGAGCCTTACCTTTATTATCAACAAGGAGGCAGTTCCCGAGAAATTAAAGGGTGAAATTATTCATTTTGGATCACCAAGGCTCCATCAAATTTTTGATTCGACAAAAAGCCTATCCCGTTACATTCGTCTTTATGAAAACCATCCGTATCATAATAGTCAAACCCCTTTGCTGCCATGGCTGTGCATGAACGTGAAAATTTCTTATCAATGTGACCGGAAGCGCGATGTTTTTAAGTCCATTGGCCTTCAGCTAATTAATGGACAAATGGTCGAAAACTTCCATGACCGCCTGCAGCAAATAACGCTGACACCCAAAATACCGGATTATTCCTTTACCCTTTCCCCGCTAGTAAAGCCAAAAAGCGGGATGTCGAGAATTGAAAATTATTTGAAATCAGTAATTGAAGGCGAAGAACATTCATGGGCTGAGGAAGCAAGAATACGCTGGAATCAAGATTTGCGGCTATTAGATCATTTTTATGAAGACATAGAAGAAGAAAATGAGAGCTATGCAACAGAAAAAAAAGCTCTCCAGGAACAATACGAACCCAAAATCAACATATCCTTCATCAACGGCGGACTCTTTTATCTAACTGAAAAAGCCATATAAACAATTAGGGTGTCAGGCACCATGTGAATTTTTCACATGGTGCCTGACACCCTTGTCCATTTTTTGACAAAAATAAACTAATAAAAAATAAATAATTTTAAATTTAAAGAAGGAAAAGGTGGAATGTTGTCGAATATATGCAGAGACAAAATAAAAAGGTGGTGTTACTCATTGTTAGTGCAATTGAAATTTTAGCAAATCGGATTGTAACAGATGCAGCACGGAACCAGGCGACAGATATTCATATCGTTCCAAGGAAAAAAGACACACTCGTTCAGATCCGTTTAACAAACAAACTTATTCCCCGGCTATCCCTTCCTAAAGATGAATGCGACAGATTAATCTCACATTTTAAATTCACAGCCAATATGGATATCGGAGAAAGACGACGCCCGCAAAGCGGGGCGATTTTTTGTGAAGTAGACGGACAATTAATGGGCCTTAGACTTTCAACACTGCCATCAAACAACAGAGAAAGCCTTGTGATTAGGCTTTTACCTCAACAAGAACAGATTCCTTTTCATCAGCTCTCATTATTCCCTGCAATGACACGAAAACTGCTAGCACTTCTTAAACACGCACATGGATTAATCATATTCACCGGGCCGACAGGCAGCGGCAAGACCACGACACTTTATTCCCTATTAAACGAAACGGCCCACTTATTTCATCGTAATGTCATTACACTTGAAGATCCTATCGAAAAAAACTATGACTCTGTCCTGCAAGTTCAAGTGAACGAAAAAGCGGGGGTTACTTATGCTGCCGGCCTGAAGGCGATTCTTCGCCATGACCCCGATATTATCATGGTGGGTGAAATCAGGGATGCAGAGACCGCGAAAATCGCCGTCCGTGCGGCGCTTACCGGGCATTTGGTGCTTTCAACGATGCATACCCGGGATGCTAAGGGAGCGGTATATCGCCTCCGTGAATTTGGTGTGAATTGGTTGGAGGTCGAGCAGACATTAATCGCCGTTACTGCCCAAAGATTAGTAGAACTTACCTGCCCATTTTGCAATGGCGAGTGTACGCCATTTTGTTATTCTTACGGCAGATGGAAAAGGGCCAGTGTGTTTGAGCTTTTATCCGGCAGAAATTTAAATGCCGCCATGAAGGCAGCAAAGGGCGAACAAATTGAAACACATTACCGTACGATTAAAGACGTGATTAACAAGGGAATCGCTCTCGGATACATCCAGGAGTCCGAATATGAACGGCTGGTGTATGATGATGAAACGTCCTAAATGGTCTGTAAATGAACAAGCACGTTTCTTGAAAAGAACAGGTGAATTACTAGCAAGGGGATATCCAATTGCGGAAGCAATTGAGTCCATAGCATTACAATTAGCGACTAAACGAAAGGAGGAATTAAATGGATGTTTAGTAGAGTTGAAAAATGGCTTACCGTTTCATGATGTCTTAAGCAATCTCGGTTTTCACAAAGACTTAATTGGTTATGTTTATTTCGCTGAGCAGCATGGCAGTTTCGCCGATGCCTTACTTGAGGGCAGCGAACTCGCGTTATTAAAGGATAAGGATTTACGGAAACTGTTAAAATTACTTCAATATCCATTACTGCTTATTACGATTACCGGCTTTCTATTTGTATTTGTCGAAAACACATTGCTGCCAAAGTTTACAAGCCTTTTTTCATCTCTCGGTCTTGAAGCCAATTTTTTCACGAAGGTGATTTATGCTTTTGATCAATATTTCCCCATTATGATTGGGTCTGTGCTGATTATCCTTTTAATAGGGGTATTCTATTATTTGCTTGTATTTCGTAAGCTCTCCGTTCTAAAGCAAAGGTCACAGCTCGTTCGCATTCCAATTGTCGGCAAGATCCTCAAATTATTGCTTACCCACTACTTTTCCATTCAACTAAGCTTCCTATTATCCGGTGGAATATCCGTCTCTGAAGCCCTGCTGCTTTTTGAAAGAAACAAAAGACAACCTTTTTACAGCGGGCTGGCACAGGAAATAAAATTTAAACTTATGACCGGAGAAAAGTTGGAAACCATTCTCGGAACTTTTTCATTTTTCGAAAGAGAATTCCCAATGATTGTTAAACACGGTCAAGAAAATGGAAAATTAGAACAGGAATTGTTATTTTTCAGCAAACACTGTGTAACAAATATGGAGGATATGATTGAAAAAAGCTTCAAAACCATCCAGCCGATTCTTTATCTCTTTATTGGATTTCTGGTAGTCTCGATGTATTTAGCAATCCTATTACCTATGTTTCACCTGCTTGATGGCATATAAAAAATGGAGGTTTCAAAAATGAACGTTCAAATGAGAAACAATGAAAAGGGTTTCACTTTAATCGAAATGATGATTGTCATGCTCGTCATTTCTGTTTTGTTAATTGTTACAATTCCAAATGTCGCCAAACATAATTCCAATATCAACAATAAAGGCTGCCAGGCATATGTGAAAATGGTTCAAGCCGAAGTCCAAGCATATGAAATGGATAATAATAATAAAGTGCCGACACTTGAGGACCTTGAAAAAAGTGGATATTTAAAGGATAAAAAAGGCTGTCCAAACGGCCAGGAAATTGCCATTGATTCAATAGGAAATGTCACAGCTGTTGAAAAAAACAACTAACCCAAAATGAACTATAATCAAAAGGGTTTCACCCTAATTGAGTCATTAGTGGTTCTCTCGATATTTATGATTATTTCCTCGGTTACCGTCTTCTCTTTAAAGCCGCAGCAGCCCATGATTGAAGAGGAGGCATTTATAACCCAACTGAAAGCGGACCTATACTATGCACAAAACTATGCGATATCCCATCAGCATGAAGTATCGGTTGTATTTATGCCTAGTCAATTTAAGTATTATATGTATTTGCGAACGGATATTCCGCCATTTATCGTGAGAAATTACTCAACAAATATTTATGTTAATGAAGGTTCTCTTCCGTTATATTTCAAATTCCTAATCGATGGAAATGTAAACAAGTTTGGCACCCTCTTTATCCAAACAAAGAGGAAAGATTATAGGTTAACCGTTTTGATTGGAAAGGGACGGTTCTATGTTGCGGAACAATAAAGGCTTCTTTTTACTTGAATTGCTGTTGTCTTTATCAGCATTATTAATGCTCAGTTTATTTTTGCTGCCGTTGTTGATGGATTTAAAGGGTCAATCACGGCAGCTTGGAGTCGAAAACAAGGCACGGCAGCTGATGTATGAAGAACTGCAGGCAAAATTAATCGCTAATCCAACCTTTACTAATTACACATTCGTTGAAAATGGTGTTGAGTACAAAATCATTTGGAAAGATTCTCGTACAGCTGGTCAAAAGGAGGTGTGCGTAAGAGTTGAAAGAAATTCCTTTCTTCCACAAACCGAAATATGCGGTGCGCTCGAATGAGAAAGCATTTACGCTTCTTGAGGTGCTGTTTGCATTTTCAATCTTTACAATCATTATTTTCTTTATAACACCAGTTTTTCAAATTATCCTGAACAATAAGGGGTCTCAGGCACAATTACAGGCAATGGAGTGGCAAGTTTTTTGTAGCCAAATAAAAAAAGAAATTCGCCTGTCTAACCGTGCTGAGGTCCTATCTGGCCGGTTAATCTTAACAAAGGACACTGAAATCGTCCAATATGAAAAGTACGGTTCGAACCTGAGGAGACGTGTGAATTCCACTGGACATGAAGTTATCCTCCAAAACGTTTCACAATACTCCTTCACGACTTTAAATAATGCAGTTAAGGTTGTTGTTACGGATCTTTGGGGAAAGGAATATTCAGTTATCATATATCCGTTAATCAACTGGAATGCAGTCCCATGAAAAATAATCAGCAAGGGTTTACCTATCCGCTTACATTGTGCTTACTAATACTTTTTATCATATTTTTCTCGATGCACATTGAACGATTGCAAACCGAAAGAATGTTGGCACATGAAACAGCCGCTATTTTACAACAGGAATATTATTTCCTCTCATCCGTTAAGAAAATTGAAGTGATATTTCAAGCTGGCGGCAGCATCCCTTCCAAGGGCACTATTATCTTTTTAAACGGAACAATGAACTACCAGGCAGAGACCCCGTCCGGATATGTTCAGAAAGTTAATTTCACCCTCCGCACTAAGGCGGAGGAATCTATAATCGGTCGAGGATTTTTTGACACAAGAACCAAAAAACTAATTAAATGGGGAGAATAAGAATAAACTACATGGACATACTGTAAGTTGAATAAAAAGGAAGGTGTGTCCGTGAAAACAAATGATTATGTAAAATACATGACTCAAACGATTGTTAAATACGCCGATCAGCCAAAAGAAGAACGAAAACGACTCCGCTCAGAACGAAAAAATAAGAGAGCATCCTTTTGGTACCGCTGGTTCGGAATTCTACCCTATATCCTTTACACGGAAGTAAAGAAAAGACGTAAGGTTTAAGGAAGCGATTGATAGACATCGCTTCCTTTCTTTATTAAAGGCTATGTAAAAGAACATTGTTGATTTTGAGCACAATGTTGATTGGAGTGGAAGGCGCGAGACTCCTGCGGGAGCAGCGGGACAGGTGAGACCCCGCAGGCGCTTTAGCGCCGAGGAGGCTCACCGCCCGCCCCGCGAACCGCTCGCGCCTGGAACGGAAATCAACATTCACTTTTAACACAGCCTTATTAAAAAGCCAAAAAATATCTATTGACAATTAGCAAGTGTTCTGAAATTACTACAATTAATCATATTTTTACAATATAAAGACCGTAATTGTGAACATTTTCTAAACATATAGTGTTAACATTGTTAACTTCATTCCCTTGTTATTATGGCTGTATTATAATGGAATAAATTATGGGGGTCCGAGGTGAACAGAGATGGAACAAACATTAAAAATAACAAACGTTTTGTCAGATCCAACACGGTACTACATTTATCAATACATTACCAAACGACATCAAGAAGTCACCGTTCAAGAAGTTGCAGATAATTTTAATATTCATCCGAATGTTGCCAGACTGCATTTATCGAAGCTTGAGGATGTTAATATGTTAGCATCCGAAACGAAGAAAACGGGTAAAGGCGGCAGACCAAGCCGATTATATCGTTTATCCGACGATGTCATTCAACTTCATTTTCCTTTCCGTGACTATATGCTTTTATCAAAAGTCGCGATTCAAACGATGATATCACTTGGGGAAGTTGGGAAACAAGCACTTTTCTTAACAGGAAAACGGTTTGGTGCCGAGGTGATTGAGCAGGAAATGGCAAAAAAATCACTTGGTGAGGAATTAGAATTTGATCAAAAGCTAACAATATTGAAAAGTGCTGCAACCCTTGCCGGTTTTTATCCTGAATTTGAAGCAAATGGTGAAAAGACTAAAATCTACTTCCAAATATTCAATTGTCCATTTAAAGAAGTGGCCGAGGAACATTCGGAAACTGTTTGCAGTATGCACCATGAATTTCTAAAGGGAATGTTTGGTGCCCTGTTTGGCTCCGTTGAGTTAATAGAAAAGACAAACATGATTTCAGGTTGTGATACTTGTTCATATCAAGCACTTGTAACAAACTAATTCGAAACCATTATTTACATTACACCTCCTTTTACTTTATAATATTGTAATGATGGTATCGAAGGGGTAAAAGGAGGGATACATATGGATCGCATGTTCAGAGTATGTGGTTTCTGGACGGGCATTTTTACCGTTATGTTTTATCTAGGTGATATGGATAAGACTGCAATGCTGTTCTTAGCCCAAACTGGATTCTTTGTTCTGCTTAGCTATCTTAAACTTTCTGAGCGTATGTATTTGTACGTGTTCGGAGCATATTTAACTGTTTTCTTCGCAGGCTTCACTTATTGGACTACGTTCATGATGCCGCTTGGCGGAGGGCTATAAGAAAAGCGAAAGCGCTTTGATCAGTCGAATCGCTAGAAAAGGAAAAATGCCGGAATTTAGCTCCGGCATTTTTCTTTTTAGCCAGTGAACACGTCAGTTTCACTTATTTCAAGACCTTTTTGTTGAATAATGATGTGAAAATAAGAACTAATCCCAGCGGGCATAATTAAGCTGCGAATTGCCCGGTTGCGCTTGCTGACTGCTGAAAAAGGATTCGGATCATAATGATTTTCTAATTCCTTCAATATACCTGCTTTCAATAAAAATTCATCCTGCCTTAGCGTTGTTACCAACTTCAAATTTACTTGCTCGCCTTTTTGAATCAGACAATCAAAATGGATGTGGGTAGTAATGTCCATTTCTCCCGGGCTTTCAAGGATATTTTCCATCATTTTATGTTGATAATATCCTCTTAAGCTCCCGTTTGCTCTTAGCGGGTTCTTCCACTCCTCGTTTGTATAGCCATAATCTGCTGTTACAACTATTCCCTTTTTCAATGTCTTCGATATTTCGTGGATCATCTTCACCATTGCTAAGGGAATCTCAATCCGCTGCCTTTCTACTAATTCGATTTTACTTTCTTCAATAAAAGAAATAATCGCCGGATTTATTAATCGAATTTTCTGTTCAACCAATTCCTCATTTTGACAACCAACCATCACTTCAAAAAGTTGACCGTCAACCATTTCAACGACATGGACAGGGAGCGCGTCGAAAAGCTCGTTTGAAAAGATGACACCCTCAAATTCCTTTATTTCATCAAACCGTTCTACCTGGACAACCGAATAGTCGGGCATTAGTAATTCCCTTTGTAACTTTCGATGATAAGGACTAGCCTCAACCATAATATATTGTAAGGGAGTATTTATTGATTCATGCCATTCCTGTAAAAAAGCCTTGGCAAATCGGCCATTCCCACCGCCTATTTCGCAAAAGACTGGTGACAAGTTTGTTTTTTCACAGACGGTTGAAAACCATTTTGCAATTAATCTGCCGTAAACATCAGAAATATTGCTAGTTGTAATGAAATCTCCCTTCCGGCCGAGCTTTTGTTTCTCCTTCATATAATAGCCATATTCGTGATGATAAAGGACGGTCCCTATATAATCAGCGTAGGAAATTAACTTCGTTGGTGAATTTGAAATTAAAGTTTGTAAATAGTTAATCATGATATCTCCTTTTTAAGTTAACACCATTGACATAGTGTTAACTTTATTATATTGTTAGGATAGTAGCTTAACAATATCCCCTCCCATTTTTTGAAAAAGAACATCCCCCAGAAAAGCCCTTCTCTTAACTGAGAAGGGCTTTTCTTTTTTTATGGAGTCTAGCTCAGCACCAAGGCGCTTCCGCATTTCTTAAAACCCATTCAAAAATGGGTTGCTGTCCATTTCATCACCAATTGTTGTTACTGGACCATGGCCTGACAAGACATAGGTGTCCTCTGGTAAGGTTAACAGCTTGTCATGAATGCTTTTGATCAGCTGTGAGTGATTCCCTCCAGGAAGGTCAGTACGGCCGATACTGCCTTGAAATAAGGCGTCACCAGAAATAACAAACCCTTCCTTCTCAAAATAATAAGAAATACTTCCTGGCGAATGACCAGGGGTATGAAAAACGCTGAAAGCAAAATCATTGATTTCCATAGCCCCTTCGTTTTTTATGATATGGTCGGCATCACTAACCTTAATTGAATTCTGATGCATAAATAATTGTGAACCGTTTAACGCTGGGTCACCTAACCATTTTTCTTCTTGTTTGTGAATATAAACGGGAATTTGATAAGCATCTCTAACCTCGGTAACTGCTCCAATATGATCGAAATGTGCATGTGTTAAAAAAATTGCACTAGGCTTTAATTTTCTTTGATTCAGCAAATGAATCAGTTTTTTCCCTTCACTGCCAGGATCGAAAATCAAACAGGACCGATCAGGATTTTCTACTATGTAACAGTTGGTTTGTAAACTGCCTAAAGGAACTTGCTGCCATTTCATTAAAAGGACCTCCATTACAAATTGCGATACCCTCATTTTACACCATAAAACAAGTGGAGTGAAAGCAGTGTTATTTTATTAGTGCGTTTTTGCCCTCGACAAATGCAAGAAAAAAATATAAAATAGGATTCGAATGTATATAATATAGTTACATAATTTTTTTGAACATGTTAGGCTCTAGCCTGCTTATACTAAAAAGGGGGATTTACTTATGGGTTTAGTTATTATTTTTGCGATTGTAACCGTGCTTGCCGCCTATGCTGGATTTAGCGCACTAAAGAACAAAAACCTCTTAGCCGCATTTTGGGGAGTGGCTTCATTCTTGGTTTTTGGCTGGTTTACCGTTATGACAATTTTTAAATCTGGATTCCCAACTGGAACACATTAAAAAGACTGTCCTCGACAGTCTTTTTTTGTTTCACTTATTCTTTTATCAACTCATATATTTTCTTGGCATTTAGATCTATGATTTTTTCGAAACGATTGCCATAGAGTAATGCCTCTCCGGACGGGGAAAAACTAATTTGCTCATTTTCCATATCAGCCATTATCAATGCCGGGTGTGACCCCTTCTTAAGATTATAAAGCATGAGTTCAAAGCCAGCCGAGTAAGAATCCGCTTCCCCGCTTTTTACAGGCATGAAGGTGATAAATTGCTTCTTGTGTTCATTATAGTCATAAAAGGGAACTAACCAATCTGAAAACTTTGTAAGCTGCGGCTGAGAAAATGAAAAGTATTCCTTTAGTTCCTTATCAAAAAAAGAATACACAGCATTCGTTCGATCTTGTTCATTAACTGTAACAATCATTAGTTTACCGTGAAACGTTGTAAATTGTAATACTTGGTTAAATAGCGTTTGTTCAAATCCCTTCTCTAAATCCCTCACAATTAGCGGGGCAAATAAAGTAGGATTATCCTCATCCCAATCTAAAAACGCAATCTTTCTCTCATCCATCCACCTAATAAAAGGCTGCCGTATCGAAAGCTCCGTCATTTTTAATTTATTCATGTCCAGCAATGCTATTTGAAAGGTCCAGTCTTCATTAAATGTTGATACTAGTACTTGTTCTTCATTATAAGGATTCCACTCAAATGCAAGTTCATAAGATGGGATTGATTCCCTTATTTTTTCAGTACCCTTGGTATCAATAATGGTGATTAATCCTTCGTACGATGAAGGCGATGAATGGATCAATATATACTTTTTCGAGGGGCTGATTTGCACGGTGACAATTGGGTGTTCCGTTTTATATATTAATTCACTTTTACCTGTTCGCAGATGATAGCGAAAGACATTTGATGTCTGTTCCAGGTTGGTGATGTATACAATCTCATCCTCTGAAAGCCAGCCGCCAAGCCGATCAAATTCTCCTTCGGGAACGGAAATAGGTAATTTCCATTCACTTCCCACTGAAAGCTTGGATTTTGGTTGTTCATTTTTCACAGGAATTTTTGCTTTAGGCTGTTCATTACCAGTACACGCACCTAAAAGGAGAGTCAAAAAAATGAGAATAAAAATAAGCTTTCCATACGATAACCTGTTCAATTTAAACCAATTGCCCCCTCCCTTTATACCTCACATATGTTAATACGTTTTTTTGACAAAAATGTTTCATGGTTTTCAAAACATTTCAATAAATAGGAAAAAAGCCGTAGAATACTGGCTTTTTTCCTATTTAACCTATCGATTTAATTTATTCTTAATCAGCCATGCAGCGCCAAGCACTCCAGCGTCATTTCCTAATGTAGCCAAGGCCAGCTTTGTAGAATCTCGAACCGCTGAAAAGGCAAACTTAGCAAAGTTTTCAGTTACAGCATCTAATAAAATGGCGCCTGCTTTTGAGACCCCGCCGCCTAAAACGATTTTATCCGGATTAAGCGTATTAGCAATACTCGCTAAGACAAAGCCCAAATGGAAGGTAACTTCTTTTAAAACCTTATTTGCCAAAGGATCACCATTTTCAGCTGATTCAAACACATCTTTAGAAGTAATTTTGCCGTTTGCAGCAAGCCTTTCAGCAAGTTCCCCTTTTGATTCACCTTTTAAGAGTTCCTCATTCGCTAGACGAACAATACCCGTTGCAGAAGCCACGGTTTCTAGACAGCCTGTTTTACCACAATTGCATGGTGCACCACCATCAGGGATGACCGTAATATGACCTATTTCTCCAGCTGCACCGTTCTTGCCCTGGACAATACTTCCATTCGCAATCACCCCGCCGCCAACACCTGTGCCGAGGGTAACACAAACAAGGTTCTTCGCTCCATTCCCGGCACCCTGCCACATCTCACCCAATGCCGCGCAGTTAGCATCATTTTCAACCGCAGCTGGCAAAGAGGCTGCCGCTTCAAGACTTTCCTTAAGAGGATAGTTATCCTGCCAGCCTAGATTCACCACATTTAAAATAATCCCTGTTTCATAGTCTACTGGCCCGGGCGCCCCCATACCGATCCCTAATAAGTTGTCTTTCGATTCACCAAGTTCATTCATTTTTTCATTAATGGCTTTAGCAATATTAGTCGTTATGTTCTGGCCTTCATTCGAATTATCAGTGGGTATTTCCCATTTATGAACGATATCTCCATCCATTGTAATAAAGGCTATTTTTGTAGTGGTCCCGCCCAAGTCAACGCCTGCAATCCATTGATTTTCCAATTTATTCACCTATCTTTGTTTTTTCTTTTTGAAGTTGGATTTCGTGTCTTAAAATTAATAATGCTGTTTGAAATTCACGTGTTTCGATCAACTGTGATTGATAGAGCTCTTTTAGCTCTGTTTCCATTAATTCAAGGTCTGCCACTCGATCACCTATATAAATAATCGTTCCAAATTGCTTTAATAATTGCTGAATTTCATAAACCGTTTTCATCCTGTGGCCCCCCCTTCATTTGAAGTAATTGATTAATTTCGCGGACTAGATCTTCATATTCCTTTTGCTTTGGTTTTAATTTAGCTGCCTTTTCTGCATTAACTTTTGCCTGTTCAAAATCCTTTTGCTCATAGTTAATAATCGCTAGATTAAAATAGGCTTTATCAAAATTGGGGTCTAGCTGGATTGCCTTCTGTAAATGCGTCTTCGCTTCAGAGAGCATCCCCTTTTTAATTTCCGAAAAGGATAAAAGAAAATAGGTTTTCTCAGACAGATTCGTTGAATTCTCCTCAAATTCCTTTAAGATACTGTAGGCCTGGTCATATTTATTTTGTTTAATATATTCTTGGGCCATTTGTAGATTTGAAGTTTCATCCTGAAATTTCCCAGCCGGACTAAATCCATATGATAATGAACCCCAAACAATTGCAGCCGAGCCAATTAAAAAGATTAATTGTAACCAAAGCTTGCTTTTTTTCGGAAAGTGGACAATACCGGCAGCGAGGAATCCTCCAGCCAATCCTCCTAGATGTGCGGCACTATCGATTCCTGTTACTGAGAAACTAACAATCAAGTTAATTCCAAGAACAACGATTAAATTCATTCCCATTGTCCTAGAAAATAATTTTGGATAGACCATACCAAAATATAATAACGCACCGAAACAGCCGTAGATGGCACCACTTGCTCCAACTGATAGGGAACTAAAGATAAAACTGGCAATACAACCTGCGACACCTGCAAATAAGTAAATAAATAGGAAACGAACATTACCAAATATCTTTTCGACCGTCGTACCAAGAAAATACAATACCAAGGTATTCATTGCCAAATGCAAAAATCCACTATGCAAGAAAATAGGTGTAATAAATCTCCACCATTCTCCTTCATAAATTAATTGGTTAACCTTTGCTCCGTATTTAATAAGAGTAGAGTTATTGCTACTCCCGCCGTGTATTTCAAGCCAGAAAAACATAACAAGCTGGATAGCTATGAATACATATGTAAAAATAGGCTTGCTATTCAACAGAATAGGTCTTTCGGTTTTCACCTTTATTATCGCATGTTCCAGCGTTGCTTTCTTTAATGATTCAACTTCCTGTTCAGAATAATCGTCAGAAATCGGAAAGTGAATCACTTCCCCGAGCCTCGTGGAAAGTTGCTGAAAACCAGTGTCAAAAACTTCCTTTGCTAAAAGAAACGAACTGACGGTTGTTTTATTTCCTTCCGGATGGACATATGGTTCTGCCAGACGATATTCATATTCATCAACAGGTGGAAATTGGCTTATGTAAACATTGATAATATTTAACTCTGGGCGGCCAATTTGCCTGCGAACCTTTTCTCCATTTGAAGCAGTAAATTCGATATCTCTTTGCATCGCATTACTCCAATCTAAGTCATGGAGCAACATGCGAATAATTGGTGCTTTCTTATTTTCTATCTTTTCAAGCCATAATTCCTTTTGATTTTCAAATAATTGAATAATCCGATAACCGTGATCCGAGATGAAAGAATTGGCAAGTCTCCAAAAAACGTATCCTTCTTTATTACCCATATCCCCCCTACTTTCCATATAAAATGCTTGAGCCTCCATTAAATAAGGGATTTTAGTTTGCTTGCATATTCATTATAAACGAAATAAGCAGTTTTCATTAACAAAACAACCTCAAATGTTATCTTTTAGACATAAAAGAACCATCTGTGGTTTTCACCAGTCAGATGGTCCTCCAAATACCGATTGCATCATTTTACGTTTTACCCCTGGGAAGCTCATTATGGAGCCAACAGTAAGCCGGCGCATCCAACTAGAACCAAGCAGGACATTGATAATTCGATACCTGTACCGGAATGCAAAATAACCTATTGACCCAATCATTAAAATGGATGTTAACATACGCGACATTCAAATCCCTCCTACACCATATTCTGTGATAATTACCAAAGTCTTATCCGAAAATTTCACCAAAACTTATACGGCGTTCCAGCAACCATCTAACATGGAAATAAATTCAGAGAATCATCCCTGCCAATAAAGGCGGTGTGAGCAGAGCTAAGGTTCACCTCGTTCATTTCCTGAAAATGTATATTACCAACTAAACTTATTTACACTGTTTCGCTTTTGCGGCGCTCCGCCCCTTTTCTATACAAAAAGGATTAGACTCATTTGGTAGAATCTAATCCTATAAAAGCTTAAATATTCTTAAACACCGGCTCCATCGTATTCTTTAAGACATTGACAGATTTTGTGAATTTTTCACGCTCATCATCACTTAAATCAAGTTCGATGATTTTCCTAATCCCATTCCGGTTCACTACCGCAGGTACACCAATGTAAATATCTTTTTGTCCATATTCACCTTCAAGATAGGCAGACACGGTAAGAACAGAATTTTCATTCTGCAGAATTGCTTTCGTCAATCTCACTAAGCCCATGGCAATTCCATAAAAGGTTGCACCTTTTCGCTCAATAATGTGGTAGGCAGCATCGCGGACATTTAAAAAAAGTTGATTAAGGTCCTCTTGATTAAATCCATCCTTATTTTTTGTCCATTCAGAAATCGATAATCCTGCGATATCGGCGCGGCTCCAAACAGGAAGCTCTGTATCCCCATGTTCTCCAATAATATAGGCGTGAACATTACGGGTATCCACATCAAAATATTCCCCGAGCAAGAAGCGGAACCGGGCTGTGTCAAGAATCGTACCGGACCCAATTACCCGTTCTTTTGGAAGACCCGAAAACTTCCAAACCGCATAAGTTAATATGTCCACTGGATTGGTAGCGACAAGAAAAATGCCATCAAACCCGCTTGCCATAATCTCTTCAACAATCCCCTTAAAAATTCTTGTATTTTTCTCGACTAGATCAAGCCGTGTTTCACCGGGTTTTTGGTTGGCGCCAGCGGTTATGACAACAAGATCCGCATTGCCGCAATCAGCATAGCTGCCATACCAAATTTTTGTCCGTGACGGTGCGAAAGGAAGGCCATGATTCAAATCCATTGCATCTCCTTCAGCCTTTTCTTTATTTAAATCAATTAAGACAAGTTCTTCGGTTATCCCTTGATTTAACAAAGCAAACGCATAGCTGGAACCAACAAAGCCTGTTCCAATAAGAGCAACTCTATTCACCCGATTTAACATAAAAACTCCCCCAATCCATTTAATACAACATATATTTTTTAGTGACTGAAAAAATCATTAAATAAAATGAAAAACTCCAATCGCCATCAATGCCGCTAAAAAGCCTGAAAGAAAATTAACCATATCATTATCCACGATTGGAAATCCTTTGATTCGGGTCGTCGGCAAATGACAATGAACTCTTTTTTCAGTTTCAATTCCGCAATGGTTACACTGAAATACTTGTTGATAAAAGGCACCCATCAATGTATCGATGACATTCCCGAAATAACCAAATAAAAAAATGAGCCAACAAAACAGGAAATCCAAATCGAACAACCAAAAACTAATAAGTGATATGAGAAGAGAACCAGCAAGTGCGGCTAGACTTCCTAACACACTTACAGCGCCTGATGTACCTTTGTCAATTCGTTTAAGGGTACGTATGTAAATTGGATTCTTTTTGCTTAAAGACCCAATTTCTGAAGCCCATGTATCAGAATTAGCACTGGCAAGGCTTACTGCAAATCCAACTAACCAGGAACTATCATCCGAAACGTAATGGGCGATACTAAATAACCCTGCTGCCCCGCCGTTTGCAAGTACTTGACGCCAATCCCTTGTTGCTCCCTTAGCCAGTTTTTCTTCCATCGTCCTTTTTTGCGAACTTTTATATTTGGACCAAAGACTTGAAGATAAAAAGAAGGCACCGAGCAGGAGCAGCCCTTTTACACCAAATCCAAGATAGACTGCTAGTCCAACTAAAACAGCAGCAACAGCACCTGATATCGTCAATAACTTCAATAAGTAACCTGCGAACCCTGTTAAGAGAATGACGGAGAAAATAATCATTGTTTCCATCATTTTGTTTGGATAACCTCAAGATTGGTAATGATTTTCGAAACGGGTATATCGTGCTCTTCGACTGGGAATTGAGGGATAATTTGCTCGTTAAAGGCTAGTGATACCGTTTTACCATAATAATTGGTCAAATACCGGTCATAATAACCTCCGCCAAACCCTAAACGATACCCTTCTCTCGTATAAGCCGCTCCAGGAACAATTAAGAGATCTATTTCTGCTGAAGGAACTTCCGTTGTCATTTCTACAATCGGCTCCAATAACCCGTAGTATACGGATTCCAGCTGAGAGAATTCGCTTAAGATTCTGAAAGATAACTTCCGTTCCGCCGGGTAACATTTCGGAACAGCCACTTGTTTTCCTAATTCCCATGCTTTACGGATAATTTGATAGGTATCTACTTCTGGTGCCTTTGAAACAGTCAATCCAACGACTTTTGCTTGTATCCAGTTTTCATCTTCAAAAAGCTTAGCCGCAATTTTATAGGAATAATCTTCATAGGTGGGCTTTGAAAGCATTGCGAGTGTTTCTTTCATCTGTTTTCGAAGGGAAATTTTATCACTCATTTTAGCAGCCTCCTTATTTTTAGGCAATAAAAAAAGCAACAGGAAGCCCTGATGCTTATTTTGTTTCGCGGTGTGCAGTTGTACGTTTTTCTCTTGGGCAATATTTTTTAAGCTCAAGACGATCTGGATTATTACGTTTATTTTTTGTTGAAATATAGTTACGATCTCCACACTCAGTGCAAGCTAATGTAATATTCACACGCATGTTTATTTCCCTCCAAACGATTAAGCTATTCAATCATACGACTTTTCTATAATATCATTTATCAAAAGGAAATGCTAGTCTGTTTTTAAAGAAAAGAGAAACGCTTTTTGTAACTTACACTAGCCGTTGGGTGGATACATGACAGTTATCGAAGTTAAAGGGATTCTAATCTTTTTAAAAGACCTTCCTCCATGGAAATTAATTCATTTTTGTTAGTGCCCGTTATAGTCCAAGTGGTCATTCTACTAGTCTCCCTTGGCTCCACTGACACTTTCATGGCGAATATACTCGCTGCAGGACCTTTGGCTAATGGCTGATACTTTAAGGAACCCCTTTGCACGGAACTCCAAATTTGATCTGTATATGCATACCATTGCGGTATTGTCGTATACTCTTTCAACCCTTCTCCATGAAATTGCCCATTAACAAGAAAAACATTGTTATTTGAATGGTGAAAAATCCTTTTATCTGTCGGTGAAATAAATGTTACGTTATCTTGTCTTATGTTCGAATAATGGTGCATCGCTAAAACTTTTATTTCTTTTTTTTGCTCGCTGTGATTACTCACATAAATATGAGCAAGACGAATTTTCGAGTGGACTTGCTCCGGTTTCACTTTAATAACTAACTCTTCATTGTAAATGACCTTTTCTGTACAATTTTGCAGCCAAAAGGACATGCCATTTACCCATATCCCAGGATTAAATTGCAGTGTTTCGAATGGCGGCTGATGTTTAGGAATCTGCTGATTATTTTGTGATTCTGTTAGATTTATCATCATTTACACCTTATTTACAATTTATTTGGTGTTTCTGCTTGCTTAAACTCATTCATTCGTTTGTTTAACAACGTATCTTCCATAACTCTGCTTGTTTCTGTAGCTATCCTGTTCCAGCCATACAAACTTTTTACAATTTGGCTTCCCCGCTTACCAATTTCCCCTGCTCTTTGGGGATTTTGCAATAAAAAGTCAATCTGTTCTAACAGGCTTCGTGCATCACCTGGGACCATCAATAATCCTGTTTGCAAATGCTTCACAATCCCTTTTATTCCGCCTGTATTGGACACAATCGTGGGTTTCCCAAGAACCATTGTTTCAAGGGCGGCAATTCCGAATGGCTCATACAAACTTGGAATGACAGCCATTTCGCATCCTTCGATGAGTGCATTCCTTTGTTCATCGGTAATATAACCTATAAATGCCACAAAGTTTTCTAATTTCCAATCAACAACCTGACGCCGGTATGTCTCAAGCATCGGTCCTTTACCTGCAATAACGAAAAAATAGCTTAGGCCATTCTCTTTAGCATTGAACGCCGCCTCAATAATGGTTTCAAATCCTTTTTCTTTTACAATTCTCCCAAGCGAAAAAATATACTTTTTTTGCTTTAGGTCGGGACAAATTTCTTCTGTTGTTCGTTCTGCTGTCAACGGGTCAATCCCATTTGGGATAACCGCTATCCTATCAGCTCGAGCTTTAAAAACCAAAAGGAGTTCATCCCTCATGTATTCACTGCAAACGATTAATTGATCTGACTCTGTAATTAACTGCAGCTCTTTTTCATGGATAAATTGCTGCATTTCCGTATGAATGCCATTATGGCGTCCATGTTCTGTAGCATGAATTGTCACAATGAGCGGAATGGCCAGTAAATCCTTCAAAGCAATAGCAGCGGAACCGACCAGCCAGTCATGAGCATGAATAAGGTCAAAATTTATTTCTTCTGCTAATTTTTCCACCTTAAAAGCCATTGCTAAATTAAGCCCGCCTATCCAGGAAAGAAAATTATCATCCTGCTCATTAATTGGTTTGACACGATGAACATTCACACTATGACTTTTTTCAAAAGATGAAAGGCTCTCATTTCCAGCCGTTACTACATGAACCTCATGACCCATTGCTGCCAAATGAACCGACAATCCGAACACGTGACGCGAAAGACCGCCAACTACATTAGGGGGATATTCCCAGCAAAGCATCAATATTTTTAATCTCCTGCTTTTTTGGTTCATGTCAACTTGTTTGGAGAATGCTTTATCCATTTTTCTCCTCCAGAAGGTTTGATTCCAGATAATAGCTGTATGTGCTTACATGATCCACCCATTTTGGCGGGTTGTCCTCATATTGCTGATATTGAATGATATCCCGACTTATCTCAATCCCATTTAGCAATGTCAATGCTGGGGTTTGAATGCAGTTTGACCTGAAGAGAGGAAAAAAGTTAGCATCCGATAAATGAACGCCTAATTCAGCTGTATAGCACCGATTTGGTGCCAATCCTTTAATAAACCAGTGTCCACTCTGATAGGGAACGGTAATTTCATAATAATGGCCGGCATTTTTCCCATTAAAAATGATATCCGTAACATCATAAATCCGAACAACTGGAACAAGGTTTTCGAACCTGCAGTTAAAAAATAGTTCAATAATTTTTTTGGGTAATTCGGATACCTCCCAGAAAAGAATCATTTTTCTAGGGGTCACAAGTTTCGCTGCAAGTTCACCCTTTAATGGAACAAACTCTGGGGGTGCTGGGCTGACAATATCCTTAATCATAGCTTCCTCCATTCTGCAAACTATCAATATATGCTATAACAAGAAAATTATTCATATTAGTTGTTAAGTTAATCGTATCACCAGATGGGCAGGCAGACAATAAACACAATTTGTCGGATTTTGCCGGTCCTACGTACAGATGATGTTCAGTTATAAAATTTTTATGAAGTATAAAAAAGAAATGAATTTTATTGGCTTTTCGACATTCATTATGATATTTTCCTTTTTCATTTTTGACAAAGTTTTCAGCCAAGACAAAAAAAGATGAAGCCTAAACGATCGGCTTCATCTTTCATTTATTCAATTTAACCACTAGGCATTTAAATTAATGCGTTTTCCTGTCACTAGGTATACTACATTCTCTGCGATATTGGTTGAATGGTCTGCGATTCGTTCGATAAACCTGCAAACAAATGCTAACTGGATAATCTGGTTTGTTGCGTTAGGATTTTGCGGGATAAAGCTTAGGAGCTCATGTACCAAGTCTCCGAACATTTTGTCTACGGCATCATCTTTATTGGCACATTTTTTAGCCAGTTCAATATCTTCGGAATAGTAGGCTGTTATTGATTCAGAAACCATCTCTAATGCTAATTCCATCATTTTTGGAATATCAATGATTTCTTTAAAGTGCTTTTCATTACCTATGTGCTCTGCCGATTTGGCAATATTTACGGCGATATCCGCCAACCGCTCCACTTCTGAAGAAACTTTTAATGCGACACTAATTTTTCTCAGATCGGTTGCCACGGGAGATTCCCTGGCAATTAATAATAATGCTTTATTGTTAATTGCATCTTCCAAATCATCGATTTCATTATCGCCTTCAATGACTTTTTTTGCCTTTTTCATGTCCTGGTTTAGTAAAGCAATCATTGCTTCTTTAATTGCCTGTTCTGACTTATGAGCCATGTCTAAAAGCAGTTCTTTTAATTCTTTTAAATTGTTATCAAAATTAGCTCTTGTACTCATTTATGCCACCCCATCATCCGAATCTTCCTGTAATATAGCCTTCAGTTCGTGAGTCTTTTGGATTTGAAAAAATAGTCGAAGTTGAATCCAGTTCAATTAATTCACCCATTAAAAAGAAAGCAGTCTTATCGGACACACGTGATGCTTGCTGCATATTATGGGTAACAATGACAATCGTATATTTTTCTTTCAATTCTAAAATCAGTTCTTCGATTTTCAAGGTTGATATCGGGTCCAATGCCGAAGTTGGCTCATCCATTAACAAAACATCCGGTTTTGTTGCTAAAGCTCTAGCAATACAAAGCCGCTGCTGTTGCCCCCCGGATAACCCTAAGGCAGGAGCAGTTAAGCGATCCTTTACTTCTTCCCATAAAGCGACATCCATAAGTGCTTTGATGACAAGCTCATCAAGATGTTTCTTTTTAGTGATTCCATGAACTCTCGGACCGTAAGCGACATTATCATAAATCGATTGTGGAAAAGGATTTCCCTTCTGAAAAACCATGCCAACATGTTTGCGAAGTTCTACAAGGTCGATTTTCTCGTCTAATATATTTTGGCTGTTAAAGTTAATTTCTCCGGTCATTTTCACCTTCGGAACCATATTAATCATTAAATTTAGCGTTTTAATAAAGGTGGACTTGCCGCACCCGGATGGTCCGATAATCGCTGTTACCTCTTTTTTATTAATCGGAAAGTTGATGTTTTTTAAGGCATGATGATCACCATACCATAAATTCAAATCCTTTATATCAAATACCTGTCTTGTCAATGTCGGAGTTGACATTCCATTTCCCCCTTATCCAAACCTTCCGGAAATATATTCTTCCGTCTTTTTAACAGAAGGATTGGTGAAGATTTTTTCAGTTGCATCATATTCAATCAAATCACCGCTTAAAAAGAAGGCCGTTTTATCGGAAATTCGCGATGCCTGCTGCATATTATGAGTGACAATGATGATCGAATAATCCTTTTTCAATTCCACAATTAAATCTTCAACTTTTGCGTTAGAAATAGGGTCCAATGCCGAAGATGGTTCATCAAGAAGCATGACAGTCGGTTTCATCGCAATTGTTCGAGCGATGCAAAGCCGCTGCTGCTGCCCTCCCGAAAGTGATAAGGCGGATTTATGAAGTCTATCTTTTACTTCATCCCATAATGCCGCTTTTTGCAGACTTTCCTCAACAATTTCATCAAGCTGACTTTTCTTTTTGATTCCACTGAACTTCAAGGCATGCGTTATATTTCCATAGATTGATTTTGGAAAGGGATTCGGCTTTTGAAATACCATCCCAATTTCTTTTCGTAATGCCACGACATTTATTTGTTCTGACAAAATATTAAGGTCCTCATACATAATCTCACCTTGTGCTCTTGCACTTGGAATTAGATCATTCATCCGATTAATGCTTCTTAAAAATGTCGACTTTCCACAGCCTGAAGGTCCTATCAAAGCCGTTACAGCATTTTTTTCTATATCCAAAGAAATTCCATTAACGGCACGTTTTTCACCATAGAATATTTCTAAATTATGCACATTTATAATATGTTCCATTTGCAACGGGACGGTTGATTGTATTGTTTGTTCTGTAATTTCTTTTTCCAAAAGCGTCGTAACCATCCGTTCTCACCTGCCCTTTATTTAGTTGCAGTAATTTTCTTCGTAATGATACTTCCAATCCATCTAGCTAATAGGTTAAAGAGTAGGACTGAAATGACTAATACCGCAGCAGAACCATTCGAGACCGCTTCAACATCGGGAATTAATCCTTGTGTATTGACAGACCAGATGTGAACGGCGAGCGTTTCAGCCGGTCTGAAAATATTTAATGGAGATTGCTCAGAAAATGGGTTCCAATTTGCATAATCGAGTCTTGGTGTTGAAAGACCTGCTGTAAACAATAATGCTGCTGCTTCTCCAAACACACGTCCAGCTGCAAGAATAATCCCTGTTAATATGGATGGAAAGGCACTAGGCAATAAGACGGTTTTTATTGTATGCCAATGGGTTATACCCAAGGCAAGACTAGCCTCTTTCAGATCACGAGGAACAGTCCGAATAGAATCCTCACTTACCCGTACGATAACAGGCAAATTAAAGACTGTAAGTGCTAGAGCTCCTCCTAAAATCGTATATCCCCAGCCTGTTATGTTAACAAACATCAGTAATCCAAACATGCCGATTACGATAGATGGGAGTGATGCTAACACTTCGATACAGGAACGAATAGTGTCTGTTATTTTTCCTGGCTTCGCATACTCCGCCATATAGATTCCCCCGCCAACTCCAAGAGGAACAGCAATAATCATGGTTATAAGTAAAATATAAAACGAGTTAAATAACTGGTCGCGAATCCCTCCACCCGCACGAATATTGCTTGAAGGTGTAGTTAAGAACTCCCATGAAATGTGTTTAAATCCATTGACTAAAATATAAGAGAATAGTCCAATAAGAATTGAAATAATTATGATGGCAATAGCAACAAATACTCCGGTTGCAATTCGGTCAGCTGTTTTACTTTTCATTACAGCTTCCTCCTTGATGATAGATAGCGAATGAGTAGAATAAAGGCAAATGACATAATTAATAAAATTAAGCCCATCGACCATAGGGTATTATTTTCTACACTTCCGTAAGTGGTATGACCCATATTTAATGTGATAATCGTTGTTAAAGTAGCTGAAGCATCTAAAATACTTGATGGTAAATTCCTTACATTTCCGATGACCATTTGAACAGCTAATGCTTCCCCAAATGCCCGAGCCATCCCCAAAACAATTGCAGTCAGTAGGCCTGGAAGGGCAGCAGGAATTAACACCTTTCGAATCGTTTGCCACCGTGTTGCACCAAGTGCGTAAGAGCCTTCTCTTAAATTTTTTGGCAAGGTGCCCATTGCATCTGTTGCAATCGAAGTGATCGTTGGCAAAATCATAACCGATAGCACGATCATCCCGGATAGCAAACTAAAACCTAGTCCACCCACATGTGCCCTTACAAATGGAACTAACACTGTAAGCCCGATGAATCCATAAACGACAGATGGAATCCCCACTAATAGCTCAACGACTGGCTGTAATATTTTTCTTCCCCATGAAGGTGCAATTTCCGTCATAAAGATTGCAGCCCCAATTCCTAATGGTGCCGCGATAAGCGCTGCAAGAAATGTGACGGCAAATGAACCGAAAATAAACGGCAGGGCGCCATATTCCGGATTGGCTTGATTTGTAGGATTCCAGTGTGTACTGGTTAAGAACTCAATAAGACTGACACCATTGTTAATAAATGATTGTAAACCTTTTGTGCCTAGAAAAATAGTAATGGATATGGTTGCAGATATCATAATTACGGCACATAGAATAACTAGAATCTTTCCACGTAATTCCCCATCCATCCTATTTTTTGAGGATTTTATCAATCTTTCCTTTGCAGGAATAATCTTTTCCATAATGCACCAAACACCCCTAAAATACGTCATAATAGGGTAAATGCATATCTGCACTTACCCTTTTTTATCCATTTATTGATTCAGCTTATAGATCTTTTTGATTTCCTTTTGCATCACGTTCTACCTTCATTTTTGTGACAGGAAGGTAGCCCTGTTCTTTTAATAAAGTAGTTTGAATCTCATCTGACATTAAATACTCTAGGAATGCTTTTGCTACACCATCAGCTTCACCTTTAGTATAAGAATGTTGGTAAGCCCATACTGGGAATTTGCCCGATTGTACATTTTCTTCATTTGGTTCTACACCATCAATAGCAAGTGGTGTTACGGCATCATCAGTGAAGTATGAGAAAGCAAGGTATCCGACTGCTCCGTCTGTTTCATTGATAATCTTTTTAACCGTGTTTGAAGAATCCTCAGTAATACCTTCAGCAGGAGTTGCGCCATCAAGAGCAAACTTATTGAAAATTGCGCGTGTACCTGATGAATCAGGACGGTTAACAAGAACGATCTTTTGGTCTTTTCCGCCAAGTTCTTTCCAGTTAGTAATTTTTCCAGTGAATACTTTAATTAAATCTTCTTTTTTAATATCTTTAATGCCGACTTTAGGGTTAACCGCTGCAGTCATACCTACAACCGCTACTTTGTGGTCAACAAGCTCACTTGCTTTATCAGGAATTTTTTCTTCAGCGAATACGTCTGAGTTACCAATTTGTACAGATCCTTCAGAAACTTGTGATAAGCCTGTACCAGATCCGCCAGCATTTACTTGTATATCAACTTTAGGATTTGCATTCATAAATTCTTCAGCAGCTGCTGCTACTAATGGTTGCATGGCAGATGAACCAGAAACAGTTAATGAGCCAGAAAGTTCTTGTTTTTCTTCCGTTTTTGGTGCTTCGTTTGTCTTGTCTGTTCCAGTTGTGTTGTCATTAGAAGCTCCGCCCCCACAAGCAGCCATGAAGACCATTGATGCTGCAAAAATTGTACCGAGGCTTAATTTTTTCAAACTTTTCATTTCCTTTATTCCCCCTAAGGTTTTTGATGGTGATGATGTTTGTCTGCCTTACATGTTTTAGAATAACGGATTACTGTAAACTGCGTTTTAATGAATTGTAAAGGTTTTGTAAATATACATTGAGCTTTTGTAAATTGGGAAATTGCTCCTATTGACTTCCTTAGCTAAATTGGATTAACCAATTGCCTATATTTATATTTCTCATTAATTTATTTAAATATGTAAAAAACACCTGCCTCAACTTTGAGACAGGTGTTTCGATAAACTATTATTGGCCAGTTTGCTGGCTGTTTTGAGTGGTGTCAGCATTCTCTGCTTGTTGCGTACTATCCGCAGTTCCTTCATCTAGAGGACGTGATTTCTTCAAGTCAAAGTATGCATCCATTACTCTCTTGCCGATTTCCATATTAATACTTGGACCAGTACTTCCTTGATATGCCCATGGGACAACAACGGCCATAGCCACTTCTGGCTTATCAAATGGCGCAAAGGCGACAAGACTTAGGTTCATAACATCTGTATTCTTTTGCGATTTAACAGGACCGTCATAAAATGCTTGTGCTGTTCCTGTTTTTCCAGCCGGGTTATATGCAGCACCTTTAAATTTAGAAACACCTGTACCATCACCAACCTGCATAACCATTCTGAATCCTTCCTTCACCCGATTGATCCATTCATCTTTCAAATCTAAATGATTCAACACTTTAGGTTGGATTTCTTGGATTATCGGACCTAATTCATTACTATCCATGACCGGTTCACGAATTTCCTTTACAACATGGGGCTGCATACGATTACCTCCGTTTGCAATCGTGGACACATACTGTGCGAGCTGTATCGGTGTATACGTATCATATTGGCCAATAGCAAGGTCTAGAGCTAAACTTGACTGGGCATTTGAACCTGGAAAACCGCTCATTTCATTAGGGAGGTCAATCCCTGTCCTCGTTCCTAGACCGAATTGTGCGAAGGATTGGCGCAGCGTGCTGAACGTCTTCTCCGCATTTATTAGAAGTGGACCGTTTGGAACATACCTTCCACCTCCCATAGCAATAACCGTTTTCCACATATACACGTTGGATGAAACCTGTAATGCCCTAAGGTCATTAATGGAATTAAAATTCTTCCAGGATTTTTTTGGTTTTGTATTTTTGAATACTAATGGCTCATCAAAAAGATAATCTCCTGGACTAATTGCTCCTGTTTTATAGCCGGTTAAAATGGTTGCCCCTTTGACAGTTGAACCAACGTTATAGGAAGTGGTAATATTCCCACCGGCAAAGTCTCTCATTTCCGTTTTGCCGTCTTCCTTCGTAATTTGCCTTCCGGCAAGCGATAACACTTCTCCAGTATTAGGATTCATTAAGACCACAAAAGCACGATCCAAAAGAGCGGTGCCTGGCTTTTGCTTGGCCTTCCACATCTCCTCTTCAATGATTTTTTCTACTTGCTGCTGCAGATCCATATCAATTGATAATACAAGATCTTTTCCCCGCTTGCCTTCCGAAATTACTTCAGTAGAAAGGATTTTTCCTGTTTTATCTGTTACATTTTTTACTTTTGCCTTTTGACCATGGAGAACATCTTCATACTTAAGCTCGAGATAACTTTTTCCTACTCGGTCGTTTCGGCTGTAATCACGAACAAGATATTTTTCTAACTGTTCCTTAGGTATGCCTGCTTCGGAGGTAGTTACGTCTCCCAGAATTGATTTTAACGTATTTCCAAAGGCATACATTCGGTCCCAGTCGGTTGTGGTATCGACACCAGGAAGATTCTCTAAATTTTCACTGACAATGGCAAATTCTTCTGAAGTTACATCTTTATTTTTGACAATTTGCGGTGTTAAGGCGTATCCACTGTTAAATTGCTTTAAAATCGCAATGGTTTTGAGGTCATCATTTTTGTAAGCAGCGATTTCAGCTGTCGGGATTCTTTTAATCTGCAAAGCATAAATTTGCTTATATTCCCATTGTTTATCGTCGTATAACTTCCATTCTTTTTCTGTAATTAATGCCTTTGCTTTGTCGGGATTTTTTAAGATCCAATAATCCTCTTTGTCACGATCACGGACCTTTGTCGTATCAACTGTAATGATTTTTGCTAATTTTTCTGCCGTATCAAGCATTTCCTTTTGATTTGTATTTTGATATTTTGTATACGTAATCGCATTTAACGGGGTATTGTCAACAATGACTTTCCCATTTCTGTCAAACATCTTTCCACGCGGCACTGGATTACTAACCGTAATATCTTCGGTCCGCTGCAACTCCCGTTTAAAATCGTCACCGAAAACAATTTGTATTTCACCAAGACGCAAAATGAGAACGGAAAATAGCACAAAAACCACAAAGAAAACCATGTTCAAGCGAAACGGGACATGTGTCTTCTTCTTTTTCTTTTTATTATTCAAAGTCTATATACACTTCCTTTTTTCTAGCCATAAGATAACTTCCTCTATTCTATAAGATAATGCGCCTTTTTTCTATGAATAACACTTACCATTTTAAAAACTTCAACTAAAAATGCGATGAGCGGAAACTCATCGCATTACGCAGCAGGTAATTGAACCTTTCTGATAAACAAGTAAATCAATGAATGACCAGCACCCAAAACCAATAGTAAAATCGGAATACTTTTTACATCATTAAACCTTGTTACTGCTACTAAAAATGCTAAAATCGAAACAATTCTGCCAAGATTTAAGAATATTTCTCGGACGACAATATACTCAATTCGCATTTCTGCAGCTTTCCAGCCAATTCCAATCACATCGTATGTAGTTGACATATACGGAACGAGCAACAGTGGATAGGCGATCGCAATCATCCCTGCGTAGATTAACAGTTTGGCGAAATTCACATCCCATACAATCACTAGGACTGCAGCATAAAGAAGAATCCCGCCCATAAGGATCGCTTTTTTCCGATGATTTTTTTTAATTAAGCGCGAGGCTAGATAATAAGCAATAAATGAAATCCCCGAATTAATCAGACCAAATGTCCCTAATGCCATTTCACTATTTGTCGAAATGTAAACAAAGACGGAGATGATAAATAAAAACGTCCCTTCTCTTAACCCCTGGAAAAAGTGGGCATTTGTAATGAGACGCCAATTTTTATTATGTTTTCTTTCCTCCAAAATCCGCTTAAAGCAATATCTCCCCGCTGCTGGCCGTGGTTTTAACGAAAAACTCATGAACACAGCAAGTGCGAATAAGGCTAATGACAAACCAAAAACAAACGTGTACCCTGTGAATTTTTCAAATCTGGTAATAATGAAACCGGCAGTCAGCGGACCAATCATTCCTCCCGCAGACGTTAACGCTCCCAAAAACCCATTAAAAAAATCCCTCGTCTCAGGTTCTGTGATTTCAAAGGTTAACACATTGTAGGCTAACCAATAAAACCCGTATCCTATCCCAAGCAGGCTCCCCAACAGTAGTAAAAAGGTGTGTGCTTTCGTCCCTGTAATTAATACAGACAAGTAAAAAACAGCCAAAAAGATAACACCAATTCTTAGCACAATGACCCTGTCGATTTTCTTAGCCCATCTGCCCGCTAAAATAAACGTTAAGGGCTGTAGGACCACAATTGAGAGATTATAAAGGGCCAAATCAGAATACTTTCCCGTTTGTTTCCAAAGATAAATATTCACAAATGTGTTGGAAAGAGCAACACTCAATGAGTATAACCCGCCAATAATAAGCAACAGTGATAGATCTTTGGTTAACTCTACTTCACCTAATAATTTAAATTTTTTTGCCATAAAAAAACTCCCCTTTGTATAAGGGTAGTCTTTATCTGGGCGCTTGTTCTTATTCAATAATTTCGGAAAACGAAAAAAGGCAGCCAGCGGCCGCCTTTTTCGTTTTCCATTTATTTTGCTTCGTTATAACGTTTAGAAACTTCGTCCCAGTTTACAACGTTCCAGAATGCACCGATGTAGTCTGGACGCTTGTTTTGATATTTTAAGTAATAAGCATGCTCCCACACATCAAGACCAAGGATAGGAGTTTTGCCCTCCATTAATGGTGAGTCTTGATTAGGAGTGCTAGTTAATTCTAATTCCCCGTTGTTTACAGCAAGCCAAGCCCAGCCAGAGCCGAAACGAGTTGTTGCTGCTTTGGCGAATTCTTCTTTAAAACTTTCAAAGCTGCCAAATTTATTGTTGATTGCGTCAGCTAGTTCACCAGCTGGTGCGCCGCCGCCATTTGGAGAAAGGATTTGCCAGAATAAAGAATGGTTTGCGTGTCCGCCGCCATTGTTGCGTACTGCTGTACGAGCAGCTTCTGGAACCGAATCTAAATTGGCAATTACTTCTTCCACTGATTTAGATAATAATTCTTCGTTACCAGCTAGTGCATTGTTTAAGTTAGTAACATAAGTGTTGTGGTGTCTAGTGTGATGAATGTTCATTGTTTCTTTGTCAATGTGCGGTTCAAGTGCATCTTCTGCATAAGGTAATTGTGGTAATTCAAACGCCATATTAAACTCCTCCTATGTATACATGATTTTGGCCTCAGAGATATTAAAAAAACCAAACTGATTTTTAGAATATTTCTAAAGCTTTGTTTTAAAGATACCAAAGTTGGTTCATCGTTTCAAATAAAATGCTTACAGTCCCACCATAAATACAATACCCATTTGAAAGATTTTTATTCTTTATTTTACAACGAATGGTCATCTATCATTTTTCGAAAAATTGTCATGATTCACCTAAACGGCATTCTGTCAACGATTTTTGTCATATCTTACTCAAATTATTCCTAATACTGGTAAATACTCTATTGACATGTTGTTAATAATTCATTTTAATCAAGTTGAAAGGGATGAAAGGAGTGTCTGATATGCAAGATCCTCATTTTTCAATATATAGTTCAATGGTTCAATTTTTCCAAAAAAAAGAGCCCATTCAAAAATTCAAATCTGGATCCGTTCTTTTTCAAGAAAAGGATCCAGCCCAATATGTTTACTTATTGCTTAAAGGAAGTATTGCACTTGGAAGAGTCCATTTGCGCGGAAAAGAGTTTATTTTAAAAATCTTAAACGATAGAGAACTAATTGTTGAGTATCAGCTTTTTAAAGCAAATCCCCGTTATCAGTTTTACTCTAAAACATTAAGCGACTGCGAGCTTCTGGTCATTAAAAGAGAACAATTTGAAGATTTTATCTTAACCGACCCCGAAGCAATGAATGCTTTTGTTTCCTGGTTAAGTACCGGATATTTAAAGGCACAGATGAAATGCCAGGACTTAATTATGAACGGGAAGAAAGGCGGTCTATACTCCATCCTCATCCGTCTTTGCAACACCTATGGCATGAAAACTGAAGATGGCATCCTTATTGATCTGCCCCTAACCCATCAAGAGTTAGCCAATTTAACATACGGGACAAGAGAAGTCATTCAACGTTCATTAAAAGAGCTTCGCGAGAAGGACATTATTTTGTATGAAAACCAAATGTTTACCGTAAAAAACTTAAACTATTTAAAAGAAGAGGTAGATTGTCAAAACTGCTCTTTTGAAATTTGCGGGATAAATTAATCAGCCAAAAGCCACCAAAGCTTTATTAAAATGGTGGCTATTTTTATTTAATCACTATAAAAAAGTAGGCAATCATAATGACTTGAACGATCGCTTTGGTCAGAACACTACTGATAAAACCAATAACAGAGCCGAAACCGATCTTTAAGCTATCACCAAATTTTCTTTTGTTGAAAATCAATTCAGCCGCTATCGCTCCGATAAATGGGCCAATGAGGATTCCGAGAACAGGGATAACAAATGGGCCAAGGATAATGCCAATCGTACTTCCCCAAACTCCTGCTTTCGAGCCGCCATATTTTTTTATTCCAATCATATTGGCAATATAATCTGCGATAAACAAAAGAACAATAAACAATCCCTCAATCACCCAAAACAGCCAATGGAATGACTCGAAACCAAAGAACACGCCGTATAATAAAAATCCTGCTAACAAGAATAATACACTGGGGATAATGGGGTACACCAGCCCAACGAAAGCAACAACAAAAAGAACACCTATGATCAGCCAATAAACAATATCCATCTCATCCAACCTTCTTTATTTTTAGGCTGTGTTAAAGCACATTGTTGATTTTGAGCACAATGTTGATTGGAGTGGAAGGCGCGAGACTCCTGCGGGAGCAGCGGGACAGGTGAGACCC